>VXLW01000069.1 GCA_009841435.1 Dehalococcoidia bacterium | reverse complement strand
GGGGGGTTTCAGCGCCGTTTACAACTCGCCCGAATACATTGCCGGCGCCCCGCGGGGCGCGCCCCCCCCGGCCCCCGCCGGCCCCCCCCCGCCACCCCCCACCCAGGTGTCCGGCACCGAGACGCCGACCCCCACGGCAACTGGGACTGCTGCGCCCCCGCCCAATGCACCCGACTTCATCCCCACCAACGCCGAGCCGATCGAGGGCGGAACGATCCTGCGCATTACCCTCACCAACGCCTCGACCAACCCCTTCTCGGGGCCAATCGTGGTCCGCGTGGAAGGCGTGCCCGCCAGTCCCGCCGAGCAGGTCCTCACCGTCTCCATGGAGCCGAACGGCACCGCTGCCCTCAACTTCGACCTCGATCCGCCCATCACCGAGCAGACGACCGTCATCGTCACGCTCGACCCCGACGACGCGATCGCCGAGGCGAACGAGGACAACAACGTCACCGAGTTCATCCTGGTGCCGCCGCCCGAGGGACCGATCCTGTCGCTCAGGGCCAGCGTCACCGGCGGGATGCTCTCCGTGGTGATCCAGAACGACGGTGGCGAGCTCACCACCAACGATGCCCGCCTCGTCGTGAGCGTCCCCGGCGAGACGACCACCCGGACCATTTCGCCGCTGGCCATCGCGGAGAACGACTCCGCCACGATCGACGGCATCTCCGCCCCGCGGACGGGCGAGTCCATCCGCGTCACCCTCTTCATCGATGGCATCAACGTGGCCACCGCCAGCGTGCCCAACCCCAACGTCGTCGATGTCCCGCCGGACGGACAGGACTCCGGAACCCAGCCGACAGAGGGCGCCACGATCGAGCCGGACGAACCGCAAGAGCCCGAGGAGCCGGAGGAGTAGTAGGATTCCGGCGTGGACGCCGTCACAGAAATCAAGCGGCGAATCGATCCGGCGGAGTACATAGGCCGCTCCGTCAAGCTGCAGAAGGCTGGCCGCAACCTGCGCGCCCTCTGCCCCTTCCACACCGAGAAGACCCCCTCGTTCTACGTCTTCACCGATCGCGGCTCCTGGCGCTGCTTCGGCAGCTGCGGCGAGGGCGGCGACATCTTCTCCTTCGTCCAGAAGCGCGAGAACGTCGATTTCCGCGAAGCCCTGCGCATCCTCGCCGAGGAGGCGGGCGTCGAGCTCTCCGCCCGCGCCGCCGAGCAGCGCACCCGCGCCGAGCAACTCAGTGGCATCGTCTCCGCCGCCGTCGACTTCTACGAGCAGCAGTTGGCCGGCGATGGCGGCGCGGAAGCGCGCGCCTACCTCACCGACACCCGCGGGCTGGACGCCGAGACCATCGAGCGCTTTCATCTCGGTTGGGCGCCCGACGAGTGGCGCCTGCTGCGCGACTACCTGCTCGGCAGGGGCTACAGCGATCAGGACGCCCTCGCCGCCGGCGTGCTCCACGAGAGCGACTCCAGCGGCGCCCCCTACGACCGCTTCCGTGGCCGCGTCATCATCCCCATCGCCGATGACCGGGGCGTGTTTGTCGGCCTTGGCGGTCGCATCCTCGGCGATGGCGAGCCCAAGTACCTGAACTCCCCCCAGAGCGACATCTTCGACAAGGGACGCACGCTATACGCCCTCGATGTCGCCGGCCCCCAGGCTCGGGAGACGGGGACGGTCGTCGTCGTGGAGGGCTACCTCGACGTCATCGGCCCTTGGCAGGCAGGCTTCCGCAACCTCGTCGCGACCATGGGCACCTCGCTCACCGAGCAACACGCCGCCCGGCTCACGCGCTTCGCCTCGCGCGTCGTGCTGGCCATGGACCCCGACAGTGCGGGCATGGCCGCCGCCGAGCGGGCCGGCTCCCTCCTCCTCAACTTCGATTCCCCCGAATCGATGGGCGCCGCCCAGCGCAGCGCCGAGGCCATCACCGCCAATGTCGACCTCGACCTGCGCGTCGCCCCGCTGCCCACCGGCAAGGATCCAGACGACCTCACGCGCGAGGATCCCGAGGCCTGGCGCACCGCCATCGACAACGCAACACCGTTCACCGAATTCCTGCTGGCTCGGCTCATCGCGGCCCGCCGCGGCGACTCGGCCGTCGACGTGGGGCGGATCATCGATCAGCTAACACCCGTGTTGCTGGCCGTTCGAAACCCCGTCGAGCAGTCGGCGAACGCCCAGAAGGCGGCCCGCCAGCTCGGCGTCTCCGAGCGGGCGATTCTGGACCGCGTCCGCAGCCAGCGTCGCCGGCCCCAGGCCCGTCCCGAGCCCGAATCGACACGGGACCGCGCGACCCTTGAGGAGCACCTGCTGGCGACGCTCCTTCGCCACCCGGGCCTACGCGCTGACCTGCGGAATTACCCCTTGCCCGGACTCTTCTGGGACACCCTCCAGCGAGAGATCGCCGAACGATGGCTGCATGACGATTTGGAGGCAATCCAGGGGTCGGACGGCGATGACGAGGCCGAGCCCGTCGCGAACCGCCTTCGCCAGATCGGCGCGCTTCGGGGGCCGCAGCTCTCGGACTCCGACGCTCGGCAGCGCGCGCTCGATCTGATGAACTTCATCCTGCGCGAGCGCCTGAGGGAGCACCACTCGGCGGGCGCCGAGGGGCTGGCCGAGGCCGAGCGGGAGCTGGGGGCGCAGGCTGTCGTGCAGGCCGCCTATGAGGCGTGGCTGGGCGGGAGCCCCTCGACGGAAATGCTGGAGCTCGCGCAGGTCGCCATCGAACAGCTCCAGCTCGGACTCAGCATCCACCGCCGCGATCGCGCCGCCTCCTGACGGTTAACGCTTCAGCCAGGTTTGACGCCGCCAGAACCCGCCAGGAACGGAAGCAGCTCCGACAGCGAGGCGATTTCAAGGTCGGGCTCCGGGTCGGATTCGCGGCGCGGAGCCCCTGTCCGGTTGATCCAGACAGCCGTGAGGCCCGCGGCCCGCGCTCCGGCCACGTCCGTTGCGAGGTTGTCCCCCACGTGCCAGACACCTTCCCGCTCGAACCCCATCCCGCGAAGTGCGTGCTCAAAGATCGCCGGATCAGGCTTCGCGACGCCGACTTCCCCCGAGATCGCCACCACCCCGAACCAGTGGTCGATGCCCAGGGCGCCAAGCTTGGAGCGCTGCAGGTCCGTGGGGCCGTTGGTTATGAGCGCGAGTGGCAGCCCGGCTTCCCTCGCTGCCTCAAAGAACTCGCGAGCGTCCTCGAACAGGCGATAGCCGGCTTCCGCCAGCCGGTAGTGCAGCGCTGCCGCGCGCCGTGCGACCGCCTCGTCGGTGCAGCCGCAAGCCGATAGCGCCCGGCGCCAGGCTTCGAGCGTGAAGGAGGCCGCGTTGAGATCGCCCCCATCCCACTTGCTTTCCACCTCGGCCCCGTAGTTCGTGACGACGGTGTGGTAGGTCCCGATGAGCCGGGTGCCGGACATCCCCGGCTGACTCCCGGCAATCGCCTGTGAGGTGAGCGCGATGGCGTCGTTGTGGACGCCGTCGTTGTTGAGCAGCGTTTCGTCCAGGTCCAGGCACAGCGCCCGAGGCGGGGGCAGGGAGTCGGGAGGGCGAACCGTCATCAGAACACGACGGTAGCACGATGCCCGTGAGTGGGACCGTCGCTTCCGTCAGGGGTTGAGGTCGCCCGTGGCCGGCCCCCGCGCCCCCGCGAAGGCGAACCCGAGCACTCCCAGCGACTCCCGCAGCGTCTCCGCCCCGCTGCCGCCGTCCAGGAGGCGTCCAGCGGCCGCATCGAGCACGTCCAGCGCCCGTGGCGAGTCGAGGTCGTCGTCCATCGCCGCCTCGAAGTCCGCCCGCAGTCCCTCGTCCGCCTCGCCGTCCTCCCCACGCGCGCAGGCGTCGCGCAGCCGCGCGTAGCGCTCCCCGAGCGCCTCGATCGCGCCCTCGCGGTAGTCGGCGTCCGTGCGGTAGTGCTCGCTGAGCAGGTAGAGGCGCAGGTGATCCGGCTCGTAGCGCTCCATCAGGTGGCGCGCCAGCACGAGGTTCCCCAGCGACTTGCTCATCTTCACGCCGTCCAGCTTGAGCATGCCGTTGTGCATCCAGTAGCCGCAGAACGGCGCCTTGCCTGTCGCGCTCTCCGCCTGCGCGATCTCGTTCTCGTGGTGGGGAAAGATGAGGTCGCTCCCGCCCCCGTGAATGTCGATCTGGTCCCCGAGGTGCCCTCGCGACATCGCCGTGCACTCGATGCTCCAGCCCGGGCGACCATCGCACCAGGGGCTCGGCCAGCTCGGCTCGTCCGGCTCGCAGCGCTGCCAGAGGAGAAAGTCGAGCGGCCCCCGCTTCTTCTCTTCGCGCTTCGATTCGGGGTTCTCCCGCTTCGCCAGCTCCTCGACCGAGATTCCGTTCAGCTGCCCGTATTCGGGGAAGCGTTGCGCCTCGAAGAACACGTCCCCGTCCGCCTCGTAGGCCGCCCCGGACGCGATCAGCGCCTTCGTCGTCTCGATGATCGCGTCGATGTGGTCCGTCGCGAACGGGTAGGCCGTTGGCCGCAGCACGTTCAGGCGGTCCAGGTCGGCCCGGAAGATGGCGTCGTTCTCGTCCCTGATCTCCGCGATCGGCCGTCCGCCCTCGCGCTTCGAGACCATGATCATGTCGTCGTCGATGTCGGTCACGTTCTGCACGTAGCGCACGTTCAGACCCTTCCAGGTCAGGTAGCGCCGCAGCACGTCGAAGTTTACGTAGGAGAAGGCGTGCCCGAGATGCGTCACGTCGTAGGGCGTCACCCCGCAGACGTAGATGCGCGCCTCGCCGGGCACGATCGGGACGAACTCGCGCTTGGCGCGTCCCAGCGAGGAGTACAAGTGTAGGGTCACGGGCCGCTCCCGGGCGTCCTCTGGAGCGGGAAGCGTACCAGAGCAAGCACCTCCGAACCCCTAGCTGAGAACGCCATCCGCCACGAGCTCGCCGATGGCCTCCGGCGACATGTCCAGTAGCTCCGTGAGCACGTCGAACGTGTCCGCCCCCAGCGACCGCGCCGCGTAGCCCGTCGTCGGCCGCTGCCCGTCGATGAAGGCCGGGAAGCGCTCGGCGCCCTGCTCGCCCCCGTCCTCGGTCGGAATCGTCCCGAGGAACTCGCGTGCAGCCAGGTGCTGGTCCTTCGTCGCGATGTCGCCCCCGTCCTGCACCACCCCGGCCGCGATTCCGCGCGCCTGGCACCCGTCCATCACCTCATACCGGTCGCGACCGGCCGTCCACGCCGACACGCAGTCGTCCAGCGCGTTCTGGTTCGCGACCCGTGCCTCGTGCGTCGCGAAACGCGCGTCTCCGGCGAGCTCGGGGGCGCCCATCACGTCGCAGAGGGCGCGCCACTGCTCGTCGCCCCGTACCGCAATCGCGACCCAACGGTCCTCCCCCGCCGCGGGGTAGATGCCGTGCGGCGCCCACGCCCCGAACGGGTGCCGGTTCGCCACCGGTTCGGGGTCCACGCCGTTCGCGAAGTAGTCGAGCATGGCAGGACCCATCAGGCCCAGCCCCAGCTCGTATTGCGCCACGTCGACGTCGAGCCCCTGCCCGGTTCGCCGGCGGTGCTCGACCCCCTCGAGGATGCCGAGCGCCGCCGCGACGCCGCTCAGGTGGTCCGTCAACGAGTACCCGAACCCGATGTCCGGCCGCCCGGGAACGCTTGTCAGGTAGGTCAGCCCCGTGATGGCGTGGATGGTGGGCGCGAAGGTGACGAAGTCGCGCCATGGCCCCGAGTTCCCCATACCCCCCATCGAGACAACGGTCAGGCCGGGCGCGGACTCAGCCAGCCCCTCCCGGCTCAGCCCCCAGCGCGCCAGCACCCCGGCGCTGAAGTTGTCGATGATCGCGTCGCACTGGCCGGCCAGCCTACGGGCCAGCTCCTGTGCTTCTTCGCGACGCATGTCGAGGCAGATGTTCCGCTTGTTCCGGTTCCAGCTCAGGTAATAGGGATGGTTGAGCGTATTCGCGCCCGCGTTGCGCGAGGCCGTGCCCACCTTGATGACGTCCGCCCCCAGGTCCGCGAGCACGCGCGTCCCGAAGGGCCCTGCCAGCACGTGCGTGAAGTCGAGCACCCGCAGCCCGGCCAGCGGCGCTCCTGCCGAGGGCTCCCCGGCCACCGCCTCCAGCTTCCGACGCTCCCCCCAGGCCGCCTCGTCGACCCGGACGGGTGGCCCCGGAGCGGGGCCATCGGCCTCGGTCGAGATCAACCGCCCCGGGAAGGCCACGCTCCCATAGCCCTCGACCTCGCGCTCCTGGAAGTACCCGCGTGCCTCGACCTGCGGCGTCGCAACCGCCTTGCTCACCGGCCACACCGCCCCGAACGGCAGTCGCTTCCGTTGCGCCTCCATGAACAGGTCGTCAGCGACGTTGTCCGCCGTCCAGTCGCGCAGCGTCGCCATCACGTGCGCCATGTCCTTCACCAGCGCGATCAGGTCCGGATAGCGCTCCCGGTCGGTCAGGTCCCCGGCCGAATCCGTCTCCTCGAGCCACGGGATCAGCTTGTCGATCAGGCCCAGCGAGGGCGTCACCATCAGGCCGTTGCCCTCGCGATCCGTGTAGCACTCGTAGCCGCCGCTCCAGTGCAGGCTCCCCTGGCGCTCGGCGATCGCCGTCGTCCAGCGGCCGCCCTCAGGGAAGAACCACTGCATCAGCATCTGCTCGGTGTTCGCCACGAGCGTCTCGTGGCTGGAGAGGTCGAAGTGGCAGCCGTTGCCGCTCGAGTCGCGCAGCCGTACGCCCGCCAGTGCGCAGCAGGCCGCATAGAAGCCCACGATGTGTGCTGTCTGGTTCCCGTACCCGGTCAGCGGCGGCGTCTCCGCCGTCCCCGTGACCGACGCTGCGCCGCTCAGCGCGTTCGCGACCAGGTCGTTCACGGCCAGCCCCGCCCACGGCCCCTCCCGTCCCACCGGCGTGACCGAGAGGCGCACCAGTTGCGGGAACGCCGTCTGCAGCGCTTCTGCGTCGAATGGGGCTTCGCCGCCTCGCCAGTCCTCGATTAGCAGGTCGGCCCCGGCCAGCAGCTCGCGGCCCGCGTCAGTGGCGAGGTCGAGCGCGACCACGCGCTTCCCGGCGTTGTACCACGCCGCCTGGATGGAGACGCCGCTCTCGCCGAAGAAGGGCGGCTCGGAATCGAGGCCGTCACCGCCCGGCGGAGTCACCCGCACGACGTCCGCGCCGCCGTCGGCCAGCAACCGTCCGGCGAACGCCCCGGCCCAGCCTGCCTGCTCGACGACGCGGAGCCCTGCCAGCGGTGTGCTCGTGTTCGCCATCGCGCGAAATCGTACGGAGCGATCCCCCAGTGCGCGAGGGCTGCGCCCTTGCAGTGGCCTTGTGCCGGACGCCACACGCCGGATCACTCGTTGACCCGCTCTGCGCAGCTTCGTACGGTGTAGCCGCGCCGCACAGGCCTGTCGAACCCCATGCAGCACACGCGCGAGGAGCATGGTTTGCCGCGATTCGCGTTGGCCATGGCGAAGCAGACCCTCGGCGCGCTGCGAGACCTGGCCCCCATCTTCGCCGTTGTCATCTTCTTCCAGATCGTCGTGCTGCGGCAGCCCTTTCCCGATCTCGCGAACGTCATCGTCGGACTGGTCTGCGTGGTCCTGGGGCTGGCGCTGTTCGTCCAGGGATTGGAAAGCGGCCTGTTCCCGCTGGGCGAGGCGCTGGCCCAGGGCATGGCGCGCAAGGGGAGCGCCGTCGCGTTGCTGGCGCTGGCCTTCTGCCTCGGCTTTGGCGCCACTGTGGCCGAGCCGGCGCTGATTGCCGTGGCGGCCGAGGGAGCTGAGGTGGCCTCGCAGGCGCAGTTCATCGGTGACAGCCAGGATGCGCAGGACCGCTACGCCCTCGAAGTGCGCCTGGTGGTAGCCGCCGCTGTTGGCATCGCAATCGTCCTGGGCGTCCTGCGCATCCTCAAGGGGTGGCCTATTCACCGCTTCATCATCGGCGGCTACGTGCTGGTCATGGTCATGACACTGTTCGCACCCGAGGAGATCGTGGGGGTCGCCTACGACTCCGGCGGGGTGACCACAAGCACGATCACCGTGCCGCTGATCACTGCCCTGGGAGTGGGCCTCGCCTCCACCATCCGGGGGCGCAGCCCGATGCTCGACGGCTTCGGCCTGATCGCCTTCGCCAGCCTCACCCCCATGATCGGCGTCCTCGGCTACGGGATGGTGGTGTGATGCTGGACTTTCTGGCGAACGTTGGCGAAACCCTGCTTTCGACCCTTCGGGACGTGACCCCCATCGTCGTGATTCTGGTCGTGTTCCAGGTGGCAGTGCTGCGGCAGAGGCTCCCCAACATCCGCGGCATCGCCACCGGGTCGGTCATGGTGCTGCTGGGGCTGGCGCTCTTCCTCATCGGACTGGAGCAGGCGCTCTTCCCGGTCGGCGAGACGATGGCGCAACAGCTCACCGAGAAGGCAGGCGCGGGGGCGGGAGCGCTGGCAGACGCCGTGCGCTGGCAGGACTACTGGGTGGTGTACCTCTTCGCGGCCGCCATCGGCTTCGCGACCACGGTGGCCGAGCCGGCCCTTATCGCCGTGGCCCTTAAGGCCAAAGAGGTTTCTGGTGGCGCGGTGAGCGCCTGGGGTCTGCGTATCGCCGTGGCCGTGGGCGTAGCCATCGGCGTGTCGCTGGGGTGCTTCCGCATCGTGACGGGCACGCCGTTGCCGTGGTACATCGTGGCGGCCTACGTCATCGTCATCGTGCAGACGTACTTCAGCAGCCGCACCATCATCCCGCTGGCCTACGACAGCGGGGGGGTCACCACGTCCACCGTCACGGTGCCGGTGGTGGCCGCCCTGGGGCTCGGTCTTGCCGCCAACGTCCCCGGCCGCAGCCCCCTCATCGACGGCTTTGGCCTTATCGCCTTCGCCAGTGTCTTTCCCATCATCTCGGTGCTAGGCTACGCAATCGTCGCCGATCGGGTGGGACGCTGGCGCACGCGGAACGAACGCCAGGAGGTGGAGCCATGAAGATGGCTTTGGTCGTCGCGCTGGTAAGCGACGAGAAGACGGACCACATCATCGAAGCGGCCCGCGAGGGCGGCGCCACGGGCGACACCATCATCAGCAGCGTCCGCGGCGAGGGACTCAAGCCGAGAAAGACCTTCCTCGGGCTGGACCTGACCGCGAGGCGGGACGTGGTGCTGTTCCTCGTCGCCGAACCGCGGGCACGGGACATCCTCGAGCGCATCGCGGTGGCGGGCGGCATGGACCAGGAGAGCGGCGCCGGCGTCGCCTTTCAGATCACCATTGAGGACGCCGTTGGCCTCTCGACCCAGCTGCCCACGCTCATGGAGGAGTTGGAAGGCGCTCTATGACCCAGCAGGGCGACAGCAGGGCGATTCGCGTCTCCGACCTCATGGGGGCCCAGGTGCACACCATCGACGGGCTCGCGACCGCGGCCGAGGCCATGGCGACGATGAAGCAGCTCCAGATCAGCTCCCTGGTGGTGAACCGCCGCCACGACGACGACGAGCTGGGGGTAATCACCGTGAGCGACCTGGCGCGCGAGGTGATCACGCACGACCGCGCCCCCGAGCGGGTCAATGTCTACGAGATCATGACGAAGCCGGCATTGACGGTGCGCTCGGAGATGCTGGCCCGCTACGCCGTGCGGCTGCTGGTGCGGTTTGGCGTCTCTCGCGCGCTCGTGCTCGACGACGACGGCACGCCCCGGGGCCTCGTCACTCTGCGCGACCTCGTCCTGGGACTGACCCCGGAATAGCCATCGCGTCCCGGTCCCTACAGGTGGGCGGAGACGCCCCCGTCGATGCGGAACACCTGCCCGCTCAGGAACCCCGCCGCATCCGACGCCAGCAGGACGGCCAGCGGCCCGAGGTTCTCGGCGCCCCCAAAGCTGCGCATCGGGATGAAGCGCAGCAGCAGGTTCTCTGCGGGGTCGTCGCTCCCTCGGCCCGTCGTCCAGTCCATCCAGCCCGTCGCGATGCTATTCACCGTCACCGCCGGCGCCAGTTCCTGGCTCAGCGACGCCGCCAGTCCGAACACGCCCGCCTTCGCCGCCGCGTAGGCGCTCAGGTTGTTCACCCCCCGCTCTCCGAAGATGCTGTTCACGAAGATGAGACGCCCCGTCTCCCCTTCCCCCAGCTCCCGCACCCACGCCCGCGCCGCGTAGAACGCCCCGCTCAGGTTCACCGCCTGCACGTTCGCGAACTCCGCGTCGCCCGTCTTGTCGATCGGCTTCGCGAGCGGCAGGTCGGCGTTGTAGACCAGCACCGAGGGCGTCCCGAACTCCTTCACCAGCTGCCGCAGCCCCACCCGGACGTTCGTCGGGAGTGTCACATCCCAGCCCTGGCTGAATGTCTGCCGTCCGAGGTTCGCGACCGCCCGACTCGCGCGCTTCGCCGCCATCACCTCGTCCCCGTCCATCGTCGCCGAGGCCACCGCCACGTCTGCCCCCGCCTCCGCCAGCGCCTCCGTGATCGCGCGTCCCGCCGGGTTCGCGAACCCGACGACCAGCGCCCGCTTCCCGCTGAGGTCGTACCCCTCCTGCCGCTCCCAGTCAGCCATCGGTCCGCGCCTCCACCTCGTCTGGCGCATGGCCCGTCGGCGCGATGCCGCCCGCCAGTCCGCCGCCGTCGATCGGGTAGTTCGCGCCCGTCACGTAGCTTGAGGCGTCGCTGCACAGGAACAGGGCCAGCGGACCCAGCTCCCACGCCTGCCCCAGCCGCCGCGCCGTGATGTAGCTGCCCCGCTTGCGGATCGCTTCCGCCTCCTCCTCGGTCTCCGTGGGACGCTGCTCGACCAGCCCCGGCGTGATGCAGTTCACTCGGATACCGTCGCGCGCGACCGCGCTCGCCACAGTCTGCGTGAAGTTGATGACCCCTGCCTTCGCCGCCGCGTACGTCGGGCTCTGGGGCGTCGCCCGCATGCCCATCCCGCTCGCGATGTTGAGGATGGCGCCGCTCTCCTGCGGACGCATGTGCCGCAGCGCTGCCCGCGTGCAGTAGAACGTCCCATTCAGGTTGACGGCGATCCCGCCCAGCCAGTCCTCGTCCTCGATCTCCCATACCGCCTTCCCCCGCCCGGGCGAGTCGCCGATACCGGCGTTGTTCACCATGATGTCGAGCCGCCCGAAGTGCTCGACCGTCGCCTCGATGAGCCGGTCGCACTCCGCACTCGACGTGATGTCAGTCGCCACCGTGAGCGGCTCCCGCCCACTCTGCTCGGCCAGGAAGGCCGCTGTGGCTTCGAGTTGCGCCGGCGTGCGCGAGGCGATGCACACGTCCGCCCCCGCCAGCATTAGCGAGCGCGCCATCTCCCGTCCCAGCCCCCGGCTCCCCCCGGTGACGATGGCGACCCGTCGTGGCGGTCCATCCAGTCGCAGCGCTTCCAGCAACGTAACCCCTCCCGAGCGGTGAAAGATACGCCCCTCACGACCCAGGATCGCCCTCCCGCAGCAGTCAGGCAGCGTACGATGTATGAAGCTGATGCGCATACTCCATTTCGCTGATCTCCACATCGGCGTCGAGCTCTACGGACGACCCCTCCCCGGGAAGCCGTGGTCGTCCCGCATGCAGGACTTTCTCGACGCCTTCGACTTCCTCGTCGACTACGCCGTCGAGGAGCACGTCGACGCCGTCATCTTCGCCGGCGACGCCTACAAGGCCCGCGAACCGAGCCAGACGCACCAGCGCGAGTTCGCCAGGCGCATTCGCCGCCTCAGCGAGGCCAATATTGCTACGTTCCTCCTCGTCGGGAACCACGATCTGCCCAACGCCGAATCGCGCGCCCATGCCCTCGAGATCTTCCGCACCCTCAACGTCCCCAACGTCACCGTCGGCGATGCCGGCTGGTTCCAGCGCGAGGGCCACGTTCCACAGGTGATCGAGACGCGCGCCGGCCCGCTGCAGGTCGCGTTCGTCCCCTGGCCGCAGGTCTCCCAGCTGCTTGCCAGCAGCGAGGAAGCGGAGAGCGCCTCCATCGAGCAGCTCTACAAGCTCATCGAACGCGCCATCTCCGACCTCGTCGTCGCCCAGGGCAAGCAGATCGACCCCGACGTGCCCGCTATCCTCACCTGCCACCTCCCCCTCAGCGACCAGCTCGTCGCCGAGAACAAGGGCAGTGAGTACTGGATGCAGAGCGGCACGGTCCCCCGCGTCCCCCTCAGCGCCCTCCACATGGACAATGTCGATTATGTCGCGCTAGGCCACCACCACAACGCCATGCAGCTCAACGCTCACCCGCCCTGCTGGTACTCCGGCGCCCTCCAGGAAGTCGACTTCGGCGACGCCCGCACGGCCAAGGGCTTCATGACCCTCGAGCTCGACACCTCCAGGCCCCGTGGCGAACGCCTCACGGGCAGCGGCGCCCCCCGCCTCGTCAAGGCGCCCAGCCGCCGCTTCGTCACCATCGCCGTGAACCCCCGCGATGCCGACCCGAACGAGGAGGTCCTGGCCGCCATCGGCAAGCACGACGTCACCGACGCCATCGTGAAGGTCGAAGTGCACCTCGATCGTGACCAGGAAACCCTGCTAAGGCTTTCCGAAGCGCGAAGCGCCCTCGCTGACGCCCACGTCATCGCCGGCATCCGCACCGTCCTGCCCGACGAAAACCGCTCGCCCCTCCCGCCCAACATCCAGCCCGACGCCTCCTCTCCGGTCGAGACGCTGGACACGTACCTGAAGCTGCGGGAGGTTGCGGACGAGCGCCGCGAACGCCTGCTCGCCGCCGCCGCCGAGATCATCGAGGAGAGCGAAGTCGTTGGCGTCTGAACCCCGTCCCCTCCGGCTGGTGCATACCTCCGACGTCCACCTCGGCGCCTACTCGGCCAGTCCCCGCGGACGCGAAGAGCCCCGCAATCGCCGCCTCGAAGCCGGCTTCGAGGCCGTCATCGACCTCGCCCGCGGTTCCGAGGCCGACCTCCTCCTCATCGCCGGCGACTTCTTCGATCACGCCCGCATCGGGCCGGAGGTCATCGCCTTCGCCGCCGACCAGATCAACCGCTTCCCCGGCCGGACCGTCCTCCTCCCCGGCAACCACGACCCCATCGGGCGCCACGGCCCCCACGAGCGCCACGACCTCGAAGGGCTCGCGCCCCGCCTCCGCCTCGTCCGCAACCCCGAGGGCGAGTTCCTCGACTTTCCCGAACTCGACCTTGCCGTCTGGGGGCGCGCCATTACCGTCGATGTGCTCGAACGCCCCCTCGCCGAACCTCCGCCCCGGCGCGATGAGCGCGCCTGGAACGTCGCTATCGCCCACGGCCACTCCGTCGCCGAGGACGCCCAGCTGGAGCGCTCCCTGCGCATCACGCCAGACCACCTCGCCGCGAGCGCCCAGTGGGAGTACATCGCCCTCGGCCACTGGGACGTCCACAGCGACGTCAGCCACGGTGGCGCTACCGCCGTCTACTCCGGTTCTCCCGCCTCCCTCGGTGACATCGGCTACGGAGTGGCCGTCGTCGTCGATCTCGACGCCTCCGGCGTGCGCTGGCACGCCCACAGCCTCGATCCCGCGGAGACCTCGCCGTGATCCCCCGCCGCCTCCGCCTCCGCAACTTCCTTTCCTACCGCGACTGCGAGCTCGACTTCTCCCCCCTCCACCTCGCCACGCTCGCCGGCAAGAACGGCGACGGCAAGTCCGCGCTGCTCGATGCCATCACCTGGGCCCTCTGGGGCGAGGCCCGCGGCCGCGTCGAGGACGACCGCATCCGTCACGGCGCCGACGACATGCGCGTCGAGCTCGACTTCGAGGTCGATAGCGACCGCTACCGCGTCCTGCGCAAGCGCACGCGAGGCCGCTCCGGCGCCCTCGACTTCTTCCAGGTCGATAGCCAGGGCGGCCTGCGGCCCATCACCGGCGGCACCTCCCGCGAGACCCAGACTGAGCTGAACCGTCGAGTCCACATGGACCACCAGACCTTCATCAACAGCGTGTTCCTCGTCCAGGGCCGCTCGAACGAGTTCACGACGCAGACCCCTTCGAAGCGCAAAGAGGTGCTCCGCAAGGTGCTCGGCCTCGACCGCTACGAGGAGCTCTCCCGCCACGCCCACGAGCGCCGCCGGACCGCCGAGGCCGACGCCGCCATCGAAGAGCGCCTCATCGGCGACGATGAGGAGCGACTGGCGGAAGCGCCGGCAATCGGGGAGAAGCTCGAAGCCGTCGCGTGCGAACGAAAGGACGTTCGCGTCCGCCTCGAAGCCGAGGAGACCGAGGCGGAGGAGCTGCGCCTCGCCGCCGCGGAGCACCAGCGCCGTGAGCGCGCGGTTGCGGACGCCGGGGACCGGCTTGCCTTCCGCGACCAGGCCGTGGAGCGCCGCATCGAAGCCATCGCCGGACTCGACCGCGACCTGGAGACGGTCCGGGAGACGCTCGCACATGCCCCCCGGATCGAGCAGGCCTACGAGCAGCTCCAGCAGGCGCGCGATGAGGAGCGCACCTTCGCGGACCTCGCTTCCGAGGCCCGGGGCCTTGAGGACGCCATCGCCACCGCCGACAGCGAGATCGCTCAGGAGCGCAGGGGCCTGGACACAACCATCGGTGGCCTCTCCGAGCAGCACGAGCGAGCGCTGGCGCTTGTCGCGACGCTGCCCACCCTCCGCGAGGAGGAGTCGGGGCTGGATCGGGAACGCGCGCGCCTCAAGCAGCTCGATGCCGACATTCAGGGCGAACGGGACGCGGCCACGGAGGCCCAGCGTCTGCAGGCCGAGCGTTCCCACGAGGCCGGTGGCTACAAGGCTCGTGCCCAGGACCTCAAGGATCGCGAGACGACCCTCGCCGAGGCCGAGGGCGAACCCCTCTGCCCCGTCTGTCGCAAGCCCCTGACCCCCGACGAACTGCACGCAACGGTCGAGCAGTACCGGCAGGAACGCCGCCAGCTCGGCGAGCAGTACGACGCCGCTCAGTCCGCTGTTGATGACGCGAAGGCTGCCGCGGGGCAACACCAGCAGCGGGCCACCGACCTCCAGCGTGAACGCGTGGACCTCGATGACCGGGTCCGCTCATGCGCGCAGGCGCTGGCCGGACACCTGACCGAAGCGGGAAACGCCGAGGCCGCCCTCCCCGATCTTGCCGCCCGACTCGCCGCCCTCAGCCAGACCGTCGAGACGGACGCGTTCGCCCCTGAAGCCCGCGAGCGCCGCTCCGCCGCCTGCAACCAGCTCGCCGCCCTTGGCTACGACCGCGAACGCCACGCCGCCTCCCGCCAGCAGATCGCCGAGCTGCAGCCGGCGGAGGGCGACTACAACGCGCTCACCGAGGCGAAGGCACGCGCGGAGGGCCTCGGCGACCGCATCGCGGAGGCGCGCGAGGAGCTGCGCCGCGAGAACGGGGAGCTCACCGAGGCCCGGGAGGCCCTCGCCGAGGCTCGCGCCGAGTTGGACGCCTCCCAGGACGTTTCCGCCCGCCTCGCCGCCGTGGAGGACGCCGTCGCGGAGTGCCGCGACCGCCTCACCACCCTCGACAAGGAGCACGGCCGCCTCGAGGAGCGACGCGACGCCCTTCAGGAGCTGGCCGCGCGCGTCGAAGAGGCGAAGGACCGCCTCGCCGCCGCCCGCGATGCCGCCCAGCTACACGAAGACCTCGCGAAAGCGTTCGGCCGCGACGGCGTTCAGGCCATGCTCATCGAGCAGTCCCTGCCCGAGCTCGAACGCATCACCAACGGCCTCCTCGACCAGCTAACCGAGGGCCGCGGCCGCACCCAGGTCTCCCTCCGCACCCAGCGCGAAAGCGCCTCTGGCAAGCCCGTCGAGACCCTCGACATCAACATCAGCGACGACCTGGGAACGCGCGACTACGAGATGTACAGCGGCGGTGAGAAGTTCCGCGTCGATTTCGCTCTGCGTATCGCCCTCTCCCGCCTCCTCGCGATGCGTTCCGGCGCCTCCCTCCCGACCCTCATCATCGACGAGGGCTTCGGCACGCAGGACGAGGAAGGCCGCGACCGCCTCGTCGCCGCGATCAACGCCATCAGCTCCGAGTTCCGCCTCATCCTCCTCGTCACCCATATCGAGGAGCTGCGAGAGAGCTTCGGCCGCCGCATCGAGGTCACCAAGGACCCGGAGAGTGGCTCACTGGCGGTCGTTCGGTAGAGACCCTGCAGGCTCGCTGCCCTGCCGTCACTCCCCAATGCGTGGAGAAAGTCGCCGCGCGAGCGTGTCGCCCTTCGAGGTCGTGACCAGCCGCACTCGGCTTGCGTACGTCTGCACCTCGACCGCTTCCTGGAAGCTCCCCCGCCGCGTGAAGACAGTCTCGCCCTGAGTTGGCTGGTACAGCTCCACATACCCCGCATCCAGCAACTCCTCGACCGCCTCCTGCCCCTCGATCGTCTCGGGGAAGTCCCGCTCCCCCGTCCTGGCGGTCTCAAGCAGGATGCCGATGGCCTCCGCGGAGAGCCTTCGCCTCCGCAGCAAGCGGACGAGGCGCCGAATCGCACTCCAGGCGCCCGTCCCCGCGGCCATCGCTACTACCCTCCCCACATTGCCCGACGCGCGGGCGCTCCGTACCCTTGAGCCTTCGTGGCAGGGTAGCTCAGCTGGTAAGAGCGCACGACTCATAATCGTGAGGTCGAGAGTTCGAGTCTCTCCCCTGCTACCACAGCACACCCGGGCCACTAGGCTCGACGCCCTCCAGGAGGAGCCCCAATGGTCCTTGGTCTGGGAACCGTCCCCCTCACGTCCGTGGCGCACGCCCGCCGCGAGGCCAAGCGCAAGCTGCCCCGCTCCATCTACTGGTACACCGAAGCCGGCACCGAGCTCCGCCGCACCGTCCGCGCCAATCGCGACGGTTTCAAGGAGATCGGCCTCCAGGCTCGGATCCTCGACTCCCATGAGCCCCGCAAGCTCTCGACAACCGTCCTGGGGCGCGAGATCTCGATGCCCCTCATCACCACGCCCGCCGGCTTCATCCGCATCGCCCACCCCGACGGCGAGCTCGGGGTCGCCCGCGCCGCCGAGGCCGCCGGTACGGCCGTCGGACTCGGCATCCTCTCCAGCTACTCCATCGAGACCATCACCGCCAACGCCAGCGACGTCTGGTTCCAGCTCTACATGCTCGGCGGCCGCGAGGGCTCAGCCGTCGCCATCGAGCGCGCCAAGGCCGCCGGCTGCCGCGTCCTCATCATCACCGTCGATTTCGCCGCCCTCTCCGGCGGCCAGGACTACCAGCGCGGCCACCCCGGCGTCCCTGACACCGTCGACCTGCCAACCGCCCTCAAGTACGCCCCCGAGATGATCACGAGGCCCCTCTGGGCCCTCAATTTCCTCAAAGGCGGCGTCGACCTCGTCTTCCCGAACGCCCCCGGCAACGCCAACCTGACCGCGAGCCAGGTGGGCGCCGGCATCATGGCCCACCCCCCCACCTGGGACGACATCGTCTGGGCCCGCAAGCAGTGGGATGGCCCCTTCGTCGTGAAGGGCATCACTTCCATCGACGACGCCCGCCGCGCGGTCGATGAGGGCGTCGACGCCATCTCCGTCTCGAACCACGGCGGCAACTCCCTTGACGGTTCCCCCGCCACCATCCGCGTCCTCCCCGAGATCGTCGATGCCGTCGGCGACAACCTCGAGGTGCTCCTCGACGGCGGTGTGCGCCGCGGCAGCGACGTCGTGAAAGCGGTGGCGCTGGGCGCGAAGGCCGTCATGGTCGGTCGGCCCTACATCTGGGCCCTCGCCGCCGGCGGCGAGCAGGGCGTGCGCCAGATCCTCGAGGTTTACCGCCAGGGCATCGCCGGAACGCTCACGCTGCTCGGCTGCCCCTCCGTCGAGGACCTGAACCACTCGCACCTTCGCCTACCCCCAGGCTTCAACCCCTAGGACCGGGCGCAGCTACCCCAACCGCACGTTGTCGACGAGCTGGGCGCCGACCGGCGCCTTGCGGCTGCGCGCGATCTGCAGCACCAGCAGCAGCGGCAGGAACCGCCCCACGAGGATCGTGACCATCACCACGACCGTGGCGGCCGTGCTCAGATCCGGAGTGATCCCCGTCGACCACCCCACCGTCCCCACCGCCGACGACGTTTCGTAGAGCACGTCGATGAACGGTTCATTGGACATCCGCAACAGGATCATCGACACCACGAAGTGGACCGCCGCGAACGCGAACACGATGCCGACCGCCTGACGGATGACCGCCTGCGGAAGCAGACGCCCGAAGGCGACCACGCCGTCGCGGCCCCGCAGGGCGGCCACCGTGCCAGCCACGAGCACCGCCAGCGTCCCCAGCTTGAGCCCGCCCGCCGGCGACCCGGCCGCCCCACCCACGAGCATCAATACCGATTCGAACAGCTTCGTGTGCTCGTGCAGCAGGCCCGTCTCGACCGCGCTGAAGCCCGAGACCCACATCGACGCCTGGAAGAGCGCCAGCACGGGACGGTCGCTCTCCGCCACCGTCGCCAGCGTGCCCGTGTTCGCCCACTCCGCGATGCCGATGAACAGTGCGCTCCCGCCCACCACGCAGACCGCCGCCGCCAGCACCATCTTCGCGTCGAGCGGCATCCGGCGCGGGTCGAGCCGCAGCACCCCGAGGATGACCGGCACCGCCCCCAGCGAGCCCGCGAGGCAGAGGATGATCATGGGGATGAGCACGGCCGGATCGTCCGCGAACGGCCGCATGTCCTCGCCCGTCACGTTGAAGCCTGCCACGTTGAAGGCCGAGACCGCGTGGAACACCGCCCACCACACGCTTCGTGCGATCGGTACGCCCGCGCTCACGAAGCCCCCGAACAAGGCGATCGTGCCCAGCACCTCGAACGTCAGCGTGTAGAGCACGATCGTCCGCACGAACGAGACCGATTCGCGCATGCTCGGCGCGCCGTAGTAGAGGCGCATCAGGTTGCGGTCGCGCAGGCCCAGGTTGCGTCCCAGCACCCACAGCACGATCCCCATCCCGGCCATGTAACCGAGCCCGCCCACCTGGATCAGCACGAGGATCACGGCCTCGCCGAAGTGGCTCCAGTGCGTCTGGGTCTCGACCACCACCAGGCCCGTCACGCAGATCGCCGAGATCGCCGTGAACAGCGACTCGAGCACGGTCGGCTCCTGCCCGCTGTGGGAGATGGGCAGGTGCAGCAGGGGCGTGGCGATCGCGAGGACCAGTCCGAATCCGATGAGGATGCGGATGCCGCCCGAGCCGAAGGGTCGCGATCGGCTCGGTGGCTCGATGCTGATGGTTCGTGAGCCCATCAGCCGCCGTCGCACCGTGCGGCGCGCGGACACTCGCATGTGCCCTCAGCCTGCGCGCGCCCGCCCGCGAGCGCAAGCCGTCCGGCTACAGGGGAACGAGCTGCGCGTTGACCTCGCCGCCCCAGCGAGGCGCATGCGTCCCGTCGGGGAGCATGTCGAAGGCGTTGACGTCGTCCTCCATCTGCCGGTGCAGCAACTCGACGATGTGCGCCGCGATGTCGGTGTCCAGCACCGGGAAGATGAGCTCGATGCGCTCCTCGAAGTTGCGCGGCATCCAGTCCGCGCTTCCGGCCCACACCTCCCACGCCCCGCCCGAGCGGAACGCGGCTACCCGCGCGTGCTCCAGGAACCGCCCGACGATGCTCCGCATGGTGAAGCGCTCGTCGTGCAGGGTGAGCGTGCTGCGCGCGATCACGTCCACCCGCGCCCCCGCATCCGCCGCCGCCCCCAGCGCCTCGAAGACCGCCGGGTCGGTCAGGTGGTTCATCTTCAGGATGATGTGGCCTCCTGAGTTCGCCTCTGCCCGGATCTTCTCCAGCATCGCGTCCCGGGCGTCGATCCCGTAACGCATGCGCTGGAGCTGGGGCGGCTCGCCGTCCTCGAGCGACTCGAAGAACTCGAGCGCATCGCCCGCGAGCTCGGCGTTCGAGCTGAACAGCGAGATGTCGGTATAGAGCCGCCCGTTCATCGGGTTGTAGTTGCCCGTACACAGGTGCACGTAGCCCCGCCCCGCGCGACGCACGTAGAGCGCCTTGGCGTGAACCTTGTAGCCAACCGGCAGCGGCAGTATGCGAATGCCTGAGGCCCGGAACAGCAGGCTCCAGTGCAGGTTCTGCAGCTCGTCGAAGCGGGCGCGGCCCTCCAGCAGCACGGCCACGTCCTTCCCCGCTTCCGCCGCCCGCATCAGC
This sequence comes from Dehalococcoidia bacterium, assembly GCA_009841435.1. Classification (GTDB taxonomy): domain Bacteria; phylum Chloroflexota; class Dehalococcoidia; order Tepidiformales; family Tepidiformaceae; genus UBA2991. The sequence goes on along the minus strand of VXLW01000069.1, from coordinate 68,984 downwards.
GCCTCCGCGATCGGGTTGCGCGCCCCCAGCCGGTATAGGCTGACGCGAATCTGGTCGACCTCCGGGTCGGCCGCCGCGCGATCGACAAATGCCTCGACGGCGCCGTAATCATCGAGTGGGTGGTAGAACGCCACGTCGCGCTCGTCGAGCAGCCCGAAGGGGTCGGACTCGAAGTCAGGCGCTTCCCGGGGCTCGATCGGCTCGTACCGGAGGGGCGTCGAGTTCGGCCGCGGCGGATCCTCTCCGATGAGCGTGTTCAGGTAGCGGTGGTCGAGGGGCGGTGAGAGCCGGAAGGCGGCCTCCTCGGGCAGGTTGAGCGCCTGCCGCACGTCCGCCACCCACGGGAACGCCCGCTCGACCTCCAGGCGCGTCGCCGGGCCCTCGGGCCGGTCCTCGATCGCCTGTGCGAGGTCGTCCCAGTCGACGCGCTGCACGTCGAGGTCGGCCAGGCGCGTGAGCCGCATCTCGTACATCGGCAGGTCTTCCGGCAGGAAGAGGTCACTGCGCAGCCGCACGAGCGGTCCCAGCCGCACGAACGCCCCCGGCCGCCCCGGCACCGGCAGCAGCCGCGGTAGCGAGTCGGGAAGGCGCACCAGGTAGTCCAGCGATTCCCGCCCCGCCGCCAGGTAGAGCGCCTGGCTCGACAGTCCCGCCAGCGCCCCAGGGTCCAGCAGGTCCGCTCGCGGTGAGGCCTCCTCTGCCAGGTAGGCGCCGAAGTAGCTCCGCTCGAGTGGCGTCAGCTCCCCCGGCTCCAGCAGCAGGAAGCCGACCTCCGTGAGGGCGTTCCGCAGCTGCTCGTGGATCTCGGTGGCCTGCAGTGCGCTCTCGTACGCCTCCGCCAGGACCGTCCGGTACTCGTCCTGCTCCTGCCGGCCGCCGCTTCGCCCGCGTTCGTACACGCCGTAGATGCGCGCCGCGAAGAACTCGTCGAGATTCGCCGCGAAGATCGCGAGGAAGCGCAGCTTCTCCAGCAGGGGAACGTCGTCGCGCGTCGCCTGCAGCAAGACGCGGTGGTTGAACCGGAGCCAGGAGCGTTCGCGGGAGAGGACGGTGGAAACCAACGACGATGCCCCTCCGAGTTGATGGTCCGAGAGTGAACGATCCGTGTGTGAACGCGCCACTGGCCGGACCGTTTACGATACAAATCCATGACGAATTCGGCCACGGTTATGGAAACGGAGTGGCAGTTCGTCGCCGACGACCTCGCCGCCGTGCGTACCTGGCTCGATGCGCACACCCCGGACGCCTTCGAGGTGAGCGCCCAACCCGAACGTGAGCAGCACGACGAGTACTGGGATACCGCTGGCTGGCTCGTCTGGCGAGCCGGATTCGCCTGCCGTGTGCGCCGCCGGGGCGAAGCAGCCGAGCTCACGCTCAAAGGGCTCTCCGGTGGCGACGCGCACATGCGCCGTCGCATCGAGCTGAACGAGCCCATCGACGCCCTCGGCGGGCTCGCGGGGAACATCGCCAGGCCTGTGGGAGAAGCCGGCCGTCTTCTCCGCACGCTAGCCGGACCCCATCCGCTCGCGCGTGTCGCCGCCCTCACCACGCACCGCACCACCCTCACCCTGGCCGATGGCGAGGGTCCCCTCGGGGAGGTATCCCTCGACCGCACGACCGTCGGGGAGGGGTCGCGCGCCCACGAGTTGCAGTATGTCGAGGTAGAGGTCGACGGCGATGCCCTCGACCGCGCCCGACCCTTTGTCGACGCCCTCCAGGAGGGCGCCGGCCTGCGCCCCGCCCCCACCGGCAAGCTGGCGGCCGCCCTGGCCGCGTCGGGCGCCTCGCCCGGCTGGGAACCCCGCCCCCTCGGTCCCATGACCGTCGACCGCCTGAGCACGCTGGGTGAGGTCGCCTACGCGTCCCTTCGGCGGGGCTTCCTCCGGCTCGTCGAGCACGAGCCCATCGCTCGCCTCGGCGAGGACATCGAGGGTGTCCACCAGATGCGGGTCGCCACCCGCCGCCTCCGTGCCGCCCTCGATACCTTCCAGGACATCCTCCCGACGGAGCTCGCGGATCAGCGCAAGGAACTGCGCTGGCTCGGGCGCTCCCTCGGCGAGGCGCGCGACCTCGACGTGCAGCGAGAACGCTTCGCCCTCGCTGCGCCGCTCATCGGGCGCAAGGCCGCAACGGCGATCGAGGCGATCTTCGACGAGCGACGCGCCCGTGCCCGGGAGGCTGTACTCGCGGCCTTCGACTCCGATCGGTATGTCGCAATGACCGAAGCGATGTCGGACCTGCTCCGCGCGGGACCGGTCCCCGGCCGTGGCGACGAAGCGGCCCTGAAGGCAGCCCTCCCCCTTATCCAGGGCCAGCGCCGCCCTGCCCGGGACGCTGGCTCCGCGGTCAGGGCCAGCTCCCCCGACTCCGACTACCACGCCCTTCGCCTGAAGGTACGGGACCTGCGCTATGTGCTGGAGTTCTTCTCTCCCCTCGGCGGCGAACCCGCCGAGGCCTACATCCGCCAGGTGACGAGGCTGCAGACCCTGCTCGGAGACCACCAGGACGCCGTGATCGCGGCGGAGTTCTACTCGGGGTTGGCGAAGGACGAAACCCTGGGCAAGGGCGGCCTCCGTGCCGCCGCCGAGTTGGCCGCCAACGCCGTTGCCGAGGCCGAGGGGTACCGCTGGAAGTTCCCCAAGCGCTACGCCCGCCTCCGCGGACGCCGCTGGCACACCCTCAAGGGCGCCCTCTCCAATTCGTGAACGCTTGTTAACATTTCCTGGACTCCCATCCGTTATGGTGATGTTGATGGGAGTTTTCCCAGATAGTTCTGCTCCATCCGCCGTCGCTGACGGCCTTTCCTTTGCTCCCCCTTCGAAAGCCCCGCTCGCCATCGTCGACCTCGGCTCAAACTCCGCTCGCGTCGTCGTCGTTGAACACCCCATTCCGGGCGTGATCGAGGTCGTCGCCGAGGAGCGGCTCGACCTCCGCCTTGCCACCGAGCTCGACGAATACTCTCGCCTCAGCGAACGCGGCATCGCCACCACCATCGACGCCGTCGGCGAATTCGCGGCCTTTGCCCGCGAGGCCGGCGCCGACTCGATCAGGGTCGTCGCCACCGCGGCCATCCGCTCCGCGCGCAACCGCGCCGAGCTGCTCGCTCGCGTGCATGCCGAACTGGGCCTCGCCATCGAAGTGCTCGACGGCTCGGAGGAAGCCGAGTACGCCGCCACCGGCGCCCTGCACGGCCTCCCCATCCGCTCCGGCGTCATCGTCGATATCGGCGGCGGGAGCACCGAGGTCGCCCGCGTCATCGCCGGCATGATCGTCGGCGCCTGGAGCTTCCCCCTGGGGGCCCTCAGCGCAAGTGCCGAGTGGCTCACCGAAGACCCACCGACGCGCAAGCAGATCAAGGCAATGCGGCGCATGGTCGCGGAAACGCTCGCTAGTTGCGCTCCCTCCGGCCTGGCGGAAGGTGAGGAGCTCGTCGCCACCGGCGGCAGCGCCCGAACCCTCGCCCGACTCGCCCAGCGGCAGGCCCCCTATCCCATCCCGCGCACCCACGGCTACTCCCTCGATCGCGACACCCTTCGCGACGTGGGCGCCTTCCTTGCTGGCCACAGCGCGATCGAACGCTCCGCCATCGACGGCGTTCGCGCCGGCCGCGCCGACTCCATCGTCGGCGGCGCCATCATCCTCGAGGAAATGATGCGGCACCTCGGAGCCGACCGGCTCACGGTCGCTTCCGGGGGCATCCGTGAAGGCCTCGCGATGCGGGCCTTCGGCGAGCCTGTGCCCCAACCCCGGCTCGTGCGCGCCGTCACCGTCGAGTCACTGCTGCGCCACTACCGCGTCTGGGACGAGGACGACATGGAGGCCCGGGCTATTCGCGCCGACACCCTCTCGCCCGACCCAATCGAGGACCCCTTCAGCGAGACGCTCGAGGCCGCCCGCCTCGCCAGCATGCTTCGCGCCCTCTCGGACGCGGGAATCCACCCCGTCGATGCCCTTCTCGGCGAGGATCTGGCCGGGTTCGACCACACCATGCTCGCCCGAGTCGCCGCCATCCTCCACTTCATCGAGGGCGACAAGGACGCGGCTCGCCCCTTCCTCTCCCTACTGCCTGGTTCCGAGAAGCGCCTGCTGCGGCGCTGTGCGGAGCTCCTGGCCTAGCTGCCCAGGTTCCGCCCGAGGAACGCCACGATCGCCTCCAGCCCCTCTGCCGCCGCCGCTACCTCCTCGATCTGCAGGAACGCATGCGTCGCGTCCTCGCAGACCAGGACTTCCGTCTCGACTCCTGCCGCTCGCAGCGACTCCGCGAAGTCCAGGGACTGCTGGAGCAGGGGATCTCGCGTTCCCGCCGTCATGAAGACCGGCGGGAAGTTGGCAAGGAGCGGACTGAAGCGCGGAGACACCGCCGGCGAGGCCAGCTTCGGGTCATCCGGAGTCGTTCCGAGGTAGTCCTCCACCTGCCAGACGAAGATGCGCCCGTTCACGAAGGGCGCGTCTTCAGGCAGCTCCAGCATCGCGGGGAAGTCGTAGACCCCGTACGGCAGCGCGGCCGCCCGGAACGGCGTCGCGCCGTCCCGTTCGAGCAGCCGGTGCAGGGTCGCCGCCGCCAGGTTCCCGCCCGCGGAGTCGCCCATGATCGCCAGCCGCCCCGGCTCGATGCCGAGCCCTTCAGCCTCCCGCGTCAGCCAGTCCGCGGCCAGCACGCAGCCATCGAGCCCCTCCGGGTGCTTGTGCTCCGGCGCCAGCGCGTAGTCGACGCTGACCACGGAGTAGCCGCGCTCGGCAAGGCGCTGCGCGAGCTTGTCGTGCGTCAACGGAGAACCGGCGACCCACGAGCCGCCGTGGATGAACAGGATTCCCGGATGAGGACCGGCTCCATCCGCCGGATACAGGTCGACAGTCAGGGCCTCGCCCCGCCGCGTCACCACGTGCACGCCACGTTCGACCTTGCGGTCCGGGCCGTCCTGGTTCAGGAAGCTTGCCGTCATCGCCCAGCGCTCGCGGATCTCGAGGCCCGTCACGCGGGGAAGGTCCGGCGGCGGCGGAGTCGCGTAGAACTCGATGATGCGGGCGGTTATGTCGTCCAAGGACTAGCCCTGGTTCTCGCTCACGGCGTCGAGCACGCCCACGGCAGCCATCGTCCGCTGGGCCGCCGCCACGTCGTGGCTGAGGATGACGAGGTCGTGCTTCTCGCCCTCGCGATCCTTCACGTGGTCCCGCAGCAGCGCCTCCGGCTGGAAGCCGAGCGAGCGGAAGACCGCGATCGCCTCGTGCTGGTCGACCGTCATCTGCCCGATGATCTTGTCGACGCCCATACCCAGGGCGATGCGGAACGCTTCCTCCGTCAGGAGCCGCCCGATGCCCCGGCCCCGCAGCGTGGGACCCACGAGCACGCGCAGCTCCGCCACATGCTGCGACCAGGGCAGGTCGCTCCCGTCCACGGTCGCGTAACCGGCAATGCTGTCGTCCTGATCGAGCACGAGCAGGGAGGTGGTCACCCCCGCCTCGATGCGCTGCACCCACGTCTCGACTTGGTCCGCCTGCGTAATGTCGCGGCGGAGGAAGAGCAGGTCGTGCTCGGGCAAACCGCGCGCAAAGGCGAGTATCCCGTCGCCGTCCCGCGAGTCCATGAGCCGGAGCGTCACGCGCTGCCCGCCGACCGCGCCGGCCGCCGGATAACGCGAGTCGCTGGTGGTCGAGGTCAGATCGAACGTACCGAAAGCCATTGGTCCAACTTTGGCCAGAGACGATACATGGCGTTCCCCCCGGCTACGAGACTTGCGTGGCCGCCGCGCAGGACGACCTCTTCCGTGTCTTCCGACCCCACCCGTTCGAGCGCGGGCTTTGCCGCCTCATACGGCACGATGTGGTCGTGTTGCGCCATCGCGTGAATCATCGGCACGTCGATTGTCGAAAGGTCCACGCGCCGGCCGTCCAGCTCCAGCGACCCCTCAAGCATCGCGTTCTTCCAGTAGAGCTCCTTCACCATCTGGCGGAAGGCCTCGCCCGGGAACGGGATCTGATCGGCTGCCCAGCGGTCGACCATCATGAACGACTTCACGTACTTGTCGTCACGAATCCGGTCGAGCACCTGGATCGGACTCGTGAGGCGGCCCGTGGGACGCAGCATGTCGAAGGCCGACAGCAGGATCTCACCGGGAACGTTCCCCAGGGTGTCCACGATGCGGTCGACATCGAAGTAGCGCTCGTCCGTCCACTGGCTGAAGAGCCCCATTCCCTTGAAGTTCACGGGCGTCGTCAGGCAGACCATGTTCTCCACCGGCGCGTCCGGATGCGTACCCATGTACATCAGCGCGAGCGATCCGCCCACGCAGTACCCCAGCAGGTTCAGCTCCTCCTCGCCCGAATCCTCGAGCACGCGGTCGACGCACTCCGGGATGCGGGAGAGGGCGTAGTCCTCGAGCCGCAGGCTGCTGTCCTCGTTGCGGGGCACGCCCCAGTCGATCAGGTACACGTCGTACCCCTGCTGCACGAGGTACTCCATCATGCTCTGGCCCGGCGTCAGGTCCAGGATGTACGGCTTGCTCACGAGCGAGGTCACGACCAGCAGCGGAACGCGGTAGACCTCCTCGGTCTGCGCGCGGTAGTGGTACAGCTTCATCGACCCGTCGGTGTGGATCGTGTCCTTCGGCGTAGAGCCGACCTGCGGGTCTTCCAGCGAGATGTACTCGAGCCCGACCAGCCCGCGACGCAGGATCGTGTCCACAGTCGTCTGGACCTGGTTGGCAACATCGGGCGAGGCGGAGGCAGTCGTCACAGTCTATCCACGGTGCGGGCGCGACCCGCAACACACAATTGATTCTCGGTCAGGGATTGAATAGGCGGGTTACCGCAGCGTTAATTCGCGGGCGCTTCCTTCGCCGCTGCCGGGGGACGCTTGGTCCGCTTCGGCCGCGCAGGCTTGGCCTTCGTATCGGTTGAGGGAACAGCGGCCAGCGCCGCCGAGAGCTGCGCTTCCAACGCCGCCAGCCGGTTCTCGATCGCCAGCATGCGGTCGCCCAGCGCCAGCACGTCCGTCCGCGTGGGAACGTTCATCGCCGTGAAGAACGAACCCATCGCCTCGTTCATCGTCTTCTGAAAATGGAGGAACACGTCGAGGTTCCGCCCCAGGCTCTGGCTGAACTCCTCAGTCCCCATCATCTGGTTGAAGAACTCGTTCCACTGCCGCTCGGACTGTGTGGCCCACTCTCGCCACGCCTCGGAGAAATCGGGCGTCGCGGTCTCGTTCGTGCTCATGTCACTTCCTCTTCGGTACTCTCGCCCTCGGTCGCAGCAGGAACGTCGAAGCCCGCTAGCGCGCCCGTGAGCACCTCCTGGTACCGGTTCAGGGCGTCGATCCAGGTCCGCAGGAACAGTTCGCCCGCCGCCGTCAGCGAGTACATACGCCGCGCCGGTCCCTGGTCGGAGGTGTCCCAGAACGAGGAGACGAAGCCGCTGTTCTCCAGCTGCCGCAGGGCCCGGTACACCGTGCCGCTGTCCGACTGGGGAAGCCCCGAGTCGCTCAGCTGCTGGCTGAGCTGGTAGCCGTACGCGTTACAGCCCTTCAGGAAGGCGAGCAGGCTCGTGGCCAGCATTTCCCCGTGGAGCCGCGGCTCCGAGGTCGTGCGCTTGCGTCCCGTGTTCTCGGCCATGAGGACATTCTGTTGCTAGGTGCCGATACACGCAATATGCAATTTGCATGTAGCTGCCGCCGGCCCTAACCTTCTTTCATCACAAACCACCAGCGGAGCCACACCATGAGCGCCAATTCCCAGACCGAGCAGTACTTCAACGCCCTCCTCGAGAGCTACGACGCCCTCACCCGCGCCATCGAGCAGGCCAACGAGCGCGGACTCGGCCTCTCCCGCCAGCTCCTCGCCGAGGTGACCGCCGCCCAGCGCCAGACCCTCGACCTCGCGAAGCGCGTCGCCGCCGACCCTTCCGACATGGCGGCCGCCTACTCGGCCATCATGGAGTCGGCCGTCGCCGCCCAGAGCCAGGCTCTCGACTTCACCCAGACCGCCTACAAGGAAGCCGTCGCCGCCAGCGGCGAGGCCCGCGAGGCGCTCGACAGCCTCCTCAACGCCAGCCGCACCGCTGCCGAAGCCGCCCTCGACCTCTCCCGCGAGTGGCAGGCCTCGAACCCCTGGGCCGACCTCTTCCAGAAGGGCCTCGACAGCTTCACCGCCGCCACCAGCGGGACCCCCGCGAAGCAGAACGCGAAGACCGGGGCGAAGGTCTAGCCGCTCGCTTCCGCCAGCAGCTCGGCCACCGTCCGGTAGGCCTCGCTGCTGTAGATGATTCCGTAGTGGCTCGTCGCGATCCCGATGTTGTACTCGGGCTCGTCCTCGATGCAGCTCTCCGGGCTGACCAACCCGTCTTGCTCCGCGTAGAGCGCCCGCCGGCGGAACGTCGGCCGGCGCGGCCGCATGATGTTGGCCGTGAAGCGGCACGTGCAGTGCCCGCTGTAGCAAGCAGGGGACACATTCCAGGTCAGGTGTGAGCCCGCCCCCCTGCGCACCGCCGCCATCGCCTCGATCAGCGCCGGGTGAACGTACGCCACCTCGTTGAACGGCGCCGCCAGCGAGATCAGCAGGTCCACCGACTCCGGATGCTCGAACGCCGCGCTCCGTGCGATCAGCGCTCCCAGGCTATGTCCAATGAGGTGTACGCGCTGACCCGTCTCCTCCGCAGCGCGTCGCACCGTGCCCAGCACGAGGTCGCTTGAAGCATTCGGACAGTCGACGTTCAGCCCCAGCCCCGAGTAGTACGGCCGGTACCCGATCCGCCCCAGCCACCAGAACACCTCCATGAGCGAGAGGTCGGTCCCCATGAACCCGGGCACCACCACCACTGGCTCCCCGTTCCCGTGGGGAACGCCGCGCCCGTAGTAGACGGGCGAGAGGCGCAGCCGCATCCACTCGCGATAGCAGCCGATCTCATTCCCGATGGGAGTGAGGATCGGCTGTACCGAGTGATCGTCCTGGTAGCGGTCGGTGAACGGCGCCGCGGCGCCCTCGGGCGGCATGCCGGAAAGGTGCTCCTCGCGCTGATTTCCAGCTATGTGCAGTTTACAGCATGTACCGGCATGCCGCCCGCATTTCAGGCGTCACTCCCGGTGAAGATCCTCAGGACTGAGGATTCGGAAGCCGACGCCCAGCGTGACCTGCGTCGCCGCCGCCTGCCCATCGCTGATCGCGCCCCGGATCTGCCGTACCTCGAACCAGTCGAGGTTGCGCAGCGTCCGGCTGGCGCGCTCCAGCGCGTTGGCGATGGCCGCATCCACGCCGTCCGGCGAGGAGCCAACGAGTTCGACGATCTTGTAGGTGTGTGGCTCGTCCATGGAATCGTTCCTTCCCGCGTTTCCGCGTTGTCCCTGGATCCGGGCCTAGCCTTCCCCGCCCATGTCGCGTTCGAAGGCTTCGTAGGTGAGCTCGATCCCAGCCGCGATGTGGTGGCGGAAATCGCTCTCCAGCCGTCCCGCAATGCCGCGAAGGTGGTTGACCTCCACTCTGCCCCCCTCCATCTGCTGCGCCACCGTATCCCGGAGCTCCTCCGTACGGTCGATAAGGGGCTGGTGCTCGGCCCGCGACTGCTCGATGCGCCCGCTGAGCCGCGGCTCCATCCTCTCCATCTCGTCGAGGCTGCCTCCGGGCCGCTCCGACGCATCCCGGTGCCGGCGAAGGACGTCGGCCAGCTCATCGAGCGCGTCGTGCAGGCCGCCGGCCCAGCCCATTGCGTCCTCCGCCGACGCGACGATGGCGGTATCCATCCGCTCCCGCGCGTGTTGCAGCGCCTCCGGGCCGCGGAGCCGCTCGCCATCCCCGGTGTCTGCTGGGTGTTCTCGACTCTCTGTCACCATCTCAACCCCCCTTTCGCACGGTGTGTATTCGGTCCCTTCAGATCGAGTGTTCCGCAATCGTACGCGGCTCGTCAAGGCACTACAGCGCACGAATTCGAGGATGCAATTCGCACAACTAGTCCTGCAATATGTGAAAAGAATCACCGGTCCAGTTCGTGAAAAGAAGCACAGCGGACTGCGTAGGAGGAGACGTTGGAGGGAGGCCGTCTATCCCGCTGCCGCCGTCGGCTCCGGCTCCGCCCCCGCGAGGCTGCGGCCACCCCGGTGGCGCACCCGGATGGGGAACTGCCTCAGACCTCGCAGGACGATGTTCGGCTTGTAGACCGGCTCCTGTGACCCGAACTCGATCTCGTCGAAACGCTCCAGCAGCACCTCGAAGGCGATGCGTCCCTCGAGCCTCGCCAGCGGCGCCCCGAGGCAGTGGTGGATGCCTCGCCCGAAGGAGATGTTGACCGTCTCCTCCCGCGTCAGGTCGAGCCTGTCTGGGTCGCTGAACTGCTCCGGGTCGCGGTTCGCCCCGCCGATGGTCAGCCCTATCCGCGAGTTCTTCTTCGCGATCTTTCCGCCGATCTCGACATCCTCCGCCAGGTACCGGCCGTCGAGCTGCACGGGCGCGTCGTACCGCAGGAGCTCCTCGATCGCGTTCGGGATCAGCTCCGGCTGCTCCCGCAGGAGCTGCAGCTGCTCGGGATGCTGGAGAAGGGCGCGAAGCCCGTTCCCGATGAGGTTCGTGGTCGTCTCGTTCCCCGCGACCAGCAGAAGGCGCAGCGTCACCTGCGTCTCCTCGTTCGTCAGCTTCTGGCCATCCTCCTCCGCCTGCGCCAGTCGCGACACGAGGTCTTCCCTCGGCTCCCGCCGGCGCTCCTCGATGGTGGGGGCGAAGTACCGCTCGAACTCGTCCGCCGTTTCCAGCACCAGACGTCCTTCCTCTGCCGTCAGGTTCGGTTCGAGCACCCGCGCGAACCGGTCCGACCACGTCTTGAACCGCTCGCGGTCGTTCGTGGGCACGCCGATCATCTCCGCGATCACCACCATCGGCAGCAGCGTCGCCAGGTTCGACATCAGGTCGAACTCGTTGCTGTCCCCGACCTCGTCCAGCAGCGCATGCGCCGTCGCGCGGACGTGGTCCTCCATCCGCGCCATCACCCGCGGCGTGAACGCCCGATTCACGAGCCCGCGCAGGCGCGTGTGGTCGGGTGGGTCGAGGGAGAGCAGTGAGGGCGTCAGACCCCGCCGGATGCTCGTGTTCACGAGGTTGTCTCCGCCCCAGTCGCGGTCGCTGTTCCGGAACCGCCTGTGGTCGCGAAGGATTGCGTCCACGTCCTCATAGCGGGAAACGATGAGCATCCCCGTGAGCCGGCTCTCGTGGTACGGATCGCGCTCTCGCAGCTTCCGGTAGGTGGGGTAGGGGTCGGCGATGTACCCAGGGTCCAGCGGGAACCATGCCACCCCCGACTCCATGCGTTCCTGCAGCAGCCGCCCGCGGATGTACAGGGGCGCGATGGCGGAACGGAACGTGTCGCGAAGCGCCATGCGAACCTCCTTCGCGGGGGTCGCCTTCAGCTTAGTGCATTGCCCGGTAAGTCCGGGGTTCGGATCCCTGCGTCCTAGCCGTAACTCTCCGACGGGGGCGGCGGGTCGAGCTGCGGATACCAGGGGCTGCGCAGCGGCTCCCCCGGCTTCAGGTGGATGCCCAGCCCCGGCGTCATCGGCACCGTCGGTCGCGACGCCGGCCGCTCCGCGAACACGACGTCGTCGCCGAACATCCGCACCGCAAGGGCGCGGCGCTGGCTGTCGAGGTTCGTCGGACCGCCGCCGTGGATGATGTGCGGGTTGGACACGATCACGTCGCCGGGGTTCACCTCCCAGCCGACGATCGGGAAGCTGTCCCGGTCCGCCTGGATGTCCGGCAGGATCGGCAGCTCCTCGCCGTAGAACCCGCTCGACGGGTCCTCGGGCTTCGACGGGTTGAATCCGTCGTACATCGTCCCCAGGTGGCTCCCCGCGACGAACTCCAGGCACTCTTCCCGCTTGAGCTCGTCCAGCGAGATCCACATCGAGGCGAACTGCGACCCGCCGATCGGGTAGTACGGCGTGTCCTGGTGCCACGGCGTGCGCTCCGCCCCGCCCTCGTGCTTCAGGAAGAACTCGTCCGAGTAGTACCAGACGTTCTCCGACCTGATGAACCGCCCCAGGATCTTCTTGATTGGCGAGTCGTACAGCAGGCGCCTGATCTCGAACGAGCGGTCGAAGTTCCGAACAGTCTCCTCGAACTCCCCGCTCGTACCCTCGTAGAACTTGGCCTTGTGCATGCCCGTGTCGGCGAGCACCCGTCCCAGCCCCATCGCGAGCAGCATCATCCACTCGGGACCAAGCGCCCCGCGCAGCATGACCACGCCATCCTTCTCCCAGCGCGCAATCACCTCATCCGTGATCCCCGCGACCGGATCGGCAGGGTCAAGGTCATAGCTCGCCGCGACAGTGTCTGTAGTCATCTCGCTGCTCCTGGCGCCCGCTGGCGTCGCCATTATAGGGACAGCAGGTGGCCAGCCGGGGGGCATGCAGACAAGGTGGGGGGCGAAACAAAGGCGAAGTAAGATCAGGGTGCGTAGTCACAGTAGGCCGGATGCTTAGAACGCATAGAAGCGGAGTCAGAGTATGCCCAGCAGCAAGCGACCAAGGGTGGCCGCGATTGGATTGGACGAAACCCAGATTCAGTCGATTGCTCTACTGTGTGGTGAGCTAAGGAGCGCCGGCTCGGTAGCTGGCTACCTCCGAGCCTTCAGTTGGACGGAGACGGACATTGTTGTCGCCCGCGCCCTCGATCAGGCTCGTATCAGTGAGGAGGTCAACTTATTGACCGTGGGGCCGATGTCCATGAACTGGCCGGACTTGCGCCCATACAGTTCTAGTCGGCACTACTCCAGAACGAACATCGGCAACACGGAGCGCGAACTGACAGTGCCTCCCGACTGCGCGAAGGGGTATGAGCCACTTGCCCTTGACCTGAACAGGCAGCTGTGCGTTGCAGAAAACCCACCCCCTGTTGCCGGTACATCGCGCCAGGAAGCCAACACCTTAGTTCAGACAACCTCCGGCCACGCTGTGGCGCTTCGATTGCCACTGCCAGACGTTGTGAGATCGGGTTACAGAGAACCAGGAACTCCCACAGCACTGCTTCTGCCACAGACGGTTGACCTCGCGGCCTGGTTTAGGGCCTTCCTCGCTGACGTCCACGAGAATGACCCGGCGTCGGTACCGGTCCCGCCGCCTCGACTAAGCCAACCGTCGGACTGGTTCACCCCCGAAGAGAGGGACTTGGCGGACACCATCGCTAGCGTCGACACAGAACTCGAGCGCTTGCATGCGTTGAGCCACTCGATCGTCTCCCGGTAGTTCCCCACCGCGTTGCCCTGCTGGTCCGTAAAGAACTCGACCACGTTGTGGAGCACGGGCCGTCCGCTGATCTCAGCGAGCTTTTCGTGCCTCGCCCAAGTCTCCGTAAATGGGCGGTTCGCCCCGTGGCCGTTGATCTGCGTCAACCCCGTGCGGCGCCTTGCTAGCACCTCCGAGAAGCCATGAGCTTGCTCCACCGACATGAGGTCGGAGAGCATTGATGTGCCGTCGTAGTCGCGCTGACCGCTGTCATTCCCTGCCCACTGTGCAGACCAGCCGCAGGCTCCCGCCTCCAGTGCCTCGTCGAGAAGGACGCACATCTGCTCGATCTCGTCGTCCGTCGCCGTTCGCCCTTTCCCGGCCTCCAGTCCCATGACCCACATCATGAGCGGCGAAACGCCGCAGTAGCTCGTGACGTTCACGCCCTTCGCCTGTCGATCGAGGCTGTCGAGGTATTCGGGGAAGGTGACCCAGTCCCACGGCATCCCCGCTTGGAGGGCCTCGAGCTCGATGGCCTCCGTTCGGGAGAGCATGAGCATTGCCCGGTCGCGCATCTCGGGCCTCACCGGCGCAAAGCTGAAGCCACAGTTCCCCACCACGACTGAGGTGATGCCGTGCCAGCCCGACATCGTGCAGTAGGGATCCCAGAAGATCTGGCCGTCGTAGTGGGTGTGCACGTCCACGAAGCCGGGGGCGACGATTAGCCCGCTGGCGTCGATCACCTCGTCACCCTCATGGGGCTGCAGCCGGCCGATGTACGCTACCCGACCACCCTTGATCCCTATGTCTGCGGTGAATCGCGGTGTGCGGAGGCCGTCGATGATGGTACCGCCGATGATGACGGTTTCGAACTCTGCCATGGCACTCCCTCACTTCAGCGCCGTGTCCGCAGCCCAAGCCCTCGGCGCGCATCGACTTCGATTCTGAGCGGGCCGTTGGGCGCAGCATAGCACCATGCGTTGAGCACTAAGCAGAATCCGTATGCGACGCCGAGATCGAGCCTCCCGGGGGGTGTCTCAGAACGTGGTAGCTCAGCGCGGATGGGTTTCTCAGACAGCACACGTTGGACACCGAGCAAGGAGAGAAGGGATAGTCCTGGCTCGTCCCTTAGAGCAGAAGCTACCAGCGCCGAGGTGACGATCCTTTTCCTCTTTCGACGCTCAGTAGGAGACCGCCCCCCAGATGCGCGGCGGCTGCTTCGATCGTCGCGATCGGCACAAGTCACTGTGTATCCGCTAGGCAAGATGCCTACGAGGGCTATCATCGCCAGCGCTCTTGGCGCAAGGAGGCCCAAACGATGCCCACGGCCGACATCGGCGGCTGGCAGATCAACTACACGGACACCGGCTCCGGTTATCCCGTGCTCTTCATCCACGGTGGCTTCGGTGGTACCTCCGTAGCTCTCGCCCCGCCCATCCGGGAGGCCGTCGACCAGGTCCGCTTGATTGAGTACGACCGGCGCAACTGCGGCCGAAGCGAGATTCGCGACGAGGTCTACACCCAGGACGACCTCGGTGACGAAGCGGCCGCGCTCCTCGCGTATCTCGGCGTCGACGAGGCGGTCATCGTCGGCAGTTCGATGGGCGGGACGATCGCCCAGACCCTAGCGCTTCGTCATCCGGGGCGAATTGCCGCCCTCGCCCTGGTCAACACCAGCGCCCACATGAAGGACGCTCCCTTCTATGCGCCCCTCGCCGAGATGGTAGAGCTCGCTTCGCGTGAGGGCAGCGATGCGGTCTTCGAGCGCCGCCGGGAGAGCATCTACAACATTCAGTTGCCGAGCGTGCGCCACCCGGGTGCGATCGAGGCCGATCGCGGCGAGATGCATGCGCGTGTCGACGCCCAGTTCAAGGTTATCCGTGAGACACCCGAGGAAGAGCTAAAGGCGTTCGCCTTGGGAGAGCTGTGCAACTGGCGCGCACACCTCACCTTCGACACGAGTGAGGACCTCGGCCCCCTCGCCGAACATCGCGTTCTGGTCATACACGGCGATAGCGACAGCATCGTTCCGACTGAGCACGGAGTCGAGCTGGCGGAGGGGATTCCCGGCGCCGAGCTCGTCCTCGTGCCGGGCGGCGATCACGGCATCCTCCGGTGGCCCAAGGCCCGCGAAGCACTGCGCTCCTGGGTACATCAGAGGTCGGATGACCAAACCTGACTCTCCTGGTTAGCTGACGGAGCGCGGGTTCTGGAACCCAGCGTGCGAAGGACGCGGAGCGAGACGATCTCCTGACCGCCTGGTGGTCGAGCCGCTCGCTGGCATCAGCTCTCCCGGATCCTCAGCAACTCGAAGGGCTGCAGCGAACGGCCACGGGGGCTTCACGCTGAGCCGCTGAGGTCCCCGCGACAACCTGACTCCCCCGGCCAACGGGGGTCCGCCCACAGCGCTACTGAATCGGTGAGTAGGGGAGTGGGTTCAGAAAGAGCGTCTCCTCTTCCTTAAGGCAGGCGTGCCAGCGATCGACGGTGTCGCCCTCGATAGCGGCCTCTGCTGCTCGTGCCTCGGCCAGCGCATCCTGACCCTTGGGGAGGATGAATGTGTCCTTGAGCTCGTCACGTCGACCCAGAATCGATTGGACGCCCGTGATGAGCTGGATCGCGCCGCTGTTCTTCTCGACCTCACGAATGATGACGGCGAGATGCGCCTTCGCCTCCTCCTCCATGCCGAGGCGCATGCGCGCAATCCGCTGGAAACACTTCCTCGGAGAGGCGCCAGATTCCGCGAGCGCTCGATCGATCCGTTCGTCAGGCGAGTAAGGCGAAGGCTCGCCAACACTGATGACCTCCGTGACGTCGACGCCCTGCAGCGCCTCGACGATCCAAGTGCCCCGGGATGACTCCTTCTCGATGGATGCTCGCGCCCGTTCGTACGAGGCGAGACTGTCGAAGCGACTGAGGTGCATCACCTGCTGCGCCGGTCCACCGGCTTGGGACCAGGCAGCGAACGGATCGAGGCCGTGCCGCTTCAGGAGCGGCATGGCCTTCTCCGCCATCACCTCGATGAACACGGGCATCACCGCGGGGGGTCGGAGGGTGACGAGGGTCTCGACGATGATGCTCACGGCGACCTCCTGGCTCGGCCTGGTTGGCTACAGCGACGGCTTCAGGCAATTCGCAGGGGGAGTGCCCGAAGAGCGCCGCCTCGCGGCGGGTAGCGTCGGCGGTGGGTGCGACTCTATGCCGAGCGAACCTCCCCATTTCGGAGAAGGCCCCCGGGCGTCGCACCCGTGCACTCCCCATCCTGGAACGTGACCTCGCCGTTGACGAGGATCCATTTGTACCCGTCAGCCTTCTGGACGCGACGCCACGCACCCGCGGGTTGGTCGTCGAGCCGCTCCCGCTTCCTGATGCTGAGGTTGTCGAGGTCATAGATCACGATGTCCGCAGCGGCCCCTTCGCGCAGCCAGCCGCGGTCTTTGAAGCCGAGAACCTGGGCGGGGTACGCGCTGAGGCGCCAGTGCGCCTCCTCGAGGTCCATGACGTCGTTGTCACGCGCCAGCCGAGCGATGAGGTAGGTGGGGTACGACCCGAGGGTGAGGAACTTCGTATGAGCCCCGCCGTCGGATACACCCGGTATCGCGAAGGGCGAGCGGAGCACGAGCTTCGCTGCCTCCGCGTCCGGATCTGCGACGGGAGTGTGGAAGAGCGATTTGAGCTGATCAGCGACGGTGATGTCGAGCATCGCGTCGATCGTATGCTTCCCATCGAGTTCCGTGATCTCGCGGACACTCATCCCCTCGTAGTGTTTGAGCGAAGGGTTCTCGACTTCGGCGATGACGAGGTCGTCCATCGTCCCGGAGAACGTGACGGCGGGCGCATCGCCAGCGTCGAACTCCGCCTTCAGAGCCGCGCGGCGCTCGGGATCGGCCAGCTTGGCCGTGCGCTCCGGAACGGTGCCGAGCGTCGCCTCTCGCCAGATGGGGCTGCGGTCGAACAGGTTGAAGTCCTCGAACGTGAAGTCGGGGGCGACCGGGGCGGTCACGGCCTGCCCGAAGACTCGATTGCCGCGTGCGTTCGCGGCAGCCAGCCATTCGATCGTGTCCACGTAGTTGCCGTGCGCCTTGCCGTCGACGCCGGTGAAGAACTCGATGACGTTGTGGATCACCGGCCTGCCGCTGATCTCGGCGAGCTTCTCGTGTCGAGCCCACACATCAGCGTATGACTCACCGGCGCCGTGTCCGTTGATCTGAGTCATGCCCTGCCCTCGCCGGGCAAGGACTTCGCACAGTGCGTGCGCCTGTTCAACGGACATCAGGTCGGACAGCATGGCCGTCCCGTCGTAATCGCGCTGGCCGCTATCCTGGCCAGCCCACTGCGCTGACCAACCGACCGCGCCGGCGTCCAGGGCCTCATCGAACAACGCGCACATCTTCGTGATCTCATCCGCCGAAGCCGTGCGGCTCTTGCCTGCCTCCAGCCCCATGGTCGACATCATGAGCGGCGAGACGCCGCAGTAGCTGGCGACGTTCACACCCTTCGGTTTGCCCTCGAGACTGTCCATGTACTCGGGGAAGGTCACCCAGTCCCAGGGCATGCCGGCCTGGAGGGCCTCGAGCTCGATTGCCTCGGTCCGCGAGAGCATCAGCATCGCCCGGTCGCGCATCTCCGGCTCGACGGGCGCGAAGCTGAATCCGCAGTTCCCCACCACCACGGAGGTGATGCCGTGCCAGGCCGACATCGTGCAGTAGGGATCCCAGAACACCTGTCCGTCGTAGTGGGTGTGCATGTCCACGAAGCCGGGGGCGACGATGAAACCATCAGCGTCGATCACGTTGTCGCCGTCGCTCGCGCTCAGTCGGCCCATGTAGGCGATGCGGCCGTCCTTAATGCCGATGTCACCGGTGTAGCGCGGCGTGCGCAAACCGTCGATTATGGCGCCGCCTCGGATCACAGTGTCGAATTCTGCCATTGCCTCTCTCCTTCACTCGGGGCTTGCCCGGGGCTCGTTAGCTGTCGAGGGTCGTTGTCCCGATTATTCCATTCTGTCGTCCGTGGTGCGCGGCCTTGCTCGCGCTCCCCGGGGCGGGGCTCGATGGCGATCTTCGCTGCTCGGCTTCGCGCCGGCCGCGCCTCACCCCGCCCAATGCTAGGCCTCCTCCGCCGGCCAGGATGTGAGCTGCATGCAGTTCCCATCCGGATCGCACATCACCGCGACCTTAATCCGCCCCTCGTACTCGACAGGCTCGGACTTGAAGCTCACACCCTCGCGCTTGAGACGGCGATACTCGTCGTCGAACGAGCCCGAGCGAAGGGACATAGAGAAGCCACCGGTGTCGCTGAAGCGCAACGGGTTCTTCTTGAATCCGTCAGGCGCCTCGAAGGCGAACAGCTCGAGATCGAATCCACCCAGGCGTACGAAAGCGACGTCCCCCTCAGCGGTCGGAATCCCGAATATCTTCTCGATGGCGGGCCCTCGGATGTGGAGCCTCTCCCGGTACTCCTCGAATCCCAGGAGGCGTGTGTAGAAATCGATCGCCTGATCAAGATTGCTGACGCTGATCGACGTTGCTCCGACCGCCTCGATCATCAACCGTCCGTCCTTTGGCCGTAGCCCTGCTCACCGACTCACCGAGGTGCGCTCGAACCGCCCTCGGACAACCGGCGCGTTTGGCTCTCCCTGCCCTCCCGCCTGAGACTGATGCGGTGCAGTGGATCGTCCTTTTGGTCGACGTAGGATGACGCACCAGGTGCGTCATCCTGCACTCGATGGACTTAGAGGCTGGGCCGACCGCTGAACGTCGGGTCGGACTGATCGATCCACGAGCGTTCGTCCACAGGCAGCCTCCATGGGTTGAATTCCATCTTGAGGTAGGGCCACTTGAGGAACCGGCCCGTCGCAGCCGCCATGAGAATGGTGCCTGCCCCCGACTCCGTCATGGCCAAGCGCTGGATGTCCTTCATCGCGCTGATCGCCTCATCCCGATCAAGTGTGGCTGCCGCCTGATCGAAGAGGTCGTCCATATCCGGGTTGCTGTATTTCCCGAAGTTGATAGAGCCTGCCGTTGTATACGAACGCGCGAGTCGCTGCCGAGGGTCGGGGCTCGTCCACGCAGATACAGGCGTGAGGAAGGCTATCGGGTCCTCCCCCGTGAGATAGGGCAGGATGCTCCCCCCGGGAATGCCCTTCACCTCGATCTTGTCAGTCCCCAGGTTCCGGTTCATCATCGCGGTGAACCACTCGGAGAGCCTCACGGCGTCCGGTTCGTTCGCGACAAGCTCGATGTTGTCTTCGAGATCCTCCCCGCCGCCAGCCTCCCAGAGCTGCCGCGCCTCCTGAAGCTCGTCGTCCTTGTTGAGCGCGTACCCGGGCTGCTGAAGGATCTCTTCTTCAGAGAGCGCCCAGTCGGTGAACGCCCACGGCAGAGGCCCCGTGATCCTTCCTTCCCCGGCGAAGTCCTGCTGTAGGACAAGCTGCCTGTCGAGGGCGAGGTAGAAAGCCTGCCGGATCATCGGGTTGCTGAACGGGCCAATCTCCCAGCTGTAGATGAGTGCCCTATTCGCGTTCAGCGCGGGGACGTCCAGCCGTTCGATGTCGGAGTTCGCGTCCTGGATCGCCTGCATGAACTCCGGCGCGTAGGCCTGCCGTTGGAATCGCCCACCGATCCAGTCAACCTGCTTCTGCTCAAGCGCGATCCGCACAGCATTCACGTCAGCACCGACGTCGAGCAGGGCCAAGGCGTCGAAGTACTGCACTTCCTCGCCCGCTTGCCTAAGGTGCCAATTGGGATGGCGCTCAGCTATTCGACGGCCGTCTGGCACGAACTCGGTGAACATGTAACCGCCGGTGCCAACGATGCGGTCGGCGGAGATGACGTCAGGGTCGCTCTCGATCTGCTCAGCGACGCCTTGGTCCATAAAACCGGCAAACGCTAGAGACTCGAGCCACGTGCCTCGAGGTTGTTTCAGCGTAAACGAGATGGTCTCGTCGTTGACGTAGTCGAGGCTGTCGATGTGGGTGAAGACGGTGTTCGTAAGCGTGAAATCGTCGGCCACAGTGCCGTCCGCAAGTGTCCGAGTCAGCTGCCTATCCAGGTTCCAGCGCACGTCGTCCATCGTGAAGGACCGCCCGTTGGTCGGGGCCTTGTCGTGCCAGACCACATCGTCACGCAGTTCGAAGATGTAGGTGACAGCGTCGGGTTGCTCAGGAAGGCCACGCGCGAGGTCGCCTCTGAAGGTTGGCGCTGGGATGTCGTCGAAGCGGATGAGCCCGCTGTACGCGCTCCCTTCGACGCCGCCAGCGATCCCAGATACGCCGCGATGGATGTCGAGGGTGATCCCAACGAATGGTTCGCCCACCTGGCTGTAGTAGCTCCCATCGGTGGGGACGGCGGAGGTATCCGGTGGCGCTTCCGTCGCTGCGGCTGTGGCTGTGGGCTGTGGTGTCTCTCCTGGCCGCGCTGTGGCTGTTGGATCCGGCGTCTCGCCTGGCTCGCTTGTGGCCGTTGGATCCGGCGTCTCGCCTGGCTCGCTTGTGGCCGTAGGCTCCTCTACATCGTCGTCGCCGCAACCGACGAGACCTAAGCCGGCGGCTCCGATCCCGGCTGTCGCGGCTCCTTGAAGGAACCGCCGCCTACTGGTGCGCACACGCCGCGCTCGCCGAAAGTATCGATCCCAGTAATCACTCGCCATTGGGTCCCTCCTGGATCAGGCCGGTTTCCTCAACATGTGCCGGTGATGGCTCGCGAGGCCCCTTGCAGGCCCGGGACGCTGCATAGAGCCCCAAGGCCTGCTGCCGCACGAGCCCTCCGCGGTCTCGCTGCGTAACTCGTCGTGTCCTAGCCAGCGCCCTTAGCCCTGACCGTGGCGGATGAGCTTCCCGGGGGTGAGCCCGGTGCACTTGCCATCCTCGAACGTCGTCTTGCCGTTCACCATGATCCATCGGTAGCCCTCGGCTTCACGCACGAGGCGCCACTCGTTGGCGGGGAAGTCGTAGGCTCGCCTCGTCTCCGTCCGCCGCAGCTTCTCGAAGTCGTAGACGATGATGTCTGCCGGTGAGCCCTCCTTGATCCAGCCCCGATCTTTGAACCCCGCAGCCATGGCGGGATAGGTGCTCAGCCGCCAGTGCGCTTCCTCCAGGTCCATGAGTTCGTTCTCGCGCACCAGAACCTCGATGTACTCCGTCGGGTATGCGCCCATCGTGATGAACTTTGTGTGGGCGCCACCGTCCGAGAGGCCCGGAAGGGCGAACGGCGAGTTCGCGATCTCCTTCATCGCCTTCATATCCATCCGTGCGGGCGGCGAGCCGAAGGTCGACCGCAGTTTGTCCGCCACGCCGATGTCCAGGAAGGCGTCGACAATGTGCTTGCCTTCGCGCTCGGCGATCTCGCGGATCGTGAACCCCTCGTACTGCTGCAGGGATGGTTCTTCCACGATCTCGACCCTGAGTTCCGCAATCCCGCTGCCTGAGATGATGCCCTTGTCCTCGGTTCCCGCGCCGGTGACGGGCCCCTTCCCGGCGTCGTACTCGGCTCTGAAGAGCGCTCGGCGCTCGGGGTCGTTAAGGTTTTCGATCTTCTCCTCTCTTGTTCCGAACAGGGCCTCGCGCCAAGAGGGGACATTGTCGAAGAGGCTCCACTCTTCGAGCTGGAACTCGAAGGCGATCGCCGTGGTGATCGCCTGCGCGAACACGCGGTTGCCCCGCTTATTCGCGTCCTCGATCCACGCCTTGGTCTCCTTGTAGCCGGGGAGCGCAACACCGTGCTGATCGGTGAGCGCGGCGAGGGCGTTATAGACAATGGGACGCCCACTCGCCTCGGCGAGCCGATTGACCAGCTCCGATGTCGCCCGGGCGCCGGAGACCTGGATGAATCCCTTGCGGACCTTGCCCAGAACCGAGGCAAGGGCGACCAGGTCGTCCTCGGACATCGTGTCGGTCGCCATGGGCGTCCCGTCGTAGTCCCGCTGGTTGCTGTCCTCGCCCGCGAGTTGGGTAGAAAGGCCGCAGCCACCGGCCTCGATAGCCTCCTCGAGGAGCTTGCACATCTCTGCGCGCTCAGCGTCGGTTGCGGGGCGATTCTTCGCCTCCTCGAGCCCCATCACGTACATCAGAAGGGGATTCAGCCCCACGTAGCTAAGAAGATTGATGCCCTTGGGCGTGCGATCGATGCTGTCGAGGAACTCCGGGTACGACTCCCAGTCCCAGGGCATGCCCGCCTTCATGCTGGCCAGCGGAACAGCCTCGTTCCTCGTCATGGTGAGCATGGCTCGGTCCCGGTCCTCTGGCTTCACCGGCGCGAAGCCGAAGCCGCAGTTCCCGATCACCGCCGACGTCACACCGTGCCACCCGGAAATGGTGCACCAGGGGTCCCAATAGACCTGGGAGTCGTAGTGCGTGTGCAGATCAACGAAGCCCGGTGCCACGATCAGACCGCTGGCGTCAAGCACCCTCGCTCCTTCATGGCTGGAAATGCGACCAATGTAGGCGACGTTCCCGTCTTTGATACCGACGTCACCGGTGAAGCGGGGAGTCCTGAGGCCGTCGATGACGGTCCCCCCCTTGATAACAGTGTCAAACTCCGGCATGGCCTGGTGACCTCCGTCAGTCCCCTGCTCGTATGGTGCGAGGAATGACAAGTTGCGTTGGCGAGTATACGTCAGGTCGTCAAGTTCGGGCTCTGCGGTGCTCACTGCGAATCAGAGTCTGGACTAGTGCTCTGGCTTGGCTTCGCTAACCCGAGCGGCGCGTGGGGTCAAAGCCATCGCGGATGCCATCGCCCACGAGGTTGAAGCCCAACACGGTCATGGTGATGGCGCCGCCGGCAGCCAAGCTCATCATTGGCTTGCTATCCAAAAACGCGCGGCCCTCGCTGACCATGTTCCCCCAGCTCGGGCCAGGGACACCGAGATTGAGGAAGGCCAGTCCCGACTCCGCAAGGATGTTCGTTCCGACCGCGATCGAGAAAATGATGACGATGGGCGCAACGATGTTCGGAAGAATGTGTCGCACCATCATCCGGAGGTCGCTGGCACCGGTCGATCGCGCTGCCTCCATGTAGACCTCTCCTCTCACCGAGAGCGTTGCTGCGCGCACCACTCTCGCGGCGCTTACCGTTCCCAGGAATCCGAGCGCTGTCACCGTAAGCGTGAGACTACGTTCACCGATCTGCGTGAACAGCAGCAGGATGACGATGCCTGGCATTGCGATGATCGAGTCCACAACGCGCTGCATCGCGATGTCGACGATTCCACCGAAATACCCTGAGACGATGCCGATGAGGACGCCGACCGCCGTGCCCATTAACGCCGCGCCGAAGCCAACAATCAGCGCGATACGCGAGCCGTGGATCACGCGGGTCATGAGATCACGACTGAGGTTGTCAGTCCCAAGTGGGTGTGAGAGCGAGGGACCAGCGAGGATGGCCAACCGCCGAGCCGCGCTTGGCGAGTCGCTATCCGGGGACTCGACGTCGACCCAGACGACATCGTCCTTGCCATAAGGAGACAACCCGGGGCCGAGAAGAGCGACGAGCCCCACCAGTACCACGAGCGCAGCACCGATCATGCCCAGCAGACCAACGCGTCGCGGAATCGATCGCAGGCCTGCGACCCAGGCCATGCGCTCGTCACGCAAGCCCAAGTCCCAGGTATCAGGGATCGCTGAACCACCCTGTCTCGAGCTCGGAGTCCTTGAGGGCGGCGTCCTATGCATCGGCTCGGCCCCAACCCGTTTCGCTTCGAGCGCCCACCGGGTCACGCACTGGAGCCGCTCACGCTCACTCGGGGGTCGATATAGAAGTAGCACATGTCGATGAGGAGGTTAATCGTCACGACGCCTACCGCTATCGCGACGACCAGGGTCTGCACCATCGGGAAGTCCCGCGATTGCACAGCGCCCACGATGGCTCGGCCCATCCCCGGGATGTTGAACATCGCTTCGAGAATCACCGACCCGTTGACAACCGCGAGAATCACGAACCCGAGAACCGTGATCGCCGGGATGAGCGCGTTCTTCACTGCGTGCCTCAGTATCACCGTGCGCTCCCGCAAGCCCTTCGAGCGCGCCGTTCGGATGTAGTCATGACCGAGAACTTCGAGTAACTGCGATCTGATGTAGCGCATGAGGATGGCGCCGCTCGCTAGGCCGCCGGCAACGGCTGGGATCACAAAGAGCTCCAGGCTCCTGAGGGGTTCGGCCCAGATGCCCGGGGTGCCCACCACATCGATCCTCCAGAAGTCGAAACGCAGAACGAGGAGGGTGAACATCGTTGCTATCCAGAACGATGGCGCGGCGAGCCCGATGATTGCGACGAAGCGCAAGAGGTGATCGACGAGCGATCCGGGTCTAACCGCAGAGATCACCCCCACGGGTAACGAGATGAGCACGGCGATCACGGCCGTCATCACGCCCAGCTGGAGGCTGTAGGGTAGCGCCCGGCCGACCTCGTCGACCGTCGATCGACGGGTCACAAAAGACTTCCCAAGATCGCCGCTGAGCAGATCTGAGATGTAGCGGACATACTGCTCGGGGATGGACTTATCGAGGCCAAGCTCGGCGCGGGCGTCGGCGAGCGCTTCGTCTGCCGAGCGGCCATCGCCCACGCCCGTGAAAAAGCGCAAGGCCACCTGCTCGGCGGCGTAGTCGCCCGGTAGAACACGTAGCGCCAGGAACACCAGCGTCGCGACGATCCACACCACCACCAGGTTCAGGAGCAAGCGGCGGACGATGTAGCCTCGCATGGCTCACGTCCGTCCGGAGCGTCGAGGGCGGTCTTTCGCCAGGAGGCGGCGTGCGCGTGCCGACGCACAGGCGCCGAAGCGCCGGGGTATCACCCCTTGGGGTGCTCTCCCTCGGAACGGTGTGTGTTCCGTTGGGCCGGCTCCTCCCCTCGGACACTCAAGCACGTCGCCGCAACGAGCGAGCGCTCCGTTACGAGGGGTGCCACTGTAGCAGGGAACTCATCGTTCTTGTCACTCGCCGAACGGCGGTTGACCTCGCTCGCGTCGACGGGGCCACCGCCTCGAGACACACAACGAGGGGTTATCGGCTCCCACGACTGATCCTGGCGGGTTGCCACACCGCCGGCCGACTCGACGCCTCGGGTCTGCCTTTTCGCGGCTGGGCCGCGCGTGCTACTGCAGGGGCGAGTATGGGAGCGGCCGCAGTCGGTAAACGATCTCGTCTTCGAGAAGGGCGTGGAATCTCTCCGCCACCACCCCGCCCTCGAGCGCTCGCTCGGCGGCGTTCGCTTCGGGCAAGGCCCCCTCACCCTTCGGCAGGACGAATAGGTCTGTCACATCGCTCGTTGGTCCCGTGACCGCTTGGTAAGCGGTCACGAGGGAGATCGCGTTCGAGGCCTCCACGGCATCTACGATCCTCGCAAGAAGCCGGGCGACCTCCGGGCGATGGGGGAAGCGGGCTCGCGAGACCCTCTGGATGTACGTCAAGGGCGCGTCGCCCTCGCGGACTCGCCCCTGCCTGAGCCGCGCGTCGGTGGCGTAGGCCGTGGTTTCGCCAAGCACGATCGACTCGGTCACAGACATCTCCCGAGCGTGGTCCTCGACCATGGCGGCCACAGCGGCGTCCCCAGCGATGGACGCTCGAGCCCGCTCATACGCGGCGAGATCGTCAAATCGGTGGAGGTGCACCACCTGCTGGCCGGTCCCCCCGGCCCGACTCCACCCACCGAGCAGGTCAAACCCGTGCTTCGCATGGAGAGGCAACACGTC
The DNA here is from genome assembly GCA_009841435.1 of Dehalococcoidia bacterium. Lineage (GTDB taxonomy): Bacteria > Chloroflexota > Dehalococcoidia > Tepidiformales > Tepidiformaceae > UBA2991. The sequence goes on along the minus strand of VXLW01000069.1, from coordinate 43,105 downwards.
ACTCGCATACGTCTCAACGAAGCGATTCATGATGCCTATCGGTCGGACCGTCAGACTTGTTTCTACCACTACGGACAATTCACGCCTCACTCCCGGCCACATCGGGCACGTGGCGACTGCGACCCTGGACCGGCTGACCCAGGGCCGTGCCGAGTGGCCCGAGTGGCGACCATGAGCCGTGACTCCTCTTGCTCGCTATCGCAGCAGTCGAACGCCTTACTGAAAGCAAGCGCTCCGCCCTGCCCGGCCATGACCAGAGACCTCGGAGCGCTGCAGTCAGCTCAAGCCGGCAGCTCACGAAGGGGCCCGCGATGATCCCTGAAGGAGGCCAAGGAGGTCGAAGGGAAGCCTGCACGTTCCTCTCCCCCGTGAGCAGAGAAAGCTCCGCTCTTGGCGGCTTGTTCCAGCATCGTAATCGTTGGGGCAAGCCAGTGGTGATGAGTACCCAGGCGATCCATGCTTCTGCCGACCTTGGAGCCTCCGTGCGTGCATGTAGGCCCGGGGAGACTCGAACTCCCGACCAATGGATTAAAAGTCCACTGCTCTTCCATCTGAGCTACGGGCCCGCATCTATCGTAGCCCCGACCGTCGCCACGAGCCCCACCCCGACACGTGGTGACCATCACAACGACCCTCCGGTAAACTCTCGCTCCAAGTGAGGCACATCCATGGTTGAAACCCTGACTGGCACCAACCGCTCTGCCGGACTCTCCGTCCAGGAGCTGATCAAGTACGACACGCACGAGGTGCCTGAATACCTCAGCCGCGAGTCGGCCATGCCTCCCGGCCCCACCCTCGTCCCGGCCGAGTTCTACTACTCGCGCGAGCACCACGAGAGGGAGATGGAGCAGCTCTGGAAGCACGTCTGGCAGATGGCCTGCCACGAGGACGACATTCCCAACGTCGGCGACTACATGCCGTATGAGATCGGCGAGCTCAGCTTCCTCATCGTTCACACCGCAGAGGACGAGTTCAAGGCCTTCCGCAACGCCTGCCTCCATCGTGGCCGCCGCCTCAAGGAGCGCGCCGGCAAGAAGACCCACGAGCTGCGCTGCCCCTTCCACGCCTGGGCCTGGCACCTCGACGGCTCCATCAAGGAGATCCCCTGCCAGTGGGACTTCCCCTACGTCGTCAAGGAAGAGCAGAACCTCCCCGAGGTGCCCGTTGGGCGCTGGGGACGCTTCCTCTTCATCAACCCCGATCCCGACTGTGAGCCCTTCGAGGAGTTCCTCGACGACTTCCCCGATAACTTCCAGCTCCTCCCCTACGAGAAGCGCCACAAGGTCGCCGAGGTGCGCAAGGTCATCCGCGCCAACTGGAAGGTCGCCCAGGACGCCTTCGCCGAGTCCTGGCACGTCTTCTCGACCCACCCCCAGGTCGTCTGGGGCTTCGGCGACTGCAACGCCCAGTTCGACGCCTTCAAGAACTACTCGCGCCAGCACAACCCCGCCGGCGCCCCCAGCCCCCACCTTGAGGGCATCGAGTGGACTCCGCTCCCGCCCTCCACCGACGGCGTTCCCCGCGAGCGCCACGCCTTCACCGGCGCCATCTACGAGCGCCGCCCTGACGGCAATGTCGATGTCACCATGCCCGATGGGCGAAGCGGCGTCTTCACGCGCCAGGCCGTCTGGGTCGAGGGCGACCTCGGCCATGCCGACCTGCACCTCTGCCAGTGGGTTGGCGGCGAGCAGGTAGCCGACCACCTCAAGATGGCCGTTCCCGAGGACCTCGACCCCAACAGCACCGGCGGTCGCCTCGACGACAACGGTTCATCGCCCTCAGAGAACGGCGTCACGCCCGACGGCTCCGAGCTCTATGCCCAGATCGAGGACGACGAGCCAGCCGCCCCCGCCGAGCCCCAGACCCGCGAGGACCGCATTCGTGCGACAGCGGCCGTCCGGGCCAAGGCCGCCAACGACATGCGAGAGGCCATGCGCCCCCTCCTCGGCGACCTCATGGACAAGGTCTCCGACACGGAGCTGACGGGGAACATCTACTTCAACCTGTTCCCCAACCTCATGCCCGCGAGCGCATGGGGGCCACTCGCCATCTGGTTCCGCTTCCGCCCCAACGGCAACAACCCGGAGGAGTGCGTCATGGAGGCGATCTGCGTCGCCCCCACGCCCGAGGGCACCGAGCCTCCGCCGGCGCCCCCCGTCCACGAGCTCGATGTCGACGACAGCTGGACCCTCGCTCCTGAGATCGGCGGCCTCGCCATGGTCATGGACCAGGACACGGGCAACATGCCCTGGGTCCAGAAAGGCGTGCACTCGCTTGAGGGCGGCACGCTTCAGCTCGCCGACTACAACGAGATGAAGCTGCGCCACTTCTACGCGGTGCTCGAGACCTACCTCGAGCGGGAGTGGTAGCGCCGGATCTCTGCTAGCCCTCGTTCAGGTAGGGCGCCAGCAGCGTGAGCGTGTCCGGCGTCGAGGGTGCCATCTGCACGCGGTCGATGCCCAACTCGCCGAGCCGCCGAAGGTTCGTCGCAACCCGCTCCGGCTCGCCCAGCATGCCGCCGAAGATGCGGTCGCCCATGGCCTTGCCACGCTCCCGCAGCTCCGGGTCGTCCCCCGCCCCCACAAGCGCGAGGAACCCGAGCGGCATGTCTGGACGCAGCTCGCGCGCCATCTCCACCCGCTTGCGCAGAGCGTCTTCGTCGAAGGAGGCCACCCTGCCGGCGAACTCCATCGGATCGCCCACGTCGCTCACCGGGAACCCCATCAGCTCCATGCGGTCGACGTGGGGCGCACACTCCCGCAGCGTCCGCGGTCCCGCCGACGAGGCCATCAGCAGCGGCGCCGGCTTCGGCAGCGGCCCGATCAGCGGAATCTCGATGTCGTAGTACTCCCCGTGGAAACTGCACGACCCCGTGTGCAGCAGCTCGCGCGAAATCTGCAACGCCTCCACGTACCGCCCCACCCGGTCCCGCGCCGAGGGGAAATCCCAGCCCATGCCCGTGATCTCGTTCTCCGCCCAGCCCGCGCCCAGCCCCGCCTCGCACCGCCCCCCGCTCACCCGGTGCAGCGCCAGCGCCGCCGCCGCGAACTCCACCGGCGAGCGGAAGAGGTTGTTCGAGAAGGCGATCATCACGCGGATGCGCTCCGTCGCGAGCGCGAACGTCGTCGCCGTCACCCACACGTGCGGATGGGGCTGCGGCGAGGAGATGTGGTCGGCCACCGAGATGATCGGGTAGCCCTCTGCCTCGCGCTCTCGCGCCCACTGCGCGGGGTCGTCGTCGACGCTGATGAAATTGGGGCAGAACTCCATGCTGTCTCTCCCGAAAGCCTAACCGAAGCGGCAAAGCGCTCCCGGCGCCTTCCCGTGTCCCCGGAAGCCTACCGGCCCTGTGCCGCTAGCGGGAAGCTGACGCCGCCGCCGGTTGTTCCTCCCCCTCCTTGGGCGCCGGCGTCCTCCCCCTCAGGGGGATTTCCGTGAACGCGAGCGCCAGCACGACCAGGACCAACCCGCCGATCGCCGAGATGAAGAACAACCGCTGGTTCGCCGTTGCCGCCGCTTCCTGCTGCGCCCCCAGCGCCTCCTCGAAGAGCGCCTCCGTGCCTCCCGCCTGCAAGAACGTGGTCCGCACCTCCGCGATCCGCTCGGCATCGATGCTGAGCGTGGCATCGTCCCTGAGCTCCTCGAAGACCGCCACCGGCATGGCCTCCTGCACCTCCTCGTCCAGGTTCTCGGTGAACGAGGAGCTGTACGTGGTCGTGAGCAGCACCCCGAAGAGCGCCACCCCGATGACGCCCGCGATCTGGCGGAAGTACATCTGGCTGCTCGTGGCGACGCCGGTGTCCTCCTGCCGAACGCAAGCCTGCACGATCACGTTGATGAGCGGCGTCACCAGCCCCGACCCCATGCCGAAGATCACCATGTAGATGACCACGTGCCACAGCGGGTCGCCCACCCCCATCGTCTGCAGCAGGAAGGCCGCCAGCCCGGAAAGCGCGCATCCCACCACCACAAGCTGCTTGAAGCGCCCCGTCCGTTCGACGACGCGCCCCGCGATAAAGCTCATCACGACCAGCGCTATTGCCTGCGGCATGATCAACAACCCGGACATCTGCGCCGAGGCGCCAAGCGACGTCTGGATGAACGTCGGCAGGTAGATGGGCACCGAGAAGAGGACCGCGCTCGACAGGACCGCGATCACCCCGGTGAGCACGTACATCCGGTTGCGGAAGAGCTCCATGGGGATGATGGCGTTCGGGTGCCGGATCTCGATGGCGATGAACCCCACGAGCAACACGCCTGCCGCAACCAGCAGCCCCACCGTGATCGCCGAGCCCCACCCATACGCCTCGTAAGCCCACCCCGCGGCCAGCAGCCCCGCCACCGTTGCGGTCGTCAGCACGGCCGCCCCCAGGAAGTCGATGTCGGAGATCCGTCCCCCCTGGCGTGTGTTCGGAAGGGTGGTCCAGATCGTGGCCAGCGCGATCGCGCCGATGGGGATGTTGATGAAGAAGCACCAGCGCCAGCCGGGGCCGTCTGCGAAGAAGCCTCCCACTGGAGGCCCGAGCAGCGTCCCGGCTGTGATGATCGCGAGGATGTAGGCCACGTACTTCGCTCGCTCGATGGGGGTGTACATGTCCGCCATCACCACCAGCACGCAGGCGAGGATGAAGCCGCCCCCGATCCCCTGAACGCCCCTGGCTGCGATGAGCGTCAGCATCGTGGGCGCCAGCCCCGCCCCCAGCGATCCGATGAGGAAGATGACCACCCCGGAGATGACGAACGGCCGGCGCCCGAACATGTCCGAGAGCTTGCCCACGATCGGCACCACCACCGTCGAGGTGAGCATGTACAGCGTCAGCACCCACGGGAGCAGCTTGAACCCGTCGAGGTCCGACGAGATCGTCGGCAGCGCCGTCGCCAGGATGGACCCGTCGAGCGAGCTGAGGAACATGCACATGCCCAGCGCGAGGAGCAGCAGCATCTTCTCGCGTTCGCTCAAGAGGACGCCCAGCACGGGCTCGGACGAAACGGATGTGGTCAACGCCTACCTCGCCCGGGCCGCTGCGGGGCCGCCGAAATCCTAGCAGCCTCGACGCTTCAGCCCCTAACCGGCGCTCGCGGTAGAGTCCGCGATCGTGCGCGCAGCCGGCGCGGGAGAAGGAACATGGCGAACCTGCAGGAGCCCCTGTGCAGCTGGGACAGCACCATCGACGAGCGCTACAACGACTACACCACCGGGAACACCGACGAGGTCCTCCCCGGCATCACGAGGCCGCTACCCGCCGACCTCATCCGAGAGTGGAACTACCAGTGGCTCGTCGTCGGCACCCGTGAGCTCCAGATCGAGGATCTGGTGCCCATCCCGGACAAGCCGGGCACGACCATGCTCCCCGTCGTTGGTGGCCGCTTCTGCGTGAACATCAGTGTCGTCAATGCCCTCACCTCGTCCTTCGAGACCGGCGGCAGCGCCGACTACCTCAAGCAGTTCTTCGAGGGCGAGGAGGAGATTACCGCCGAGGTCGCCCAGGACACCTCCCGCGCGGAGGCCGTCCAGGAGCGCCTCATGGCCAACTTCGTGCGCGCTCGCGAGCTCGTCAACGCCGACGCCGATCGTGCGAAGGCGCACTACGCGGCCACCCTCGCCCGCGACTGGACCGCCGTCGACGACGCCGGCCTGCTCGCCGCGATCGATGAGACGACCGACCACATCGGCGACATCTTCTACACGCACTACTGGTGCAGCAGCGGGGGCGGCCTCCAGACCACCCTTCTCGACGGGCTCCTGGCCGAGCACGTCCCCGACCATCCGGCAGGATGGATGACGGGGCTCACGAGCGGCCTCACGGATGTCGAGAGCGCCCGCCCGTCCAAGGCCATCTGGGACCTGAGCCGCTTCGTCCTCGAGCGCCCCGCCCTCGCCGAGGAGATGGTCGGCATCTCCGTGGATGACTTCCAGGCTCGGCTCGACTCGCCCCCCAACGACGACTGGACCGCCTTCGCCGGCCAGTACGCCCCGTTCATCGCCGATCTCGGCTTCCGTGGCCAGCGAGAGACCGACCCTTCGTGCCTCACCTGGAACGAATCACCCCAGTTCGTCCTTAGCAGCCTCCAGGCCGACCTTGCCCTGGACGAGGAACACAGCCCCTACGTGCGCGAAGCGCGCTCCGCCGCTGAGCGCGTCGCCCTCGAGGCAGAGGTCGAGGCGGCCCTCCCCGAGGATCAGCGCGCCGAGTTCCGCCGCCTGCTGGACCTCGTGCAGGTCATGAACGGGAAGCGCGAAACCACAAAGGCTAGCTGGACCCGGCTCTGCCGGACCTACCGTCAGCCCGTCCTCGAAATGGGCAGGCGCCTGGCCGAGCGGGGCGAACTCGACGACGCCGGGGATGTCTGGTTCCTGCGGCTCGCCGAGCTCCCCGAGGCCCTCGACGGCGGCCTCTCCGCCGCCGAGATTCAGGACGTCGTCGACGAGCGCCGCACCCGCTACGAGATGCTCCACGACTACGAGCTGCCCATCATCTTCCAGCGCCCGGTTGAGGCCACCCCCCGCCAGACCGCCGACGCCGGGGGCGAGACCTCGTTCCAGGGCATCGGCGTCAGTCCCGGTCAGACGCGGGGCCGTGCGCGCGTCGTTCTCAGCGCCGACGGCGCCTCGGAGGCCACCATCCTCCCCGGCGAGATCCTCGTCGCCCCGGTCACCGACGCCCCCTGGACCCCGCTCTTCCTCCCCGCTGCCGGCGTCGTCGTCGAGACCGGCGGCCTCCTCAGCCATGCCGCCACCGTCGCCCGCGAGTACGGCATCCCCGCCGTCACCGGAATCCGCGGCGCGACCGACTTCATCGCCACCGGCACCATGCTCAGCATCGACGGCTCCACCGGCACCGTGACCATCGAAGAGGGCTAGGAAAGGGGCTTCGGCCTACGCCTTCGCGCGGCTGAAGACGAGTTTGTCCTCGCTCGAGAGCTCCGGCCGGAACCCGTATCCCTCGTCGTCGAAATCCTTCAGGTCCTCGGCGTTCTCGATGCGATTGCGGATCACGTAGCGGGCCATCAGCCCGCGGGCGCGCTTCGCCACCAGCCCGATCGTCTTCAGCTCGCCGTTCCGCTCTTCCTTGAAGTCGGCGACCACGACCGGACGCTTCAGGCTCTTCCTGGGGACCGCCTTCGCATACTCCTGCGACGCGAGGTTGAGCACCGGCGCCTCGGGATCGGCATCCTCGGCGTCGAGCGCGTTTGCGAGCCGGTCGCCCCAGAACTCGTACAGGTTCGCCCCACGCGCGTTCGTGAGCCTCGTGCCCATCTCGAGCCGGTACGGCTGGATCAGGTCGAGCGGCCGCAGCAGCCCGTAGAGTCCCGAGAGGATGCGCAGGCGATTCTGCGCCCATTCAAGATCCCTCGACTCCAGGCTGGACGCATCCAGCCCCTTGTAGACGTCCCCCTGGAACGCCAGCACGCACGGCTTCGCGTTATCCTCCGTCAGCGGCAGGCTCATCTCCTGGAAGCGCGCGTGGTTCAGCTGCGCCAATGAGTCGCTGAGCGACATGAGCTTGCGCAGGTCGCTCGCTTCGAGCGTCTTGCAGGTCTGCAAGAGCGAGGCGGTGTCGTCGACGAACCGCGGCTGCGTTGCGTCGAGCCCGTTCGCAACTGGCGAAAAGTCGAGTGCCTTGGCAGGCGAAATGATCGTGAGCACGGGCGTTCCTCCCGGATGGAGCGCGGTATCTGCCGAAAATCGTACCAGACGCCCCGCCCGCCGCCCTTGCCCCTCCCGCTCCCGTGCGCTGAGATCGTCCCGCCGCACGACCCGCCCGACGGGCCGGAGCGCACGGAGTACGCCATGAACGGTAACGAGCTCGTCGCCCGCATCCTCAAGGAAGAGGGAGTCGCCGAGATGACCTGCTTCCCCAACAACCCCCTCATCGAGGAGGTGGCGAAGCTCGGCATCCGGCCCATCATGTTCCGGCACGAGCGCGGCGCCGTCATGGCCGCTGACGGCTACAGCCGCATAAGCGACGGCGAACGCTTCGGCGTCGTCGCCACCCAGAACGCCGCCGGCGCCGAGAACGCCATGGGCGGCATCGCCCAGGCCTTCGGCGACAACGTCCCCATCCTCGTCCTGCCCGGCGGCTACCCCCTCATCGAGCGCCAGGTGCGCCCCAACTTCTCCGCTGTCGAGAACTACCGCGGCATCGTCAAGTCGGTCGAGTCCATCGACACGCCCGCCCAGATCGCCCCGGCCATGCGCCGCGCCTTCCACGCCCTCCGCAGCGGCCGCGGCGGACCCGTCGTCGTCGAGCTCACGTCCGACGTCTGTGCCCAAGACGTCCCCGAGGCCGACCAGCGCTACGACTCCCCTGGGAAGGTCCGCCAGAGCCCCTCGAACGGCGACATTCGTGAGGCCGTGACGGCCCTGCTCGCCGCCGAGCGCCCCATGATCTGGGCCGGCTCGGGCATCCTCACCGCCGACGCCACCGAAGCCCTGCGTGAGCTCGCGGAGCTGCTCGATATCCCCGTCTTCACGACGATGGAGGGCAAGTCCGCCTTCGACGAGCGCCACCCCCTCTCGCTCGGCGCCGGCAGCCGCGCCACCACCGGCGCCGCCCACGCCTGGATCGTCGAGTCGGACACGATCCTCGCGCTCGGCGCGAGCCTCACGCACAACGGCTACACCCAGATCGTCCCCTCCGGCAAGACCGTCATCCACAACACCAACGCCCCCGAGGACGTGAACAAGGACACCGCCTGCGCCATCGCCCTCGTCGGCGACGCGCGCATCACCATCAAGGCCCTCATCGACGAGGCGAAGGCCCAGACCGACGGCCAGGGCCGCACCTCCGATGCCGCCGCCCGCCTCGCCGAGAGGCAGCGCGAGTGGATGGCGGAGTGGACCCCCTTCCTCACCTCCGACGAGGCGCCCCTCAACACCTACCGCGTCATCCACGAGATCAACACGAACGTCGACCACGAGAACTCCACCGTCACCCACGATGCGGGTGCCCCCCGCGACTCGATGGTGCCCTTCTTCACCGCCACCTCCCCCCACAGCTACATCGGCTGGGGTAAGACCACCCACCTCGGCTTCGGCATCCCCCTCATGATCGGCGCCAAGCTCGCCCGCCCCGACCGTTTCTGCCTCAACTTCATGGGCGACGGCGCCTTCGGCATGTCCGGGCTCGACCTCGAGACCTCCGTCCGCGCTGGCCTCCCCATCACCACCGTCCTACTGAACAACGGCGGCATGGCTACCTACCCCGGCGGCTTCCCCACCGCCCGCACCCAGTTCGGCGTCTCACACATGACCGGGAATTACGCCGCCATCGCCGAGGGCCTCGGCGCAACCGGCATCACCGTCACCCAGCCCGACGACCTCGGCGACGCCATCCGAACCGCACGCACGCTCAACGATGAGGGCCACACCGTCCTCATCGACGTGCAATCGAACTACGAATCGAAGAAGTCGCGCTTCTAGCCGTCGAGCGAGGTGAGGAACGCCTCGACAGCCGCGTTGAACGCTTCCGGCTGGTCGATGTTCGCCGCGTGTCCGGCGTCGTCGATCATGAAGCTCATGGCGCCCGGGATGTTCTCGCTCATGTAGCCGTGCGCGGCCAGGAAGTTCTTGTCGTCCGCCCCGGTCACGACCAGCGTCGGCTTGTCGATCGAGGTCAACGACTGGATGACCCTCGCGTCGCGCTGCGTCAACATCCCGCGCGCCGCCTTCGCCAGCCCATCCGCCGACCGGTGACGCGCCGCCTTCACCTCCGCCGACTCACCGAGCGAGGCGAGCCCCCGCGTCTCGAACGCCTCCGCGCGCCTGATGGCGAACTGGTTCCATCCCTCGCGCCCCTTGGGGTTGTTGTACCCCGGACCCGTGTCAAACAGCATCAGGGCCCGTGTCCGTTCCGGGTGCGCCAGATTGAACGCCAGCGACATGTACCCGCCCAGCGACAGCCCTCCCACGATCGCGCTCTCCACCCCACAGGCATCGAGAATCGCGGCGATGTCGGCCAGCGTCGCCGGCTCGGAATAGTCGGCGGGATCCTCGGGACTGTCGGTATTGCCGTGCCCCCGCATGTCCCAGGCGATGATCCGGTAGCGATCCTGGAACGCGTCCATCTGCCCGCGCCACATGCTCGAGCTGGCCCCGAAGCCGTGCGTCAACAGGATCGCCGGCCCTTCCCCCTCGACCTCGTAGTACAGGTTCACGCCGTTCCGGTTCAGTGTCGCCATCGGTTGCCTCCTTGGGAGTGTGCGGCGGCTCATCCTACGCGGGAGCAGCCCTAGTGCCCTTGAACGCCATGTCCTCTTATGTCGCCTAGATACTGCTCCTCGCGTGACCTCATCCGCGCCGCCTCCTCCCCCCCACCCTCGTGCTCATAGCCGCAGAGATGCAGGATGCCGTGCGTCAGCAGGTGCGCCAGCTCGTCCGCGATTGAGTGGCCCAGCTCGGAAGCCTGCCGCACCGCCGTCGGGACGCTGATCGCGATCTCACCCAGGCTCGGCCGTTCCCCCTCCCCCAGCGGCGCCTCAGCCGCCTCCGGGAACGCGAGCACATCCGTAGGCGCATCAATGCCGAGGAAGCGGTTGTTCAGGTCCTGGAGCGTCTCGTCGTCCGTCGTGAGCACCGTCAGCGCGACCCCGTCCGCCACGCCCTCCCCTGCCAGCACCCGCCCGGCAAGCTCCTCGAGGGTGTCGATGTCGACGCCCTCAGGCTCGATCTCGACCACGAAGTCGATGGTGTGGGCCACGGCGCAGCTAGCTGACGGCGAAGATGGCGGCCGCTTCGCGGGCCGCGTCGACCAGCGGCGTCGGGATGATGCCGAACACGATCACGCCCACCGTCGCCACCCCCAGCGCCACTCCCACCGTGGGCGAGATGGCCAGCCGCTGCTCCTCCTCCGCCTCGCCCATGAACATCTGCCGCACGACGGCCAGGTAGTAGTAGGCCGACACGACCGAGTTCAGCACACCGATGATGACGAGCCAGACGAGGTCGGCCTGGATGCCCGCGTTGAACACGTACAGCTTCGCCCAGAATCCGGCCGTCGGCGGGATGCCGGCCAGCGAGATGAGGCAGAACGCGAGCGCCAGCGCCAGCAGCGGCGCCCGCCGCCACATGCCCGCGTAGTCGGCGATGTCGTCGCTGCCAATACGCTGCGAGATGCCGATGACGGCGATGAACGCGCCCAGGTTCGTGAAGGCGTACGCCGCCACGAACAGCAGCACGCCGCTCGCGCCCTGGACGAAGTGCTCGCCCGCGATCGAGATGGCCGCGAGCCCGATCATGAAATTGCCCGCCTGCGCGATCGAGGAGTACCCCAGCATCCGCTTGATGTCGCGTTGGACGATCGCGAACACGTTCCCCAGCGTCATCGAGACAGCCGCGATAACCGCAAAGATCATCGCCCAGTCGTTGCTCAAGAACTGCTCGCCCAGCCCCTCGAAGAAGAGCCGCATGACGACCGCGAACGCCGCCGCCTTCGACCCCACCGAGAGGAACGCGGCCACGGGAGTGGGCGCCCCCTGGTACACGTCCGGGACCCACATCTGGAAGGGGACGACCGCCATCTTGAAGCCGAACCCGGCGATCAGCAGCACGCTTGCAACCACGAGCAGCGAGCGGTTGTCAGCGCCGTGCTCGCTGATGGCGGCGGAGATATCGGTCAGGAGCGTCGAGCCGGCGAAGCCGTAGAGCAGCGCCATGCCGTACAGCAGCAGCGCCGAGGCGATGGCCCCGAGCAGCAGGTACTTCATGCCCGCTTCGCTCGAACGCTGGTCCTTCCCCCACCCGGCGAGGATGTATTGCGGGATGGAGGAGAGCTCGAGCGCCAGGAAGATCGTGATCAGGTCGCGCGCGCCCGCCAGGAACATCAAGCCCGCCGAGGCCGTCAGGACGAGCGCGAAGTACTCCGACTGCCGCCGCCCCACCCGGTCCACCCAGTCGATCGAGGCGATGACGACGATCGCCGTGATCCCGGCGAACACGTACTGGAAGAACACCGCGTACTGGTCGATCGCGAAGGTGCCGTCGAACGCGGTCTGGAAGTCGCCCCGTATGACCCACGTCGAAGTCCAGATGGCCGCCCCGAGGATGCCCGCCAGCGCGATGTAGGGCAGCGCCTTGCGCTGGCTCGGCAGGAGCGCGTCCCACACGAGCACGGCGCCGGCGGCGAGCAGGATCGCGAGCTGGGGTCCGACGATGTCGAGTTCGCTCACCCTGCCACCCTCGCGCTCACGACCCCGATGGCGGGATCAAGCATGTCCATGATCAGGCTCGGATAGACGCCCAGCAGGATTACCAGCGCGGCCAACCCGATAACGCTCGCGTGCTCCCACCAGTGCTTCTGGTCGTCCGCCTCGTCCCACTCGTGCCGAACCGGCCCGAACACCACCCGTTGAAGCGTCCAGAGGATGTACCCCGCGGACAGGACCACGCCGAAGATGGCCATGATCACCGCCCACTCGTGCTTCTGGAAGGCGCCCAGGAAGACGGTGATCTCCGCGATGAACCCGGCCAGCGACGGCAACCCCACGCTCGCGAAGCCCGCGAATACAAGCCCCGTCGCGATCAGTGGCATCTGCCGCGCGAGCCCGCCCAGTCGCCCAATTTCACGCGTGTGCGTGCGCTCGTACATCAGGCCCACCACCACGAAAAGCATTCCCGTGATCAAGCCGTGCGCCAGCATCTGGTAGGCCGCGCCCACCATCGCCGTCGTGCCCAACGCCCCGATGCCGAGCAGCACGAGGCCCATGTGGCTCACCGACGAGTACGCGATCAGCCGTTTCACGTCGGTCTGTCTGAAGGTGACGAAGGCGCCGTACAGCACGCTGATCGAGCCGATGGCGGCCAGCCAGATGCCGTAGTCGTTCGCCTGGTCGGGCAGAATCGTGACGCAGGTGCGGATGATGGCGTAGCCGCCCATCTTCAGCAGCACGCCCGCCAGCATCACCGAGACGGCTGTGGGCGCGTCGCTGTGCGCGTCCGGCAGCCAGGTGTGCAGGGGCACGATCGGCAGCTTCACCGCGAACCCGATGAAGAGGAACAGGAACACCCAGCCCAGCGGCAGCACCGCGGTTGTGATGGTCGAGGTGCCCAGCACCTCCATGTCGAACGTGCCCGCGCTGAACGCCAGCGCGAGGATCGCCACGAGCATGAAGGCGGAGCCCGCCACCGTGTACAGCACGAACTTCATCGCCGAGTACTCGCGCCGCCCCGATCCCCAGACCGAGATGAGCAGGTACATCGGGAACAGCTCCAACTCCCAGAACAGGAAGAAGAGCAGGAAGTCCATCGCCGTGAACACGCCCAGCACGGCCGTCGAGAGCACCATCAGGCAGGCGAAGTAGGCGCGCGGCCGGTGCTCGATGCTGAACGAGACCAGCACCGCCGCTACCGTCAGGAACGTCGTCAGGACGACCAGCGGCATGCTCAGCCCGTCGACCGCCAGGAAGTACTGGATCTCGAACGAGCCCACGTCGATCCACGAGGCCCGGTCGACGAACTGGAAGCCCCCGCCCGTCTGGAAGTCGAAGAACATCCCGATTGAGATGGCGAGAGCCACGAGCGACCCCAGCAGCGCCAGCCAGCGGGAATAGCCGGCGCGGTCCGCCGGGAGCAGCAGGATCAGCAGCCCCGCGAAGGCGGGCAGGAACACGAGCAACGTCAGCAGCATTCCACCCTCCTACAGCGGATTCGCGATGAACACGATGATGGCGACGATGAAGACGCCGGCGGCGATGCCCACGCCGTAGAGCTGCACCTGGCCGGTCTGGGCGTGGCGCAGCACGCGGCTCGACTGCGTCCCCACCCAGCCCACGCCGTTCACGGCGCCGTCCACGGCGGTCGTATCGAACACCTCCACCAGGCGGTTCCAGCCCCGCTGGAACGCCTGCACGGCGAAGGCGCGTTCGTAGAGGTCATCCAGGAAGAACTTGTTCTCGAGGAGCGCGACCAGCGGGAACGCGACCTTGCGAATCTCCGCCGGGGAGACGAGCCCCCGGTGGTAGATGGCCCACGCCGTCCCGATGCCCGCCACCGCGATGAGCGAGGACGTGATCGCGATCCCGTAGCTGAAGTCGGGCGCCTTGTGGAGTCCACCCGGCACCGCCGCCTCCACGAAGTGGTGGAACTCCTTGCCCCAGGCCCACCAGCCCGCCGCGATCGCGCCCGCCGTCAGGATGAGCAGCGGCACGGTCATCACCCAGCTCGACTCGTGCGGGTGCGCCGGATCGCCGTGGAAATGCGAGTCCTCGTCCTCGTGGTCGACCGCTTCGCCGCCCTTGTACGTCCCGAAGAACGTCAGGAAGATCGCGCGGAACATGTAGAGCGCGGTCACGAACGAGGCCATCGCCGCCACCGCGTAGAGGCCCTTGTTGTTCACCCAGGCCTCCAGCAGGATTTCGTCCTTCGACCAGAACCCGGCCAGCGGGAAGATGCCCGAGAGGCTGAGCGTGCCGATCAGGAACGTCCAGAACGTGATCGGCATCACCGTGCGCAGGCCGCCCATCAGCCGCATGTCGAACGTGTTGGTCGCGTGGTTCACCGAGCCGCTGCCGAGGAACAGCAGCGCCTTGAAGAAGGCGTGCGTGAAGAGGTGGAAGACCGCCACCGCGTACCCGAACACGCCCAGCGCCAGCATCATGTAGCCGAGCTGGCTGATCGTTGAGTAGGCGAGCACCCGCTTCAGATCGGTCTGCACGAGCGCCAGCGAGGCCCCCACCGCCACCGTCGCCGCCCCGATCCAGCCCACTACGTTCAGGGCGTCCGGTGACGCTTCGATGACCGGGAAGAAGCGCGCCATCAGGTAGACGCCGGCAGCGACCATCGTGGCCGCGTGGATGAGCGCCGAGACCGGCGTCGGGCCCTCCATCGCGTCCGGAAGCCACACGTGCAGGGGGAACTGCGCGCTCTTCCCGACCGCCCCCGCGAAGAGCCCCAGCCCGAACAGCGTCAGCGTCGTCCCGGCGAGCGCTCCGGTGAGTGCCAGGTCGTGGATCTCGTGGATGGCGAGCGTGTCGTGACGCGTCCAGATGAGCAGGATCGCCGCCAGCAGGCCGAGGTCGCCGATGCGCGTCACGATGAACGCTTTCTTGGCGGCCGAGGCTGCGCTCGGCTTGTGGAACCAGAAGCCGATGAGCAGGTAGCTGGAAAGGCCCACCAGCTCCCAGAAGATGAAGAGCATGAACAGGTTGTCGGCCAGGACCAGCCCCAGCATCGCCGTGATGAAGAGGCTCATGTACGCGTAGTAGCGGCCGTAGCCGGGGTCGCCCTCCATGTACCCCTGCGAGTACACCTGCACGAGCAGCGAGACGCTCGACACCACCACCAGCATCACCGCCGTCAGGCCGTCGATGCGCACCCCGAGGGCCAGCTCGAGCGGCCCTGCCCGGAACCAGTCGTGCGAATAGATGGCGATGCCGCCGCCCGCCCCCAGGACGTCGACCAGCGCAATCAACGAGAGCACGAAGGAGACGCCGATCGCGAGGATGCTCAGGTAGCCCGCGATCTTCGGCAGGTGCCGCACGTACAGCGTGATTGCGGCGAAGGCCGCCAGCGGGCAGAGGATGATCGCCCACAGCACGACCTCGCTGATGCCGGGAACCTCGCCCGTCGCCGCTGCGAAGAGTTGGATCATCGGCTCAGATCTTCCTCAGGATTTCGCGCGCCACGTGCGCCTTACCCGTGGGGACGTAGATGGTGCGTTCGTCGCGCATGGAGGCGTCTTCGCCGCGGCCTACGGGCGGCATGATCACGATCCGCAGCCCCTCCGCCGCGAACAGCTCACGCCACGTCTCAGCGACGTACCCGTTTGCCACGCTCATGAATTCAACCCACATGGTGCTACAACTTCAGGAGGTCGAGCTGGTCGACCTCGACGGTTTGGCGGCTCCGGTAGACGGCCACCGCGAGCGCAAGCGCGACGGCCGCCTCAGCAGCGGCGACGGTGATGATGAACGCCACGAAGGCGTGTCCCGCGATCTCCGCGGGCCCATCGCTGAACCGCGAGAACGCGATCAGCGTCAGGTTGACCGAATTCAGCATCAGCTCGATGCCCATCAGCACCCCGATCGCGTTCCGCTTGCTCAGGGCGATCACCAGCCCAAGGCAGAACAGCAGGGCGCCGACGGTGAGGAAGTGCTCAAGCGTCAGCATCGGGCACGTCCTCGCTTTCCTCGGCCTCGGAACGAACGAGCATGATTGCGCCCACCAGGGCGGCGGTCAGGAGCACGGAGGCGATTTCGAAGGGCAGCACCCACGTCGAGAGCAGCGCCCGCCCCAGGTCGCTGACTGAGAGCCCCGGGTCCCCGGCGCCGGTCATCCAGCCGGTGTCGTGGATGACGAACAGGAACACCGTCGCCAGCGCCACGCCCAGCAGGATCGCTGGCCCCACCATCGCCGTCTCTGAGTTGTCACGCACCGACCGCGGCGTCAGCACGATCGCGAACAGGATGAGCACGGCGATCGCGCCCACGTAGATGACGATCTGCGCCATCGCGATGAACTCCGCCGAGAGCAGCACGAAGAAGCCCGCCACCCCGATGAAGGCGACGATCAGGAACAGGACCGCGTGCAGCAGGTTGCGCGACACCATCACGCCCCCCGCCGCCACTAGCGTGAGGATGGAGAGCACGTAGAACGCGATGTGCACGCCGGCGCCTTCCATCTACTTGCCCCCTCCCGTCGCCGGATCCTCGACCGGCACGTAGCCGCCCGCGTCCTGCACGAGCCGCGGCCGCGTGGGGACGCGCTCCGGCTTGTACCCGAGGAATCGCGCCCACAGGTACACCGCCACCGCCGACACGGGGATGTTGACCGCCGCAATCACGAACACGATGCCGCCGCCGAGGTCGCTTTCTGACCACCACAGCCGCTCAAGCGAGACCAGGAACAGGTTCACGACCGCCAGCGGCAACAGGAACTTCCAGGCGAAGCCCATGAGCTGGTCGATTCGCAGCCGCGGCAGTGTGCCCCGCGTCCAGATGAAGACCATGTAGAAGAGGTGCGTCTTGGCGATGAAGATGACCCACGGCGGTACCCACTGCTCCAGCCCCCACATCGACCAGCCGCCCAGGAAGATCGTCGCCGCGAAGGCGGAGGCCGCCAGCGCGTAGCCGATGTCCATCCCGTAGAAGAGGCCCCACTTCATGCCGCTGTACTCGGTCAGGTAGCCCGCCACGATCTCCGACTCCGCCTCGGCGATGTCGGTGGGCGTGCGGTTCAGCTCGGCGCTCACCGCGATGAAGTACACGACGAACGCCAGCGGCTGCATGAAGATGAGCCACAGGTCGACGTCCTTCTGGAACCAGACGATCCCCGGCAGGCTCATCGTGTTCGTGAACACCACGACACAGAGCAGCATCAGCACGAGCGGGACTTCGTAGCTGACCGACATCGCCACGATCCGCATCGCCCCGTAGAGGCTGTACTTGTTGTTCGAGCTCCAGCCCGCGATGAACGCCGCCAGCACCGGCAGGCCCGACACCGCGATGAAGAAGATGAGCCCCGCGGGAACGTCCGCGAACACCATCCGCGGGCCGAACGGGATGACCGCGAACAGCAGCACCGCCGGCGCCACGAAGAAGACCGGCGCCGCCCACATGAGCGTCTTGTCGGCGGCCGTTGGCGTAAGCGCTTCCTTCTGCAGCAGCTTGAGCGCGTCCGCCACCGGCTGCAGCAGACCGAACGGACCCACCCGGTTCGGTCCCTTGCGCGACTGGATGCGCCCGATGATCCGCCGCTCGCCGTAGACGCCCACGAACAGCTGCGAGGGCAGCACGAAGATCACGAAGGCCGCCACGAACCCGATGATCGGCGCCACGATGTACGCCAGCTCGTACGGCGCCACCTTGTCGATCCCCTCGAGGATGACGCGCGACAGGTTCGAAAGGTCGCGGAAGTCGTACCAGTGGTCCGTCGCGAGCATCTCCATCAGCGGTCAATCTCGCCGACGACGATGTCGATCGAGCCGAGCGCCACGATGGCGTCGGCGATGGAGCCGCCCACAGTCATCTCCTTCAGCACGCTGAGGTTGATGAGCGAGGGCGGGCGGATGTGGAAGCGGTAGGGCGAGGGCCCCTCGTCGCTGACGAGGTAGTAGCCCAACTCGCCGCGCGGGCTTTCGATGCGCGCGTAGGCCTCGCCCGCGGGCGGGCGCAGCGCCAAGGGCACCTCCGTGCTGTGCGGACCGCCCGGCAGCCCGTCCAGCGCCTGCTCGACGATGCGCAGGCTCTGGCGCATCTCCTCGAGCCGAATGATGAAGCGGTCGTACGCATCGCCCTGGTAGCCGATGGGGATGTCGAAGTCGTACTGCTCGTAGCCGCAGTACGGGTCCGCCTTGCGGATGTCCCAGGCGATCCCGCTGCCGCGGAGCATCGGCCCGCTCAGCGAAGCGTTGATCGCCATGTCCGGCGGAATCACCGCCACGTTCCGCGCCCGCGCCAGGAAGATCTCGTTCCCGGAGAGCAGCCCTTCGCCGTCGGCGATCGTCTGGCGCAGGGGCCCGATCAGGTCCCGCACCATCTCCTCGAACCCGTCCGGCAGCTCGAACGCGACCCCGCCGATGCGCATGTAGTTGCACGTCAGCCGAGCGCCGCTCGTCATCTCGAAGATGTCGAGAATCTTCTCGCGTTCGCGCATGAACCACATGATCGGCGTCTGCCACGCGCCTGTGTCGTTCGCGAAGGCGCCGGCGCCCATGCAGTGGCTCGCGAGGCGCTGCAGCTCCGCCATGATCACGCGGATGGCCTGCCCTCGCGGGGGCACCTCGATGCCCGCCAGCTTCTCCACCGCCAGGCAGTAGCCCAGGTTGTTCGACATGCTGCTCAGGTAGTCCGTGCGATCGGTGAAGGGGATGTTCTGGGTGTAGGTGCGCTCCTCCGCCAGCTTCTCCATCGAGCGGTGCAGGTAGCCGATGACCATCTCCGCATCGACCACCCGCTCCCCGTCGACCGTCGCCTTCACCCGGAACACGCCGTGCGTCGACGGGTGCTGCGGCCCGATGTTCATGACGAACGGCTCGGACTGGACGATCTCGCTCATGTGACCGGCCGTACCGGCGGCTCGGGCTTGGCCGAGGTGCCTGCGAATTCGTTGAGGCCGGGCTGCAATCCGCCCGGCATCGCCAGGAAATCCTTGCGCAGCGGGTGCCCGGGGTAGCCGTCCCAGAGCAGGATGCGCTGCAGGTTGGGGTGCCCCTCGAAGTTGATGCCGAACAGGTCGTACGTCTCCGACTCCTGGATCCACGCCCCCTGCCAGACATCGACCACGCTCGCGACAGTCGCGTTCTCGCGGTCGTGCGCCTCCACCTTCGCGCACGCCATCTGGTTCCGTTCCAGCGACTGCAGGTGGTAGACCACCTCGAAGCGGTCCCACTGGTCCACGCCGCACAGGTTCGAGAGGTGGACGAAGTTCGTCTCGGGGTCGTCCCGCAGCGCGCGCAGCGTCTCCACCGCCTGCTCGGCCTTTAGCACGCAGGCCGTCTCGGTCGTGTGCGAGACCGAACCGGGAACCAGCCGCTCAGCGGCCTCCCCGAGCTCCTCGCCCGTCCACCAGCGCGTCATCAGGCGTACTCCAGCGCGCGCTTGCGCCAGGCGTAGAGGCCACCCACGACGAACGTCCCCACGAAGATCGCGATCTTCCCCAGCCCCACCAGCCCCGCGTCCTCGAACACGACCGCCCAGGGGAACAGGAACACGATCTCGACGTCGAACAGCAGGAACAGGAGGGCCACGTAGTAGAAGCGGAAATTGAACTGCGTCAGCGCCGATCCGCGAGTGACCATGCCGCACTCGTACGTGTCTTCCTTGACCGGGTCGGAGGGTACTTCGGGACGGATGTTGACGAACTTGAACGCCCACGACTGGACGATCGCGCCCGCCGGAAAGATGAGCGCGATGATGACAAGAATGGCGATGTGGCCGTATTCGTGGAGCACGTCCCAGCCGTTTGTGAAATCTCTCGCGAAGACCCGCGGCACTATAGCACGGACGCCCCTTCGGAGACCAAACAACGACCCCTCGCAGGACCCCTTCCACCACCCGGCGAAGAACGCTTAGGACACGGTCGTCATCCCCGTCACAGGGACCACTGCCTGCGCCCGCAACCACCTCGTGGGAGGCTCCGCGCCGTTCGACTTCGGCGGCACAACGCCCTACTCGCCTACCTGAACCGTGACTGTCGCCCGTGGGTCGGTGCGCGGGTAGGCGCTGCTCCAGTCGAAGGCCTCGTACTCGAACGTGTCGACGCCGGAGAACCCCTCGTCCGGCGTGTACCACAGGAGCGTCCCCCACAGCGTCAGGCCAGCAGCCACGTCGAGGGTTCCGTTGGCCGGCGGTGTCACGACGCGGAAGACGCGCGCGCCCGGGCTACCGAAGACCGTGGCCTCCAGCCCGATCTGGACCGCCGTGCCGGGTTCCGTCTCCACCACCAGCGGCTGCGCGACGTAGCCCGGCACAACGCTGAGTTCATCTGCCATGGCGACACCGTTATTCGTCTCGTCGCTCTCGACCACGATGTCGTAGGGATCGGACTCGGCCGCCAGCCGGTAGTGCCCCGGGCTCAGATCGGAGACATCCACCCACTGGAACGTGACGTCGCTCTTGTACACGTCCCGCCACCCCTCCGTGACCCCCATACGCAGGAAGTCCGCGTCCGGTTCATCGGCGCGACAGTTTTCGACGTTGGACTTCTCGTAGGCCTGCTCGCCCGGATTGGAGTGCCGGTCGGGCAGGCTCTCCACATCCAGCATGCAGAAGCCGACCTTCGCCCCTGGCAGGATCTGGGTCGTGCCAGCCTCGTCCCACAGCGAGTACGCCACGATCTCCATGAGGTGGAAGTGGTTGTGTCCATCGTCGGTCTCGAACCGTACCGGGGGCCTGGTCAGCTTCACCCAGTCTCCGGTTGTGGTCCGGACCCGCTGCCACACGTCATGACTGGTCGGGTCGTTCGGATCCGTTAGCTGGGGATTCCCCGAGATGTCCAGGGGGCCTTCGCCGAGGTTGGTGACATACCCCTCGAAGCGCAGAACCAGCATCTCCTCCCCGTTCCACCAGACCACCTCCGGCCCACCGGCGGGAACGGGAGGATCGGCCACCAGGTCGGGAAGCAGGAAGACGCGGTCGTTGTCGGCGACGTACACGTCGGCCGAGCCCGCATGCGCGGAAGCCACGTAGCCGGCCCCCGCGATGACCGTCGCCGAGACCCTGCTCGTCTCCTCGACAACGCTGTCGTCCGCCAATGCCACCGACAGCGTCGTCGTGCGCTCCCCGGCCTCGAACGTCACCGTCTCCCGCCCGTCGCCTGCAAGCATCGCGCCGCTTTCCGCTATGCCAACCGCCACCGTCAGTGCCAGTCCCGTCTCACCCGTACGCGCCAGCGTGAACATCGCCGGCGCTGCCTCCGTGACCAGTCGCGAGGCCGCGACGATGGACACCTCCGCGGGTTCCGTCGCAGCTGCCGTTGGCGCCGGTTCGTCCGGTCCATCCTCATCCGCGGAGGTCACCCCTTTCTTGGTGGACTCGCCTCCATCCGTGGCCTCGGGAGTGGACGTGGACTCCGTTTGGGAGCCGGTGTTCGCATTGGTCGCCGCTCGGACCGGGTTCTCCGACGCATCGCTCACCTCACCAGCCCCGTCGCCCCACGAGGCCACGAGAAAGCCGCCCACGACCAGCGCGGTCAGGACTGCCAGCGCTACAAGCTTCGCCGGGCTCGGCGACCTCCACCCCGAGCGGTCAGTTGCCATCGAACTGCCTCGCCGCGCCTCCAGGGGCCGGGACGAGTCCCCCCTGCCGCACGCACGCGTCGACAAACGCGTGCGTGGACGTATGGCACCGTAGGGGCGGTTCGGTGGGGCGTCAATGGGACCGCCACGATCGTGGCATCACGCCCATCCCGACATCTCCTCAAGCTCCCACACCGACCCCCATTTGCCCGTGCGACTCGTGGGGGTAACATTTCGGCCACCTTCCTGATCAGGGGCCGCATGACCTCCGGCACGGGCAGCGATCTGTATCCGCTCGGCGAAGCGCCTCCATTGGGCGAAGTCCCCAAGCGCATGCACGCCCAGCTCATCCGCGAGTCCCGCTTCGGGGAGCCCACCCAGGCGTTTGCCCCAGAGGTCGTCGACATCCCCCCCGTGGGCCCCGACGATGCCCTCGTCTACGTCATGGCCGCCGGCGTCAACTACAACAACGTCTGGGCCGGCCGCGGCGTCCCCATCGACGTCATCGCCGCCCGCCAGAAGGCCGGCGAAGTCGAGGACTTCCACATCGGCGGCTCCGATGCTTCCGGCATCGTCTACGCCGTCGGTGAGAACGTCACCAACGTCAAGGTCGGCGACGAAGTCATCATCCACTGCGGCATCTGGAACATTCACGCGCCCTGGGTCACCGCCGGTAACGACCCGATGTACGACCCCTCCTACCGTATCTGGGGGTACGAAACGAACTGGGGATCGTTCTCGCAGTTCACGCGCGTGCAGGCCCACCAGTGCCTGCCCAAGGCGCCCCACCTCACCTGGGAGGAGGCGGCTGCCCCCACCCTCGTGGGCGCAACCGCCTATCGCATGCTCTTCTCCTGGCCCCCGCACGACGTCCGCGAGGACGATGTCGTCCTCATCTGGGGCGGAGCCGGCGGCCTCGGCACGATGGCCATCCAGCTCGCCGCCCTCCAGGGCGCGAAGCCGATCGCCGTTGTCTCCAGCGAGGAGAAGGGCGAGTTCTGCAAACAGCTCGGAGCCGTCGGCTACATCAATCGCAAGAACTTCGACCACTGGGGCCGCCTCCCGAACTGGGAAGACGCAGGCGGTATGGGCGAGTTCCAGAAGGGTGCTCGTGCGTTCGGCAAGGCGATCTGGGACGTGCTCGGTGAGCGCCGCAGCCCCCGCATCGTCTTCGAGCACCCCGGTGAGGACACCCTCCCCACCTCCATGTTCGTCTGCGACACCGGCGGCATGGTCGTCATCTGCGCCGGCACCACCGGCTACAACGCCGATGTCGACCTGCGCTACCTCTGGATGCGCCAGAAGCGCTTTCAGGGTTCCCACTTCGCCAACGACGAGCAGGCGACCGCCTTCAACGACCTCGTCATCCAGGGCAAGATCGACCCCTGCCTCTCCCGCGTCTTCCGCTTCGACGAGACGGGCGCCTGCCACCAGCTCATGTTCGAAAACCGCCACCCCGACGGCAATATGGCTATCCTCGTCGGCGCCACCGAAGAGGGACAGGGGCGAAGCTAGGACCGCGAACGGGCGGCCGCATCACCCAACACCAGGAGGAGCCCCCTGATGGCGCGTGACTTCGCAGCCGACATCCTCGATCCCATCGCCCAGGAGATCGTCTCCAACGTCGGCGTCTGGGTGGACCGCGAGGTCAGGCCCGTCGCCAGCGAGTACGAGCACGCGGACGAGTACCCCGAGCCCCTCGTGGCCGGCATGGCCGAGATGGGCCTCTTCGCCATCAAGGTTCCCGAGGAATACGGCGGACTCGACCTCAGCTTCGAGTGTTACGCCGGCGTCTGTGTCGAGCTCGCCCGCGGCTGGATGAGCCTTGCGGGCGTGCTCAACACCCACGTCCTCGTCGGCTACGCCATCTCGACCTACGGCACCGAACAGCAGAAGCAGAGCTTCCTCCCCCGCATGATCGACCCCGAGATCCGCGCCGCCCTCAGCATCACCGAGCCCGACGCCGGCTCCGACGCACAGGCGATCAAGACGCAGGCCACCCGCGACGGCGACGACTACGTCATCAATGGCCAGAAGATGTGGGTCACCAACGGCCAGCGCGCCGGCGTCTACCTCGTCCTCACCAAGACCGACATGGAAGCCCAGCCGGCCCACCGCGGCATCAGCGCCTTCCTCGTCGAGCCCGGCATGGAGGGTTTCTTCGTCGGACGCAAGCTCGAGAAGCTCGGCTACAAGGGCGTCGAGACCACCGAGCTCGCCTTCGACAACGCCCGCGTTCCCGCCGGCAACCTCCTCAGCGGCGACGAAGGCCGCGGCTTCCAGCACGTCATGAGCGCCCTCGAGGTTGGCCGTATCAACGTGGCCGCCCGCGGCGTCGGCGTCGCCCAGGCCGCCTTCGACGATGCCATCGCCTACGCCCAGCAACGCCACGCCTTCGGCAAGCCCATCGCCCAGCACCAGGCCCAGCAGATCCGCCTCGCCGAGATGGCGACCAAGATCCGCGCCGCCCGCCTCCTCACCTTCGACGCCGCTCGCCGCAAGGACAGCGGCGCCCGCTCCGACCTCGATGCGGGCATGGCCAAGCTGTTCGCCACCGAGGTCTGCCAGGAGGTCGTACTCGAGGCCCTGCGCCTCCACGGCGGCGTCGGCTACAGCAAGGAGCTTCCCCTCGAGCGCTACTACCGCGACGCTCCCGTCATGGTCATCGCCGAGGGCACCAGCGACATCCAGAAGATCGTCATCGCCCGCAACCTCCTTCGCGACTACGCCATCGACTAGTCGCGCCGGGGCGGGGGCCAACAGCCAGCACCCAGGAGCCATTCAATGACTGTCCACGACGGGCGCGAAGAGTTCGGTCGCTACTACGAGGAGTTCGAGGTCGGCGACGTCTTCAAGCACTGGCCCGGACGCACCATCACCGAGTACGACGACGTCCTCCACTGCATGCAGACCATGAACCACCACCCCCTCCACATCGACGCGCGCTACGCCGAGGAGGAGACCCAGTTCGGCAAGAACGTGGTCGTGGGCACCCTCGTCTACTCGATCATCTTCGGCATGACCGTCACCGAGATTTCGGGGAAGGCCATCGCCAACCTCGAGGTCGAGTCACTCAAGCACACCGCCCCCACCTTCCACGGCGACACCGTCTACGCCGAGACCACCGTGACCGACAAGGTCGAGTCCCGCTCACGCAACGACCGCGGCATCGTCACCGTCGACACGCGCGGCTACAACCAGCGCGGCGAGACCGTCCTCACCTTCACGCGCAAGGTGATGGTCCCCAGGCGAGACGCGGGCGAGTAGCCGCTATACCCGCTCAAGAGGCGCCAGGCTCTGCAGCAACCGCTTGACCCCCGCCGCTTCGTCGTCGAACGCCACCACCACCTCCACGTCCCCGCGACGTTCCTGGCAGCTCACCACTATCCCCTCCCCGAAGTGCGCGTGACGCACGCGCTCGCCGGCCTGCCACTGCGGCTCGGCGGCCGCTGCTTGCGCCGCTGCCGAGGGCGCCGAAGCGGGACGTGGCGGCGCGGCCACGGGGGCGACCCGTTCCTGCACCTGGCGCTTGTCGCCGCTTCGGAAAGGCTGGAGCAGGTGCTCCGGGATCTCCCCGAGGAACCGTGAGGGCGGGTTCGTGAGCGGCCGCCCGCCCAGATAGCGCCGGTAGGCGCGAGTCAGGTACACCGAGGTCTCTGCGCGAGTGATCCCCACGTAGGCCAGCCGCCGCTCTTCCTCCAGCTGCCGGGGGTCGTCGAACGAGCGGATATGCGGCAGCACCCCCTCCTCCATGCCCACCAGGAACACGATCGGGAACTCCAGCCCCTTCGCCGCGTGCAGCGTTATCAGCGTGATCGCCTCGACCGCCCCCTCCAACTCGTCCACGTCCGCCACCAGCGCCACGTCCTGCAGGAAGCTGGCAAGGTCGGCCGCCTCCCCGCCGGTCGTGTCCTCGTACTGCGCCATCACCGTGCGCAGCTGCAACACGTTCTCGAGCCGCTCCTCGCCGCCCTCTTCCCGGTCCCGCAGGTATTCCACGTACCCGCTCTCTTCGAGCACGTAGTCGAGCAGCTCCGCCAGGGGACGTTCGCGCTGCCCCCGCATCGCCTCGACGGCGTGAACGAAGCGCCGGATGGCGGTCGCCGCACGCGCGGCGATTCCGGGGACCGGCTCGCCCCGCGAGACCGCTTCGCAGGCGTCCCACACCGCCAGCCCGGTCGAGCCGGCGTACTCCGAGAGGCGCGCCAGCGTCGTGTCGCCGATCCCCCGCGCGGGAACGTTGATGATGCGCAGCAGGCTCGCCTCATCGAGGCGGTTGTGGACGAGCCGAAGGTAGGCGACCAGGTCCTTGATCTCGCGCCGCTGGTAGAAGCGCACGCCGCCGATCAGCCGGTAGGGGATGCGGTGCCGTACGAGCGCATCCTCGATGGGCCGCGACTGCGCATTCGTGCGATACAGCACCGCGATCGACCCGAGGGGTGTGTCCGTCGTCGCCAGCCGCTCCACCTCCCGCGCCACGAACTCGCCCTCCTCCTCGTCGTTGTAGGCCTCGTATTGGGTAAGCGCCTGCCCGTCCTTGCGCTCCGTCCAGAGGGCACGCTCGATGTGGCTGCGGTTGTTCTCGATGACCGCGTTGGCCGCGTCCAGGATCGGCTGCGTCGAGCGGTAGTTCTGCTCCAGCAGGTAGGTCGTCGCATCGGGAAAGTCGCGCAGGAAGTACTGCGTGTTACGCGAGTCGGCCGCCCGCCACGAATAGATGCTTTGGTCAGGGTCGCCGACCACGCAGATGTTCCCGTGCATCGAGGCCAGCTGTCGTGAGAGCGCGTACTGCGCCGGATTCGTGTCCTGGAACTCGTCGACGAGGACGTGCAGGTACTGCCCCGCCCGCCGCTCCAGCGCCTCCTCCGACTCCCGGAATAGCCGTACCGTCTCCGTCAGCAGGTCGTCGAAGTCGAGCGCCGAGGCCTCTCGCAGGCCCTGCTGGTACCCCTCGTAGGCCCTCGCCACGATCTCCTGGAAGTAGCTCTCGCTCTGCCGCTTGAAGTGGTCCGCGCCACGCATCTCGCTCTTCGCGCTGGAGATAGCCGAGAGCACCGACCGCGGCGTGAACTGTCGTGAATCGACGTGCAGCGACGTCAGCACGCGCTTCATCAACGCCGTCTGGTCGGCGTCGTCGTAGATGACGTAGTCCGGCGAGAGCCCGATGTCCTGGCCGTGGATGCGCAGCCAGCGCGCGCACATCGAGTGGAACGTCCCGAGATGCAGCTTGGCCGCGTCCTCGCCGAGGAGGCCCTGCGCCCGGGCCCGCATCTCCCGAGCCGCCTTGTTCGTGAACGTCACCGCCAGGATGCGCCAGGGCGCGATCCGCTGCTCCCCCACCAGCCAGGCGATCCGGTTCGTGATGACGCGCGTCTTGCCGCTGCCCGGCCCCGCCAGGATGAGTTGCGCGCCCTCGCCGTGCTCGACAGCCGCGCGCTGCGCCGGGTTCAGACCCTCGACGGCAGGGGACGGATTCTGGGCAGCGGGCACGCGCCTATCGTATCGGCTCCCGACCTCCCGCGCCCGAGTGTGATCAGCCGACTGAACAGTTTCGTCGCGCGCTTACGGGGCGATGCTGTACCCTCAGATTGTGGCGGCACGGTGAGCGCGCGGCGCGTCGAGTGCGTGGCCCGAAGGTAAGGAATTCTCGATGTTCGATTGGCCCGGCGGCTCCTGGCAGGACACCGTTCGGCTCGTCCTCACGGTCCTCTCGATCTACGGCGCCGTCATCTGGGTCGCCCTTATCTTCTGGGTGTTCCGCGACATCCGGCAGCGCACCCGCGACCCCATCATGCAGCTCATCTCGATCCTGCTCGTCCTCGCCTTCTTCCTTCCCGGACACTGGGTCTACCTCATCCTTCGCCCCCGCCAGACCCTCACCGAGCTCTACGAGCGCTCCCTGGAGGAGGAGGCCATCCTCCAGGACCTCGACGACCAGAAGGCCTGCCCCGCCTGCCGCCGCCGCGTGCGCGACGACTACCTCGTCTGTCCGTTCTGCCTGGTCGACCTCAAGGAACGCTGCGAAGCCTGCGACAAACCCCTCGACTTCGGCTGGCTCGCCTGTCCCTACTGCGGCCACGAGAAGGCGCCCGCCGCCGCCCCCGGTCCCGCCGCCAACCACATCGAAGAGGAACCCGGCCGCCGCCCCCTCGGCGGACTCGTCCGCCGCTCAACCTCGCTCGTCCGCCGCCGCGACAGCTAGCCCAGCGCCGCCGCCACCCGCTCCGACAACCCCGCGGCCCCCAGCAATTCCGCCATCCGCTCCAGCTTTCGCTCCCCGTGGAAGCGCGTGCGGTCGAAGATGCCCTCGAGCGCGATGACCGTGTTCTCCGTGTCCGTGCGCGAGAGCATGACGGGCACGCCCCGTGCGCTGGCGGCGTCGAACAGGTACTCACTGGGACGCCGCCCCCCTGTGAGGATGAGACACGCGGGCTCCGTCGCGAGCGCCGCCAGGTGCTGGTCCGTCTTGTCGAACCGCACCACCACCGCTTTCGTCTCGAAGCGCTCAAGGTACGGCTGGCCCGAGTCCGACCCGATGGGCGCGATCACGAGGTGGTCACAGGTCGGGTCGAGCCCGTCCCCCTCCACCAGCGTCTCTGCGCGCAGGGTCGCCTGCGCCTCCGACACGCTGAACCCGGCCAGCGTGCGGTCCTCCGCGACCGCAACAAGCGGCGCGCCTCCGACCTCGTCAGTTGCGTCCGCCAGGGCGGAGGTGGCGACGTCGAGCGCGACGACCGCGGTCGGTGCAACCTCAGCCACGCGTGCTTCGTCGGGAAGACCGCGCGTCACGAGAATCGTGGCGTCCGATCGCTCCAGCGCCTCCTCGAGCTCCGCGACGACGATCTCGTCGCCGCTTGGCGGCGGGATCATGCTCGCCCCCACGGGCGTCGAGGCGCTTCCCGGCGCGAACTCGAGGGTCGAGAACCAATGCGCGTCGGCGGCGGCATTGCTGGCGTCGTCAGGGCCTTCGCCCCGCACCAGCCAGACCCGCCTGCCTGTGTAGGCGAGATCGCGCGCCACGCTGGCGGCGACGCCGGTCTTGCCGGCGCCGGGTGTGTCGGAAATCACGCTGAGCAGGGGCATCGCGCCGAATTGTGCGCGCCACCCTGCGCTTGCGGCAAGCGCGACCCCCCGACCGGTAGACTGGCGCCGCCGCGAACACCCTGTCGCAGCACACAAGGGGGATGCCATGAAGGTCGCCGATGCCGTAGCCGAGATCCTGAAGCGAGAGGGCGTCGAGTTCCTCGTCGCCTACCCTGTCAATCCCATCATCGAGGCGGCCGCCCGCGCCGACGTCCGCACGATCATCGTCCGCCAGGAACGCGTCGGCCTGCACATGGCCGACGCCTTCAGCCGCGTGAACTCGGGCGATCGCATCGGCGTCTTCGCCATGCAGCACGGCCCCGGCGCCGAGAACGCATTCGGCGGCGTCGCCCAGGCCTACGGTGACTCAGTCCCCATCCTCGTGATGCCGGGCGGATATGCCCGCCGCATCACCAACACCGCCCCCAACTTCAACTCCTTCCTCAATTTCC
Organism: Dehalococcoidia bacterium; assembly: GCA_009841435.1. Taxonomy (GTDB): domain Bacteria; phylum Chloroflexota; class Dehalococcoidia; order Tepidiformales; family Tepidiformaceae; genus UBA2991. Next base: position 13,899 of record VXLW01000069.1, on the reverse strand, counting down.
AGCACGTCACCAAGTGGACCGAGCAGGTCACCCTCGGCTCGACCGTTCCCGACGTGATGCGCCGCGCCTTCACGCAAGTGCGCAACGGGCGGCCCCGGCCCGTCCTCATCGAGATTCCCGGCGATGTCTTCCAGGAGGACGTTCCCGACGACTTCGCCTACGAGCCCGCCCCCGCCCTCCGCTCCGGCCCCGACCCCGAGGCCGTCAAGAGCGTCGCCAAGGTGCTCCGCAACGCCGAGCGGCCCGTGATCTACGCCGGGCAGGGCGTGCACTACGCGAAGGCCTGGGACGAGCTTCGTGAGCTCGCCGAGCGCCTCCAGATTCCCGTCACGACGAGCCTGCAGGGCAAGAGCGCCTTCCCCGAGAACCATCCCCTCTCCCTCGGTTCGGGAGGCCGTTCAATACCCCGCGCCGTCCACGAATTCCTCCAGGACGCGGACGTCATCTTCGGCATCGGTTGCAGCTTCGCGGCGACGGGGTTCGGCGTCGCCATGCCTAAGGGGAAGACGATCATCCACGCCACCCTCGACCCCGCCGACGTCAACAAGGACGTCGCCTCCGCCCACGCCCTCATCGGCGACGCCAGGCTCACCCTCGACGCCCTCCTCTGCGAGCTCGACGGCGCAAGCGCCTCACGCGACGGCGTCACCGACCGCATCGCCACCATCAAGGAGGAGTGGCTGGAGCAGTGGAAGCCGAAGCTGACCGACGACTCCTCCCCTCTCTCTCCCTACCGCGTGATCTGGGACCTGCTGCACACCGTCGACGTAGATAACACGATCATCACGCACGACGCCGGCAGCCCCCGCGACCAGCTCTCCCCCTTCTGGGAGAGCCGCGTACCCCTCAGCTACATCGGCTGGGGCAAGACGACCCAGCTCGGGACCGGCCTCGGCTACGCCATGGGCGCGAAGCTCGCCCGGCCCGACCAGCTCTGCATCAACGTCTGGGGCGACGCTGCCATCGGCTTCACCGGCATGGACTTCGAGACGGCCGTCCGCGAGCGCATCCCCATCCTCTCCATCCTCCTCAACAACTTCTCCATGGCCATCGAGCTGCCCATCATGCAGGCCGCCACCGAGAAGTACCGCAGCACCGATATCAGCGGGAACTACGCCGATATGGCCACGGCCTTCGGCGGCTACGGGGAGCGCGTCACCGACGCCGCCGAGATCGTGCCCGCGATCAAGCGCGGCATCGCCCAGACCGAAGCGGGCAACCCCGCCCTCCTGGAGTTCATCACCCAGAAGGAAATCGAAATCTCGAAGTTTTAGGAACGGAGAGCCGGAACGGGGTCTATGCTCTCTGAGAGCCGAAAGGCCTGATTGCTATGTCACCAGGGCCGCGACTGCGACCGCGATGGTCGCAACCCCGACGTTGAGGGCCGCCACGAAGCTGATGATTCTGAGCTGCGACTTGGCCAGCTCGGCCTGAAGGATGTCTTGCGTGACGAAGGGACTCAGGATCTCCACGACCGCGTTCGCGGCCGGTTCATCCATGCCGCCCTCGCGCAGCCGGTGGTACGCCTCACGCGAGTCGAAGGTCGAAGCCGCCACGCTCATCCTCCCGGCACAGTTATGCTACAGGATAAGCATGGCCATGACAATCCTTGCGCCTCTGTTCAGGGCGCTCCGCCATCCGACCGCAAGTCACGTACGACCGCGATCTCCCGGCAGTCGGTGAAGAACGGGCAGCGCACGCACTCGTTCCAGACCTTCTGCGGAAAGTCCATCACGTTCGCGAGAACGAACCCCTGCCGCTCGAAGAAGCCGGGCTGATAGGTGAGCGCGAACACACGCTCGATGCCCATCTCCCGGCCCTCCTCGACGCACTCCTGCACGATCATCGCGCCGACGCCCTTGCCGTGCTGGTCCTCGCGCACGGCGAGCGAGCGAATCTCGGCGAGATCGCTCCCCATGATGTGGAGCGAGCCGCACCCCACCACCTCGTCCCCCTCTCGGGCGACCTTGAAGTCGCGAATTGCCTCGTGAATTTCGCCGAGCGGGCGTTCGAGCATCTCGCCACGCTGCGCCCAGTCATCGATCAGGGCATGGATGGCGTCGGCATCGCTCAGGCGGGCCGGTTCGACACAGACCATTGGAAAACCTCCAGGTACGCGGGACGGAACGGCTAGCGAGGCTCAGGCCCTTGGCCCGGCCCCGGCTCCGCCGCGCGCCAGGGCGGCTTGAACGCCGCCCTGAGGGGCTCCTTCGGATACTGGTCGCTGCAGCATCGTAGGGTGAGTGTAGGCCCCCTTGGCCCTTACACGCTCGCCCTGCGTGCTGGTGTAGGCTCCCGCTGAGCCGATTGGGCCCGGGGAGGAACGCATGCGCGTCTCGATCATCGGTCAGGCCGCCTTCGGGGAAGCTGTGCTGAAGCGCCTGATCGAGGACGGCGTCGAGATCGTCGCCGCCTCTGCCCCCGAACCGCGCGACGGTGGCCGTCCCGACCCCCTCTGGGTCGCCGCCGAGGAAGCCGGCCTTGCCCCCCTGGATACCGCCGCTCTCAAGGGGGAGGAGGGGCTCGCCGCCTGGCGGGCCGCGGGGGCCGAGCTCGGGGTGATGGCCTTCGTCACCGAGATGCTGCCCGAGGCAGCCCTCACCGCCCCCGAACACGGCACGATCCAGTACCACCCCAGCCTTCTGCCCCTCCACCGTGGGTCTTCCGCCATGAACTGGCCCATCATCTTCGGCAGAACCGAGACGGGCCTCAGCATCTTCTGGCCCGACAAGGGCATGGATACCGGCCCCGTCCTCCTCCAGAAGAGCTGCGAGATCGGCCCCGACGACACACTCGGCTCCCTTTACTTCGAGCGCCTCTTCCCCATGGGCGTCGACGCCATGGCCGAGGCCGTCGCCCTCGTCGATTCCCGCGAGGCGCCCCGCATTGAGCAGGACCACGCCCTCTCTACCTACGAACCCCCCTGTGACGGGGAGCACGCCCGTATTCCCTGGCACCTCCCGGCCCAGCAGGTGTACGACCTGATCCGCGGCTGCAATCCTCAGCCCGGAGCCTGGACCACACGCCGCGGCGAGCGGCTCGGCGTCTTCGATTGCCGCCTCTCGCTACGCGACGAGCCCGGCATGCCCGGCGCTGTCCTCCGCATCGAGAAGGACGGCCTCGACCTGCGCCTCAATGGAGGCGTCCTCCACGTGAAGCGCGTGCAGCCCCAGGGCGCGCGCAAGGTGAACGCCGGCGAGTGGGCCGCCGAGGTCGGGTTGAAGGTGGGCGCCCGCTTCCGCTAGCGCCTCCGGACCTTACTCCTCCTCGGGCTCTCGTGGCTCGTCCGGCTCACGCGGCTCCGGCGGTCCGTCGTCGAACGGGATGCTCGGCGATGTGGGGTCTGAGCTCACAGTCCTGAAGGGAGGCGTCGGTGGTCCGTCGTTAACGTTCACCTGGATCGTGGAGCGCAGCGGCGCCAGTAACCCCTGACGCGCCGTGAGCCGCAAGGTGTACACCCGCGGTGCGAACTCTTCCAGTTCGATGGTGCCCAGCAGCTCGCTCAACACGTTCTCCTCGCCCGAGGCGAGCACGACCCAGTCGTCTTCCCCGGGATTGGCCCCGGGACCGATCTCCAGAAGCCACTCGGTCAGGCGCCCGACGTTCACGCTGCCCAGCACCTGTGTCCCCCGCCCGACGTCACCACTGGGGGGCGGCCAGGCGATCTCGACGGCGCGCAACCCTGTGCTCTCCTCCTCCGGCATCAGGGGAATGAACACGTCCAGGTCCTCGGGGGGTTCCTCCACCAGCTTGATCGCGAGTTCTGGTTCCCACCCTGGAAGCTTCACGAACTGCTGGACCTCACGGAAGCGCAGCGGAGTCTTGCTCGAGGCGAGAAGCCCGTTGCGCGTGTCGATCACCGCCGGCTCGCACGGTTCCTCGTATTCGACATCCGTGCGAACCCACGCCTCCACGACCTGCTCGCAGCCTCCATCAAGAATGCGGTCGGTCGCCGGCGTGGCGAAGTCCTGGAGCTCGACGTTGTCGGGCTGCAGCTCTTCGAAGTCCGCGATCGCCTCGATCCGCGCTTCGTCCAGCAGGTAGTTGTGGTACTCCCCCATCCAGTTCTTGAACAGCCACAGCGTCGTCCGGGCCGAGGCGTATTCGCCGCTGCGCCCGTCGATCACGAGCTCGTTCGTGGCGTTGCCGACCCACACCGCCGTGGCAGCGTGACGCGAGTAGCCGTTCATCCACGTTTCCAGCGTGTCGTCGGCGTCCAGCGGCCCCTGCTGCGTTCCGGTCTTGATCCCGGCCGGGAGTTTCTCGCCATTCACGAACGTATCAAGCCGGATGTCCTCGTTGCTCTCACCGCAGCTCCAGATGACGAAGCGAGCCGTGCAGTCCGACATGACGCTGTGCAGCAGCCAGACGCTCCCCGCGTCCACCGTGCGGATCCGCTGCGGCCCCTGGTGCTGGAAGATGACGCGGTTGTTGATGTCGCGTACCTCCAGCACCACCACCGGGTCGAGCGGCCGCGTCCCCGGCAGCCGCAGGTGCCCGCGCTGGAAGTCGAGCTTCTGCTGGAGCGCGTTCTCGTAGTCGACGCCCTCGTCGAAGGCCGTGTTGTTGAGTGTGTCGGGCGCGACCGTCGTGGCGTGGTGGGGCACCCCCACCATCACCCCCATGTTGGCGATCGTGGCGTTCATGTAGGCCATGTCGACAGCGCGGATGTTGGCGCCCCCGGTCGCGATCGAGGCGCCGTAGTAGATGTCGAGGTGCGAGACGAAGGTCGGGTCGAACTGCTGGTCGATCGTCGTGATCCCAAGAAGCTTCGCCATCGTGATCACGTTCTCGATGCCCGCCTCCTGCGCCGCCCGATAGGCGGCCACGTTCTGCGAGCCCCCCAGTGCCGCCCGCGCCGAGATCAACCCCTCCGTGCGCGGCTCCGTGCGGGGATTGATGATCTCGACCTCCTCGCCCTCAAGCTCCAGCGGGTTCGTATCCCAGAGGATGCTCATCGGCGCCTTCTGCGCGTACTCGAACCAGGCCAGGTACACCGCCGGCTTGAACGCCGACCCCGGCTGGTTGATCTCCACGAGCTGGTCGACGTTGCCCGCCACCCTCGGGTCCGCTGTGACCGATGGGTCGCGGTTGGGCGCGTAGACCAGCAGCTCACCCGTCTCCGGATCAATGGTCACGACTGCCGCGTTGTGGCACTCGCACCCCGCCTCCAGCCCCCGCTCGATGGCCTCGCGCGCCATCGCCAGCGCATCCTGGGTTGCCGTCCAGTCGAGCGTCGTCCGAACCGTCCAGCCGGCGCTGTGCACGCTCGTGAGGCAGTCGTCGACGTTCTCCAGCCTGGGCAGGAGCCCTGCCTCGCACATGCGCACCAGCCGCGGCTCCACCTGGTTATCGATGAATGCGGACGCGTCCTGCGCCGCGGTCGTCGCCGCGGGATACACATACAGCGTCTCCGCCTTCGCGTCCGAAGCCTCCGAGAACGTGATCCAGCCGTGGGTCACCATCAGGTCGATCACGTCCTCCTGGCGGACCTTCGCCGGGCCGCCCACGGTCATCCGCCCGAGCGAATCGAGAACACAGTTGTCCTCGTCGTCCCGCAGACAGTTCAGGCGGGGGTGGTACAGCGTCGGGAACTGCGGGATGCCCGCCAGCATCGCCGACTCCGCCAGGGTCAGGTCGGCCGCATCCTTGCGGAAGTACCCCTGCGCCGCCGCTTGCACCCCCACGTAGCGGTCCGCGTACGAAATCTGGTTCAGGTACCAGGTGAGGATCTGCACCTTCGTGTAGTCCTGCTCCAACTCGATCGCATAGGCGATCTCGCGCAGTTTCCGGTCGACCGTGCGTTCGGCCACGCAGGGGTCATCGGGATCGGTAAAGCTCCCGCAGATGTAGACGTTCTTGATCAGCTGCTGCGTGATCGAGGAACCGCCCGTCCCCGTGCCGATGCCTCCCCCCACGTAGTTCTCCCAGGCCGCGCGCGCAAGGCCCCGGTAGTTCACCCCGGGATGCGTCCAGAAGGCGTTGTCTTCCGTCGAGACGGTGGCGTCGATCATGCTCTGCGAGATGTCTTCCAGCGCCACGGGATGGAGGAGCTGCTGGGCAGGGTTGGTCAGCACCCCCAGCTCCACCTCGCCCGTCCGGTCGAAGATGCGCGTGATCCCCACCTGCCGCTCAATCAGCAGGTCCTCGATCGGCACGTAGTCCCGGGCGTAGTGCTGGTAGACCGCGAAAACGCTGCCCGCGCCCGCCGCCAGCGTGGCCGAACCGATGAATCCAACCACCAGCACGAGAATCGCCCAGATGGGGAGCCCGCCCCGCTTCTGCTGGGCCCGGCGCGCTCGCAGCCGGCGGCGGATGACGACGCGGCTAGACATCGTCGGAAGCGCAGTCGGCCAGGGCAGGGAACGGGATCAAGTGCGAGGGATGGGCGGGGTGCCGCATCACTATCGAGCCTAGCAAAACGGCCCCTTGCGGGCACGTGCGGAAGACCGTGTGTACGATCGCGCCATGCCCATCTCCCGCGACCAGGTGCTCCATATCGGCCGCCTCGCTCGCCTCGGCCTGAGCGACGACGAGATTGACCGCCTCACGGTTCAGCTCTCCGACATCCTCGAACACTTCGAGGCGCTGGCCGCCGTCGAAACCGACGATGTCGAGCCGACCGCCCACCCTCTGCCCCTCCAGAACGTCATGCGCACCGACTCCGTCGCGCCTTCCCTGGCGCGTGATGATGCGCTCAGCAACGCGCCCGAGGTCGAAGACGGCCTGATTCGCGTGCGCGCCGTCCTCGAATGAGCGAGCTCTGGGAGTTGACAGCGCACGAGGCCCAGGACGGCCTCCGCGCGAGGGAATTCTCCTCAGTCGAGCTGACGGAGTCGGTCCTCGCCCGCGTCGATGCCGTCGAGGACCGCGTCAACGCCTATATCACCCGTACCGACGAGGTCGCGCGCGAGCAAGCCCGCGAGGCCGACGGCCGCTTTGCCGCCGGCACGGCCACCCCCCTCACCGGCATCCCCTTCGCCGTCAAGGACCTCATCGTCACGAAGGGCGTCCGCACGACCGCCGGCTCGCGCATGCTCGGCGACTTCGTCCCGCCCTACGACAGCCACGTCTACGAGCAGCTGAAGCGCGCCGGCGCCGTCATGGTCGGCAAGGCGAACATGGATGAGTTCGCCATGGGCTCCAGCACCGAGCACTCCGCCTATGGCGTCACCCGCAACCCCTGGGACACCGACCGCGTGCCCGGAGGCAGCTCCGGTGGCTCCGCCGCCGCGGTGGCGGCAGGAGAGTGCATCGCCGCCCTCGGCAGCGATACCGGCGGCAGCATCCGCCAGCCCGCCGCCCTCTGCGGCGTGGTCGGCCTCGACCCTACCTACGGCCGCGTCAGCCGCTTCGGCATCATCGCCTTCGGCAGTTCGCTCGACCAGGTTGGGCCCATCGGCCGCGACGTCGAAGACGTCGCCACCATCCTCGACGGCATTGGCAGCCACGACCCCCGCGACTCCACCAGCGACCCTGCTCCCCGACCCGACATGCGTCACTACCTCGGCCGCGACGTCGCCGGCAAGAAGATCGGCGTGCCCCGCGAGTACTTCGTCGACGGAATGGACGACGGCGTGCGTACTCGCATCGACGAAGCCCTCCGCCACCTCGAGTCGCTCGGCTGCGAAGTCGACACGGACCTCTCCCTCCCCATGACCGAGCACGCCCTCGCCGTCTACTACCTCATCGCCCCCAGCGAGGCGAGCTCCAACCTGGCACGCTACGACGGAGTCAAGTACGGCCTCAGCGAGCGCGGCGGCAGCATGTGGGAGAACATGGAGCAGACCCGCGAGCAGGGCTTCGGCGACGAGGTCAAGCGCCGCATCATGCTCGGCGTCTACGCCCTCAGCGCCGGCTACTACGACCAGTTCTACCTGAAGGCGCAGAAGGTCCGGACCCTTATCACCAACGAGTTTCGCGACGCCTTCACCCGCTACGACGCCCTCGTGACCCCCACCACCCCCGGCGTCGCCTTCCCCGTCGGCGACAAGCTCGACGACCCCTACGCGATGTACCTGAACGACATCTACACGCTCCCCAGCGCCGTCGCCGGCCTCCCCGCCCTCAGCCTCCCCTGTGGCCTCAGCGAGGGCCTGCCGGTCGGCCTCCAGATCATCGGCGACGTGGGCGCCGAGGGCACGATTCTTCAGATCGGCCACGCCTTCGAGGGAGCGCTCGACGAGGCCAACAGGCTCGCTCCGCTCTAGGCCGCGGCCCCTCCCCAACCCTTGACCGTAATGGCCCCCATGCCCAGAGTCCGAATCGTGGACCGTCAGCTCACTGCCACGTGTCTCCCCACTGCCGCTGCGGCGGCAGCGCAAGCGCGCAGGTAGCATGCGAGCGGTTCAACGACGCATAGGACACGAAGCCGCCCGCGGGGCGGCTCTTTCGTATCCGCCACCGGCGGGAGGCGGAAGGAACGGGGCCGTGGAGAACGATTCCCCCGGGGCCGAACGCTTCATCTCGCGGAGCCTCGCCTCCGTGCCCGCCAGCGGCATCCGCAAGTTCTTCGACCTGCTCAGCACGATCGACGACGTCATTTCCCTCGGCGTCGGCGAGCCGGATTATGTAACGCCCGAGCCCATCCGCCGCGCCGCCCTCGAGAGCATCGAGAAGGGCGAAACCCACTACACCTCGAACTATGGCCTGCTCGAGCTCCGCGAAGCCCTCAGCGAGGAGATCGAGACCCTCTACGGCGTCTCCTACGACCCCGCCACCGAGATCGTCGTCACCAGCGGCTCCAGTGAGGCCTTTGATATCGCCCTCCGGTCACTCATCGACGACGGCGACGAGGTGCTCTGCCCCGACCCCAGCTACGTCGCCTACGAGCCCGCTGTCATCATGGCGAAGGGCCGCTTCCGGCCGGTCCCCACCACCGCCGAGCACGAGTTCCGCCTCCTCGCCAGCGATGTCTCCGAGCGCGTCACCGAGCAAACCAAGGCCCTCCTCTTCGGCTATCCCGCCAACCCCACGGGGGCAACCATGGACCGCGCCAGCCTCGAAGCCGTTGCCGAGGTGGCCGCCGCCAACGACCTCGCCGTCATCAGCGACGAGCTCTACGCCCGCCTCACCTACGAGGGCGAGCACACCTGCTTCTCCTCCATCGAGGGCATGCGCGACCGCACCATCCTCATCGGCGGCTTCAGCAAGACCTACGCCATGACCGGCTGGCGCATCGGCTGGCTGGCCGCCCCCGCCCCCCTCGCCGAAGCCGCCATGAAGGTCCACCAGTACGTCATGATGTCGGCCCCCACCGCCGCCCAGTACGCGGCCCTTGCCGCCCTCCGGCAGGGCGAGAGCTTCGTCCAAGAGATGCTGGCGGAGTACGACCGCCGCCGCCGCCTCATGGTCGATGGCCTCCACGCCGTCGGCCTCCCCGCCTTCCGCCCTCGCGGCGCCTTCTACGCATTCCCCGACATCCGCCCCACGGGCCTGGACAGCACCACCTTTAGCGAGCGCCTCCTCGCCGAGGAGCGCGTCGCCGTCGTCCCCGGCTCCGCCTTCGGCGCCTGTGGCGAGGGCTTCGTACGCGCCTGCTACGCCAGCGGCTACGAGCAGATCGAGCGCGCCCTCGAGCGCATCGGCCGCTTCGTCCAGCGCAACCGCTAGGGGCTCCCCATGGACCCCAACCTCGTCCTCGCCGACTGGCTCGGCCGGCGCGTGACCGTCCAGATTGACCGCCCCCTCGGCAGCATCCACCCGAGGGAGGGGGACATGGTCTACCCCATCAACTACGGCTTCGTCCCGGGAACCCTGGCCCCCGACGGCCACCCCATCGACGTCTACGTGCTCGACGCCGACCAGCCCCTCGACAGCTGCGAGGCAACGGTCATCGCCATCGTCCGGCGCCGCGACGACGTTGAGGACAAGCTCGTGGCCGTCCTCGACGACACAGGCGCCTGGGACGCCCCCGCAATAGTCGCCGCCGTCGACTTCCAGGAGCGCTATTTCGACTCCTGGGTGGAGCTCGCCTGACGCTCACGAAGGCGCGTGCTAGACTCGCGCGGCTAACCCCCGCGAAGGGGGCGCCTTTACGTGCGCCTGTTTTCGCGACCCTGGTGAAGGACGGACAACGATGGATCTGAGCCTCAGCGAAGAGCAGACCCTGATACGCGAGTCGGCGCGCGACTTCCTCGAGAACGAGTGCCCCGAAGAGCACGTGCGGGCCATGGAAGAAGATGAGGCGGGTTACAGTCCCGACCTCTGGAAGAAGATGGCCGAGCTCGGCTGGCAAGGTCTCATGATCCCCGAGGAGCACGGCGGCTCCGGCTTCTCCTACCTGGACCTCTGCGTCCTCGTTGAGGAGTTCGGCCGCGCCCTCGTCCCCGGTCCCTTCATCCCCAACGCCACCTGCGCCGCCTGGCTCGTCATCGCCGGAAGCGACGCGCAGAAGGCCAAGTACCTTCCCGGCATCGCCAGCGGCACCGCCATCCACACCTACGCCGTCACCGAGGAGACAGGCCGCTGGGACCGCGGCGGCTACGCCCTCACCGCGGCCGCCGATGGCGACGGCTACGTGCTCAACGGCACCAAGCTGTTCGTCCCCGACGCGAACGTGGCCGACTACCTGCACGTCATCGCCAACACGCCCGACGGCAGGCTCGCGAACTTCATCATCGCCCGCGACCAGGCCGGCGTGGAGGTCAACCTCCTCAAGACCATCGCCAGCGACAAGCAGGCCGAGGTCGTCCTGAACAACGTCAGCGTGAGCGCCGAGGACGTCATGCCCGTCGATAGCGAGACGAGCATGCGCGGCCGCAACATCGCCGTGAACCTTGAGAACGCCTACCTCGTCGGCCTTGCCCAGAAGGACTTCGAGATCGCGGTCAACTACGCCAAGGAGCGCGTCCAGTTCGGGCGCCCCATCGGCTCCTTCCAGGCGATCCAGCACAAGGCCGCCGACATGGTCACCGACGTCGACGGCATGCGCTTCATCACCTACAAGGCCGCCTGGGCCACCAGCGAGAACGAGCCTTCGCAAAACATGGACACCTCCATGGCGAAGGCGTGGTGCAGCGAGGCCAGCCGGCGCGTGGTTGCCCACGGCCAGCAGATTCACGGCGGTATCGGGTTCACCAAGGACTACATCATCCAGCTCTACTTCCGCCGCCAGAAGCGTGCCGAGCTCTTCTGGGGCGACGCCGACTTCCACCGCGAGCAGGTCGCGGCCATGCTGGAGATCTAGCCCGACGGCTCTGGCAAACAGGCGCGAGGCCCCGCCAATCGGCGGGGCCTCTTCGTGTCACTCCAGCGGGTCGATAACGGTCAGAAACGGGAACCGGTGGAAGTCCCGGTCGTTCGTGCAAATCTGGCTGACGCCGTGTTCTCGAAGCACCGTCGCGATGTGGACATCGTGGGCGAAGTTTCCCTGTACATCAGGCACTTCGGCAAGTGTCTGGGCGAGTACGGCGGGGTGCCGCCTCGTCGCGGTCAGTACTTCGAACCCGGGCGATTCCAGAAGGCCACGGATGAAGCCCCAGGCTTCGCCGGCTCGCAGCGGCGAGGGGAACGTACCGGGATGAGTACTCGCCCGTAGAAACTCGTAGACCACGCTCCAGGTCAGGAACGTGGGGGTGGCGTCGAGACGCCACCCCTCGAGCTTCTCCCGGCAAACGTCCCGGTGTTCAGAGCGGGCGTTCGCGGCATACAGCAGCACATTGGTGTCGACCGCCAGCACCTAGTCGTGGCCCGTCCGCTCGCGCGCCTCTCCATCTGCATCGTAGGGCGCCACATCCTCGGCTGCGGTCCTCGCTTCCAGGGTGCGGAGACCGCTGCTCCCGGCACTGTTCTCCCCAGCCCCATAGAGACGCTCATCCCGTTCCCGGTCGAGCACTTCATAGAGGGCGTCACGATCGGCCACGTCCACAAGGGGTTCGCCCATGTCGTAGATGGGCAGCGGCGGTAGCTCGCCGCCTACCAGCGCGGGCGTCTCGCCTTCCGCGAGTATGCGCCGGATCCCGGCCTCAATGAGCGCAGTCATGGTCGTCTTGCGGCGAGCGGCTTCTTCCTTCAGCCGTTCCATGATGGCATCCTCAATGTTGATGGTCGTCTTCTTCATATGGACAACCATATACCATTGTTCCAGGACTTACAAGCACCGTCTTCCGGCTGCCCTAGTGGGGATGGGGGTGCCCGTGCGAGTGCCCGCCGGGGCCGTGGCTGTGGCCGTGGTGTGTGAGGTCATCCGCGCCCGCGGCCGCGGCATCGCCCTCGCCTTCCCCGTCACCGCCGTCCTCCCAGGGCGCCGGGCCGTCGCCCACCCCGGCCTCCGCTCGCCCCACGACCGCGAAATTCCCGATGACCTTCCTTGCCTGCGCGCCGCACGCCGGGCACGGCGCGAGCTGCAGGGCGTCGCCCATCGGCATGCGCTTTTCGAAGCGCTCGCCGCACTCGGCACACTGGTATTCGTAAAGAGCCATGCCGCGATGGTGGAGAGGGTCGCCCGCTAGGTCAACCCGAGCGGGAGGTGCGCTCCCGCTCATACGGCCCCGAGCGTCGGGCGACCTCGCGGAACCGGTCGAAGTTGCCGTCGTAACGGCGGATGGCCGAGCCCCGACGCACCCCCTGGTGTTCGCACACAGAGCCCACGGAGCAGCTCGCGCAGCAGTAGCGGCGCGTCGACATCATGTGGGGTTCACCGTCGATGGGGATGAGGCAACGCCCGCAACGGATCGTCTCTGGCACGGAAACCTCCGCCCGCATTCTCCGCGTCCGGGCGCGCCGGCGAAAGGGGGGCGGCTGGCCCGCGGCCACGCCCTCCGGCATGCTTGACTCATGGTTCGCATCAACCGCGTCTACACCCGCGCCGGGGACGACGGCACGACCGCCCTTGCCGGAGGCCAGCGCGTCCCCAAGGAGAGCCTCCGCATTGAGGCCTACGGCACCGTAGACGAGCTCAACAGCGCCATCGGGATCGTCGTCGCCGCAGGACTGGAGGCTCCGCTCGCCGAGCCGTTCGGCGTCATCCAGCAGGTGCTCTTCAACCTCGGGGCCGAGTTGGCCACGCCCCGCGAACCTGGTGAGGAGCCTACCGGCCCCCACGTCGAAAGCCGTCACGTCGAGCAGCTCGAGTCCTGGATCGACGACTGGAACGACGACCTGGAACCCCTTACGAGCTTCGTCCTTCCCGGTGGCGACGCCACGGCTGCCCACCTCCACCTCGCACGCACTATCTGCCGCCGCGCCGAGCGCCTCACCTTCGCCCTCAGCCGCGAGGAGCATGTCGGCGAGTACGTCTCCCCCTACTTGAACCGCCTCAGCGACCTGCTCTTCGTCGCGTCGCGCCTCCAGAACCAGCTCGGCGGCCACGGCGACGTGCTCTGGGACTCGCGCAAGTTCTAGCCGCTACCGCCGCAGCCGCACGATGTGGCCCTCGGCGAAGACGCCACGGGTGCTGATACCGAGGCGCTCGTAGGCGGCGCGCGGAACGCCGAGGTCCGCTGCGTACAGCTCGCCCACGTGCTTCTGGCAGACGGGCAGCACCTGCCCCGTCTTCGGCAGGTCGAACACGAGCGTTGTGGCCGCGGTCACCGCCGGACTGCTCACAGCACCCGTCTCCGCGTTCACGCCGGTCGGGATGTCCAGTGCCAGGATCGGCCGGCGCGCCGCTGCCGCGATCTGCGTGACGGCCGCGGCAAGCCCCGTCGGCGCACCCTCAAGGCCGTAGCCCACCAGCGCATCCACGACAAGATCGGCGCGCTGCAGGTGGTCTTCGGCGGTGTGCTCGCTCGTATCGCTGTCGTGCGGCTCCGCGATGCCCGACTCCGCCAGGATGTGCAGGTGCCGGCGCGTCACGAAGCTCATCTGACTCTCGACCTCACCGAGCAGCGGCTCCGCCTGCACTCCCCAGTTGTCGAGGTGCCGCACCGCCGACAGTCCCGCCGCCCCCACGTGCCC
>VXLW01000013.1 GCA_009841435.1 Dehalococcoidia bacterium | reverse complement strand
GGGCGGCTAGGAGGGGCGGGCTTCGGCGACAGACTCCTCGGTGACGTTGTCGGGGAGCCAGTAGCGCCGGAACACGATGTAGCCTGCAATAGTGAGGATGCCGGCAGCGGGTCCCACAAGACGAATGCCAAGGGGGTCGTCGGCTGTGGAACCGATGGCCAAGAGTGCAAGCAGAAGGCCTGACGCGGCAGCGCTGGCGATTTTCTCGAGGGTAGCCTGGGTGGCATAGAAGGTGGCTTCACGGCGCAAACGTGTGCGGATCGTGTCGTAGTCGGTGATGTCGGCGATGAGGGCGTTGGGGAACGTCTGCACCGGGGCGAGGGGGAGGCCGATAAGGAGAGCGTAGGCAATCCCCTGGGCGAGGACCGGGATGCCCGGGAGGAATCCGGCGATAGCGAAGAGGGGGAAGTAGACGGCAGCGAAGAGCATCCCCCAGCCGTAGACCTGACGCTTGGAGAAGCGACGGGCGAGGTAGACCACGGCGGGAAGGACGAGGAGCAACACTCCGATGGCGGAGCCTGTGAGGAGGCTAACGGCCGTACGGTCGTCGCGGCCGAGGACCGCATCGGCATAGAAGGGGAGGACGCCGACGATCATGAGGACGCCCCCGTTGTACAGGACGTAGGAGGGCAGAAAGACCAGGAACTGGTCGTTGCGCAGGCTCGTCCTGATGCTGTCGAGGGCGGAGCGGAAGGAGAAGCGCTCGGGCGGGCTCTCCGCCTGGATCTCCCGAGAAGCCTCGACCGAGCGGCGCCAGGCGCCGGCAAGCGCGACGTAGCGGGAGATGAGCGCGACGACGGCCACGATGAGCGCCATGTAGGTGAAGCCGATGAGATCGATAAGGGGACCACTGAGGACGAAGGCCACGACGGTCCCGAGCACGCCGAACATGACCTGCCAGGAGACGATGCCGAGCCGATCGTCGGCGCGACGGGCGATCTCGGGGAGGAGAGACTCCATAGGGCCGCCCGAGAGTGTCGAGAAGAGATTGAAGAGCCAGAAGATGGCGAAGAGCCAGATGACGTTGGCGATGGTCTCGCCGGGATTGGGGGGAATCCAGAGCAAGATGAAGATGACGGCCATGAATGGGGTGGCGGCGAGGACGAAGGGGATGCGGCGTCCCCAGCGGGATCGGGTCGTATCGCTCCAGTACCCGATGAGGGGATCGTCAAAGGCCTCAATGAGGCGTCCGACGAAGATGACAATGGTGATGGCCCAGAAGCCCCCACGGCGCGCTGGGTCTCCGTCTTCATCGCCCAGGTAGAAGAAGATGAGCCAGAGGTCACGGGTGCGGCCCAAGGCATTGCCGCCCAAGGACCCTGACGCATACAGAAGGCGCGCGCCGAGGGGCATGCGGCCATCCATGCGGCTCCTCCAGAGTCTGGAGTGACGCCGCAGACGATACAGGAATCGGGTGGTCGGCTAAGGGAGGGCCAGCATCCGTTCGAGGGCGACGAGCGACCACTCGCGCGTCTCGTCATCGACCTTCACGCGGTTGACGACGTGGCCCTGCACGAGACCTTCGAGGGTCCAGGCGAGGTAGGCGGGGTGGATGCGGTACATGGTGCTGCAGGGGCAAACGACGGGATCGAGGCAGAAGACGGACTTGTCGGGATTCTCGTCGTTGAGGCGCTTGACGAGATTGATCTCGGTGCCGACGCCCCAGGTCGAGCCGGCGGGAGCGGCGTTCACGGCCTTGATGATCCGTTCGGTCGAGCCGCTCGCGTCGGCGGCCTGCACGACTTCCCAGGAGCATTCGGGGTGGACCATCACGTTCACGTCGGGGTGCTCGGCGCGCGCTTGCTCGATCTGGTCGACGGAGAAGCGCTGGTGCGTGCTGCAGTGACCCTTCCAGAGGATGACGCGCGCGCGTTCAAGCTGCTCCTGCGTGTTGCCGCCGAGGGGCAGGCGCCAGTCCCACGTGATCATCTCCTCGAGCGGGATGCCCATCTCGTAGCCGGTGTTGCGGCCGAGGTGCTGGTCGGGGAAGAAAAGGATCTTCTCGCCACGCTCGAAGGCGTACTCGAAGGTCTTGGGGGCGTTGCTGGAGGTGCAGACGATGCCCTCGCGCTTGCCGACGAAGCCCTTGAGGCTGGCGGCGCTGTTCATGTAGGTGATGGGGATGATGCGGGTGGCGGGGTCGAGGGCGGCGGTCATCTCGTCCCAGGCGGCGTAGACATCGCCGGGGTCGGCCATATCCGCCATGGAGCAGCCGGCGGCCATGTTGGGGAGGACGACGGAGACCTCGGTCGGGGTGAGGATGTCGGCGGATTCGGCCATGAAGTGGACGCCACAGAAGAGGACGAAGTCGATGCCCTGCTGGTCGGCGGCGTGCTGGGCGAGCTTGAAGCTGTCACCGGTGAAGTCGGCGTACTGGATGACCTCGTCGCGCTGGTAGTGGTGGCCAAGCACGACGAGGCGGTCGCCGAGGGCGGCTCGGGCAGCGCGGATGCGCTGGTCGACCTCGTCGGGCGGGAGGCCGAGGTAGCTGCGGGGGATGTCCTGCTGCCAGCTGACGAATGCGGGCTCCTCGACCAGGGGGAGGGGCTCGAGGCGGTCAGTGGGGCAGGTGTCGGGGTCCGAGTACAGCTCCAGCAGGGTGACGTGGTCGGAGGAGGGGGCGGTAGCGGTCATCGGACGATCCCTTCGATGGGAGGCGGGACTTAGTGTCGCAGCTACACTAAGTAGGAGAGGTAACTGTGCCACACAAGGGGCGGGATCGTCAACGGCGGGGAGGGGGTCAGGAGGAGGGCGGGCGCCAGCGGATGGTCATCGGCTGCGTCCGCTCGAGGCGCTCGGCGGCGGTGCCGGCGAGGAGCTCGACGGGGTCTTCGGGGCGCAGGTCTCCGCCTTCGATAACGCGGGCGTAGACGCGGCTGAAGCCGGGGCGTACCTCCTGGTCCATGCAGGAGAAGTCGCCGTCGAGGAACCACTGGGCGTTCTTCCAGCAGGGTTCGGTGTAGCCCGTGACCTCGATGAGGACGGCCTCGCCAAGACGGAGACGGGCGCCGGGGACTACGCGGTCCCAGTCGATGCCAGCAGTCGTGACGTTCTCTCCGGTGGCGCCGGGGGCAATCGGGTGTCCCTCGGCGGCCAGCGCGTCGATGCGTTCCAAGGCGAAGAGGCAGAGGGCGCGGCGGGGGCCGCCGTGGGCGCGACGGTCGGCCTGGCGGTCGACGGTGAGGCCGTTGGCATCGACGGTGGCCTCGGCAAGCGGGCGCTTGGGCACACCGCCGTTGGAGGCGCTGAGCTGGACGATACGGCCCTGTGTAGGGTCGCTCATGAAGCGGCCCCTTCCTCGAAGCGCTCAATGACACCCTCGACGTACAGCAGCCGGAGAGCCTGCACGATGCCGGGCCGAAGCTGGTCGAGGGCCTCGGGGGAGAGGCGGTCGGCGAGACGGTCGAACAGGTCGCCGATGGTGCGCCGGCCGTCGATCTGGGCGACGACGAGGGCGACGAGGTCGCTGACGGGGGCGCCCTCCGCGCGCTCGGGTGTGGCGATGACCTGTCCCCACGCGAACTCGCCCTCACCGACAACCGGTTTGCGTTCGAGGCGAGCTTGCGGGACTAGCGAAGGGATAACGGAGAGGAGGCGGGGAAGGCCCTCGCCGAAGCGCTCGTCGAAGGCGGCGGCGCGCTCCCCGCGGCTGCGCTCCACGGCCCTGACGGCCTCGGTGAAGCTGCGGGGCGCCTCGCCGTGGGCGAGGACGGCACGCTCGTAGCCGACCGGGGGCTGTCCGGCGACGGCGCGGACGAAGGCGAGGCGAGCGGGAGTCGACTCGTCGGCGCCCGTGATGCGGCGGGTCTCCCAGAAGTAGGAGTCGACGGTTCTGTTGCTGCCGTAGAAGAGCCGGGCCAGCTCGCGGAAGTGGTCGTACTGCTGGCGGTACTGCTCGGCGTAGACGGCGGCAGCAGCCTTACCGAGCTCGGGATCCCTCAGCGCGGAGGTGACGTAGGCCGCGGCGAGCACACCCGAGGAGAGGGCGAGGTGCACGCCCGAGGAGAAGAGCGGGTCGACGAAGCAGGCAGCGTCGCCGGCGAGGACGAAGCCTTCTCCGGCGAGCTCGCTAGAGGAGTAGGACCAATCGCGCACGATGGTGGGGGGCGCGGTGAGGGTAGCCCCCTCCAGGAGAGCGGAGGTGTGGGGGCCGCTGGCGACGCGCTCGCGGAAGAAGGCCTCGGGGCCGCGGTCGTTGATGCGCTTGCGCCCGGCGGCGCTGTCGACGACGACGCCGGTGCTGACGAGGCCGGTGTGAAGGGGGATGGCCCAGAGCCAGCCATCCTCGATGGACTCGATGAGGATGTTGTTGGCATCGGGCTCCGGGAGGCGCGAACCGCCCGAGTAGTAGCCGTAGACGGCCAGGTTGCGGAAGAAGGGGTCGGGCTCGCGAAGGGAGCGAGCGCGCCCGATCAGCCCCGCCTGCCCGCTGGCATCGACAACGAAACGAGCGCGGGCGGTTTGCCGGCGCCCTTCGGCGTCCTCCACGCTCAGGGTGGCGCCGGAGGGGCCCGCATCGGCTTCGAGCACGCGGCAGCCCTCGCGCACGTCGGCGCCGTTGGCGGCGGCGTTGCGGAGGAGGATGTCGTCGAACTGCGAGCGGACGACCTGGAAGGCGTGGGGGTAGCGGGGGTTCGACTCGCGGAAGGACCAGCTCCAGGGGTCGGGGTCGCGGCCCCAGACCATGGTGGCGCCGTACTTGGGGAGGAAGCCGGCGGCCTCGATGGCGGGGAGGACGCCGAGCTCGGCGAGGACGGGCATGGAGGCGGGGAGGAGCGACTCGCCGACGTGCTCGCGGGGGAAGCGGTCGCGCTCGTAGAGGCGAACGCGCCAGCCCTTGCGGGCGAGCATGGTGGCGGCGGCGGAGCCGGCGGGTCCGCCGCCCACAACCAGGACGTCGGCGTCGAAGGTGCCCTCAGCGGTCATGCGGGGAATACTCGCACAGGAGGCGTGGAGGGGCGCGTCGCGGGCAGGCTACGTCCGCTTCCGCCTGCCTCTCGCGATCTCCGTCTCGAGTGCGTCGAGCTTCGGTTCCCAGAAGCGCCGGAACCGATCGAGCCAGGCATCGACGTCCTGCAGCGGGTCCGAGTTGACGGCGTAAATGCGCCGGGCGCCGTCGGCGCGCACCGTCGCGAAACCGCTGTCGCGCAGGACCTTGAGGTGCTGGGACACGGCCGCCTGGGTGATCGCGAACTCGCGCTCGATGACTGCGGCGACCTCTCCGGAGGCGTGCTCCCCCTCTGCGAGCAGCTCGAGGATGCGCCGCCGCACGGGGTCGCGGAGCACGTCGAAGGCGTGCATCAGGCGGGCTCTTCGGGCTCACCCGTGTAGAAGGCGCTCGTACGCCGGGCCGCGGCACGGGCGGTGGCGGGGTCGTCGCCAAATGCGACGGCGGCCTCGCCCCAGGCCTCGCTGCTGCCCGCATAGAACGCCTTTCCCTCTTCCGAGGCGGTGAAGGCGGCTTCGTCCGAGATGGACTCGTCCGGCGTCTCAAAATGGAGCGCGAGTCCCACAAGGCCTCCCTCCCAGCCGACGCCGGTGGCGCCCGGGCCGAAGGTCTCCCACTGGTCGGACAAACGCATCGTGTGCGTCAGCGTGAGGCGGGCGCTACCGGGTCCATCGTCCGAGAGGCGCACCTCGACCCAGCTCACATCGCCGCCGAACTCCCATGTGGCGGCGAGGAGCGATGGTCGGTCACACTCCGTGATCACGCCGCCGGCGTTCCCCTCGAACTGATAGCGACCTCCGAGCGCGAGCTCGCCGCTGATCGGGAGGAACCAGCGCGGGATGCGCTCGCCGTTCGTCAGGGCGTCCCACAGGTCGTCGACGGTCGTGGCGAAGCTCCGGACGAGGGTGATTGCGCGGGCGGGTTGCCCCTCGACCTCCACCTCCGACACGGAGCGATCGACAGCGCCGAGATAGCCTGCGACATCGAGTTCCATTTGCTTCCTCCCTGATTTAAGTATTCACTAATATAAACGGAGACTACATTCTTGGCAACACGCGGACCAGAAAGGCGCCGCAGAGACTGCGGCGCCTTCGGGCGGTGCGGGCTGGTGAGCGTCAGGAGCCGCCGGCGGCGACGACCTCTTCCTGCTCGATGGGCTCGTTGGTCTTGGTGTCGACCTCGAAGGGGCCCTTGAGGTCGAATTCCTTGGCCATCTCGCGGGTGGCGGGAATGATCTCCTCGCCCATGAGACGGAGGCTGCGCATGGCGTCGTCGTGGTCCATCGCGCCGTCGCCGTCCCAGAAGAAGATGCTGCCGGGGCGCAGGTACTCGAGCACGTGGCGGATCTTCGGAATGACCGTCTTGGGAGTGCCCGTGATGATGGACATTCGCTCTTTCTGCGACTCGTAGCTCGAGTAGTCCTCGGGGGCCTGATCGCCTTCCTTGGTGGCTTGCTCGTGCGCGACCTGGCGGCCGCGGGCGGTGGACTGCGTGAAGCTGGTCACCGTGGGGAGCAGGTTGGTGCGGGAGGTCATGCCAGGGAGGTTCTGCAGGTAGGGGCGAACGATTCCCTGGTTGCCCTCGAGGAAGGGGTTGCTGGGCCCTTCGACGTACTTGCGGGCGGCCTGGTCTGCGAGCTCTTCGGTCTCATCGACGTGGACCTTGAAGAGGTAGCTGCGGTGCTGGGTCTGCGCTTCGTAGCCGTTCTCCTCGGCGACCTGGTCGTAGTAGTCGTAGGAGTTCTTGGTGGGCTCCAGCTCGGTGGCGAGCATGACGTAGGGGTAGCGGTGCTCGGCGGCCCACTTGACGGTGTTACGGCTCATGACGCCGGGAATCCAGATCTGGGGATGGGGCTGCTGATAGGTCTTCGCCCAGGGATTCACGTAGCGGTAGTTGTAGTGCTCGCCTTCCCAGCGGAAGGGGCCGGGGCGGGTCCAGGCGGCGAGGACGAGGTCGTGCGCTTCCTGGAAGCGCTCCCAGTTGAAGGGCGCCTGGGCGTTGTGGGCGACGCTCTCGCGGCCGGTGCCACGCACCCAGCCGGTCACGAGGCGGCCACGGGAGATCATGTCGATCTCGGCGAGCTCCTCGGCGAGCCAGAGGGGGTCGTCCCAGATGGGGAGGACGTTGCCGAGGATGACGATCTTCACGCGCTGGGTGATGCGCGAGAGGATGGCGGCCTCGACGTTGACCACGCCGCCCATGCAGAAGGGCGTGCTGTGGTGCTCGTTGAGCATGACGCCGTCGAAGCCCATCTCCTCGGCGTAGACCTTCTCGTCGAGGTAGCGGTTGTAGAGCTCCGAGCCGAGCTTCGGGTTGTACTCGCTGTTGCTGATGCCGAGATCG
Source organism: Dehalococcoidia bacterium (assembly GCA_009841435.1). GTDB lineage: Bacteria > Chloroflexota > Dehalococcoidia > Tepidiformales > Tepidiformaceae > UBA2991. Next base: position 6,937 of record VXLW01000013.1, on the reverse strand, counting down.
GCGATATCGCGGCCTGTCGAGCCGAAGTAGCCGGACTCCTGGTCCTGGTAGGGCCTCTCGGTGAAGTAGCCGATGAACATGCGCTGCCCTCCGGGCCGGCGCGCTCGAAGACGCGACGGCACCTAATTGGCGGCATCATACCGCCTTTGCACCGGAGGCGAGGTAGTCCGCGGGGGGAAGTCGCGGGCGTTCCGGGCCCTAGACTCCCGCGTGCGAGGCGACCAGGGCAGCGAGCGCCTCCGGCTCCTCGTAGTCCACGTAGTGGCCGGCGCCCTCGACGATCTCGAGGGTGGCGTTGGCGAGGCCGCCGGCGTACTGACGGGCGCACGTGAGCGGAATGACCCGGTCCTCGCTTCCCGCGACGACGAGCGCCGGGGTCTGCACTTCGCCGAGCACGGGAGCAAGGCGGCGGTTGAACATGTACGGCTTCCAGCTGAGGCGGGCGGTCATCTCGCGGCTGAAGTCCCAGAGCTCGCGGACCTCGGGGGCGGTCTCCTCGCCGAAGATCTCGTGGTAGTGGGCCTCATCGCGGAACCCGGCGGACACGTACTCGCCATAGCTGACGAGCATCTGGTCGAGGATCTCGCCCTCGTCGGGCTGGAGGCCGGCGGCGCCCACGAGGACGAGCGAGCCGATGCGCTCCTGGTTGATGGCCGCGAGCTCGGCGGCGATGAAGCCACCGAAGCCGAGACCGATGAGGGTGGGGCTGTCGGGCGCGACCTGCGCAAGGAAGCGACTCATGAGGATGGCGATGTCGCGCGCGTCGCGGGCCCAGACGGGGCGCTCGGACTGACCGTAGCCGGGGAGGTCGGGCACCGTGACGGTGAAGTTCTGGGCGAGCGCTTCGTAGAAGGGGATCCAGCCGAGATTCCCGGTGGAGTGGTGAAGGACGACCGCGGCGGGACCGTTCCCTCCCTCCAGGTAGCGAATGCTGAGGCCCGCGACCTCAGCGGTGGATTCGGTCCACGTCTGCTCGGCTGTCGTCATGGTGGCTCCTCGGGTGCGTGATGCGTAGCGCCGCATGATACGCGAGCGCACTATTGCCGGTTGGGCCTGCCGCTGGCCCGGTCCGGACGGCATCTGTACGCTCTCGCGCATGTCTGAACCGTATCTGGTGGTCCACGTCGACAAACGCCCAAACGTCTCGTTCGAGATCGAGCAGAGCATCATCGAAGGGGGAGGGGGGAGGTTCGTCGCGACAAGCTCGTCGAGCGAGGACGAGCTGATCGCGAACGTGAAGGATGCGGAGGCGATCCTCGTGTCGTCGGCGCAGATCACGCGGCGCGTGGTGGAGTCGATGCCGAAGTGCAAGCTCATCATTCGCTACGGGGTGGGGCTTGACACGCTCGACATCCCAGCGGCGACGGACCACGGGATCGTGGTCGCGCACTTCCCCGACTTCTGCCAGCCGGAGGTCGCGAACCAGACGATGCTGCTGCTGCTGGCCTGCGCGAAGAAGCTGTCCATGCTCGATCGAGCCGTTCGTGACGGGAGCTGGCGTCCCGGCCCGCTTGGGCCGATGGGGCCGATCGGGGGCGAGACGCTGGGACTGGTCGCGCTGGGGAACATCGCGCGGGCGGTGGTGCCGCGGGCGAAGGCGTTCGGGCTGAACGTGATGGCGTACGACCCGTACCTGGGCGAGGGCGTGTTCCGCGCGCAGGGGGTGGAGCGTGTCGAGTCGCTGCACGATCTGCTGGGGCGATCGGACTACGTGTCCGTGCACACACCGCTGAACCCGGAGACGCGCCACCTGATCGGGGAGGCAGAGCTGGCGGCGATGAAGCCGACGGCGTACCTGATCAACACGTCGCGGGGGCCGGTGGTCGACCAGGAGGCGTTGATCGCAGCGCTGGACGGGGGACAGCTTGCGGGGGCCGGACTCGACGTGTTCGAGCGCGAGCCGCTGGAGGCGGAGTCGCCGCTGGCGCGCATGGAGAACGTCGTGCTGATGCCGCATTCGGCCTCGTACTCGGACCAATCGTTCGAGAGCATGCGGCGGCGCGTGGGCGAGACGGTGGTCGGGCTGATGGAGGGACGCTGGCCACAGTTCGTGGCGAATCCGCGGGTCCGGCCGCGGGCTTCGCTGCCCGCGAGGGACTAATCTGCAGCGGCGCGGCGTAGAGTAGGCGCACTTTCCGTAAGGAGGCGCGCCATGCAGGCCGCGGTATTCCACGGAGCGCACCAGCCACTCACGATCGAGGAAGTCGCAATCGACGAACCGGGACCCCGCGAGGTCATCGTCAAGACGGCGGCGAGCGGGGTCTGCCACAGCGACCTGCACTTCGTAGACGGGTTCTACCCGTTCGATTCTCCGGCGATCCTCGGGCACGAGGCGGCGGGCATCGTCGAGGCGGTAGGCGAGCAGGTGACGTACGTGCAGCCGGGCGACCACGTGATCTGCTGCCTCTCGGTGTTCTGCGGGATGTGCGAGCGATGCATGACGGGGCAGCCCTACGCCTGCGACAAGGAGGCGGTGACGCGCGGCGCGGACGAGCCGCCCAAGTACACGTGGCAGGGCCAGCCCGTGGCGCAGTTCGCCAACCTCTCGAGCTACGCGGAGAAGATGCTGGTCCACGAAAACGCGGTGGTCGCAATCCGAAAGGACATGCCGCTCGACGCGGCGGCGCTCATCGGCTGCGGGGTCACGACAGGGTTCGGGGCGGCGGTGAATACGGCGAAGGTGCAGCCGGGCTCGACGGTGGCGGTGTTCGGCGTGGGCGGCGTGGGGCTGGCGGCGGTGCAGGGCTCGCTGGTGGCGGGCGCGCGCATGATCATCGCCGTGGACATGGTGGAGTCGAAGCTGGCGAAAGCCCGCGAGCTGGGCGCGACGCACGTCGTTGACGCCTCCTCGGGGGATCCGGTGGAGGCGATCCGGAACCTGACCGGGGACGGCGTGGACTACGCGTTCGAGGCGATCGGGCTGAAGGTGGCGGCGGAGCAGGCCTACGAGGCGCTGCGGCGCGGGGGCACGGCCACAATCATCGGGATGATCCCGGTGGGGCAGAAGGTGGAAATCGACGGACGCTCGCTGCTGAGCGAGAAGAAGCTGACGGGCAGCTCCATGGGGTCGAACCGCTTCCGCGTCGACATGCCGCGATACATCGACTTCTACATGCAGGGTCGGCTGAAGCTGGACGAGATGATCACCCGCCGCATGCGGCTGGAAGACGTGAATGAGGCCTTCCGGGCGATGAAGGCGGGCGAGGTCGCTCGCTCCGTGCTGATGTTCGACTAGCGCCTACGGCTCCTCGCGGGGGCGAGTGAAGCCACCGCGGAAGCGCTCCATCAGGCCCTCGCGGGTGAACTCGGCGGACTTGGCGTAGTCGATGATGATGCGCTCGCGGTCCTCGACCATCTGGGCGGCGGCGGGGACATCGGCGGCGATGTCGTGGGGAATGGAGATGCAGCCGTGGAGGTCGGCGTGGAGGAGGTCGCCGGGATTGACGGTGACGCCGCCCACGGTGACGGGCCCACCGACCTCGACCTGGTGGACGTAGGCATGCGAGACGAGGACTTCTTTCGCGAGGAACTGGAACCCCAACTCGCGAACCTCTTCCATATCGCGCACGCCGCCGCTGGTGACGACGCCGACGCAGCCGAAAGCCCGGTGGATGTTGGCGTTGACCTCGCCCCAGAAGGAGCCGACGGGCGGATCGTCGAGGTCTTCGATGACGACGATGCGGGGGGTGGGGATGGACTCGATGTGGTCGTACCAGTCGCCACGCTCGACGCGAACCTCTGGATCCTGGTCGGGGGGCACGGTGGCGCGAATCTTGCAGGTGACGGCGTAGCCGACGACCGGCTCCATCTCGGGGAAGTGGCAGCGGATGTCGGGTGTCATGGCGCCGTAGTTGCGGGCCCGGACCTGGAAGGTCTCGATGGCGTTGGAGATGGCGGGGGAAGGCCAGGCGCGCAGGGCGCCGAGTTGCTCGTCGTTGAGGGGCTGCATTGACACGGCTCCGGGTTGAGGGTGGCGCCATCCTAGGGGCAGGCGCGCCGGGGCGCTACGGAGTGGCTGCCAGCTCCCTCAGCAGCCAGGGGTCGCCGTGCCCGAGGGGCACGATGGTTGCCTCGAAGCGCGCCCGGACGGGTTCGACCAGGGCCTCCGGGACGACGACCTCGAGCGTGGTCGCGCCCATCGAGGCGGCCTGGTTCGCGGCGACGGCGACCAGATCGGCGACGTAGTCGCCGTCGGCGGCGAGGGCAGGGGCGACGTAGAGGTCGGCCCAGGCGGTATCGGGGTCGCGCCACCGCCAGATGTTCGCCAGGACGCTCGCGGATCGGCGGTCGGGGAGGGTGATGCTGCGTCCCGAGAACGAGACATCCGTCGGGAAGTCGGAGGCTTCGGGAGTGAGCACCGGGCGCCAGAGATAGCGCCAGCGGTAGGCGGCGGACTCGCGATGGTCGATTGCGCGGAGGTGGGAGGCTTCGGTCTCGTAGTCGCCTGTGAGGGGGTGGGCGTCGAAGGGGGGAGGCTCGATGCGGTCCAGATCCACGATCCTCAGCCAGGTCTGGCGCAGGTGCTCGGTGTAGCCGCGCCGGTCGAGGATGGCGGGGCTGCCGCCGGAGCCGACGGGCCGACACCAGAAACGATCGAAGCCGCGAGCGCGGGCGCGGGACTCGCATTCGTCGAGGATCCACTCCTCGACGTCGGTGTCGTTGACGTCGGCGGCGAGCTCGAGGATCTCGAGATGAGCGTAGCGGCCGAAGGGCTCGGGCTCGGTGGCGTACAGGACCTCGACGCTGCCGACGATGTCCCCGCGGTCGCGTTCCACTACCCAGCAATCCCAACCCAGATCGCGATAGACCTGGATGTGGCGGACGCAGAAGTGCTCGTGCATCCAGGCGCCGCCGGTGCCGAACCACTCAACGGGGGAGGCATCGGGCGGAAGGGGAGGGCCTCCCACCCCGCGGTGCAGGGCAACGAGCCCGGGGACGTCATCGGGTGTGGCGGGACGCAGGGTGAGGGTCTGTCCGCTCCACCGAAACGTTCGTGGCTCGAAGGGCGTTCCGCCGCTCAGACGATGCCCCGCATGCTGCCGCCGGTCTGGGGCCCGTAGGCGTTCCTGAGGGACGCCTGGTCGAAGCCGTGGGGTTCCCTGCCGGTGGCGTAGTCGTAGAGGGCAGCCTTGAAGATGCCTTCGAGGGCGGTGACCGTGGCCCATGCAAGGCCAACGAGCGGAATCCCGATAGCGAGTCCGAGGAAGGGGTGAATGGCGGCGAGGAGCACCGCAATGAGCACGGCGACACCGACCGCAACGATGGTCAAGAGGCCAAAGCCGAACCCCGCCGTTATCTGCCGGCCCCAGGTCTGGCGAAGCAGGGATGCGGAGCGACGCAGCGCGTCGAACGGGCCCACCCCTTCTTCGACGATGAAGGGCACCGCGAAGAAGGAAGCGAGCTCCCAGGCGGCTTCGCCGAACATGGCCGCGATCTGCCCCGCGATGCCGCCCCGGTTGCGGAGGGCGCGCAAGATGAGCATGACGGCGGTCACGACGACTGCCCAGGCGAGAATCTGGGGAACGCGGGCGGAGGCGGCCTTGAGGCCCGAGGTCACAGACGGATCGCCGCCTCGCAGCCGCTCCATGGCGGCCGCCACGAGCGCCGCGTTGAAGAAGATGACCACAGCCATGGAGACGAAAGCGAGCAGAAGACCAAGCGCAAGATCGCCGGTAGAGCCCTCCCCGCCCTCCTGCGCCAGACCGAAGGCCCCGCTCAACAGGCCGCCCCCAAGGACGGCAGCAGCCACCGCAACGAGCGCAACGACGGACATGATGGGGAAGAGGATGAGCTCGCGGTCGAGCATGAGGACGCGCCAGCTCATCTTCATCAGGTCGAAGGTGTGGCCGATGGTTGCGAACATGGGGTGGTTCTCCTCTAGCGGAGCGAAGCGTACGACACGTCGATGTTTGCTGCGTTAGCCGACGTGCTGGCGCAACTCGAAGCCGTTGCCGTCGGGGTCCGTGACCTCAGCGACGCGCACAGGGACGCCGCCGCCTGCCTCCTGCACGGCGCGCACGGTTCCGCCGGCGGCACGCACCTCGGCAACGGCGGAGTCGAGGTCATCGACCTGGAGGTTCAGGCCGGCGTGCGGGAGCGGCCCCTCGTGGGCGCCCTCGGCAGGCAGGATGTGAAGGGCGACGATGAGTCCGTCGCAGCGGAAGGTGTTCCAGCCGGACGAGCCGGAGCCGGGCGTGGGCTCCTCGGGGAGCCCGAGGGTATCGCGGTAGAAGGCGCAAGCGCGGTCCATGTCGCGCACGTAGTGGATGACCATGGGGTTGCGGACGCGCATCGGTGCCGTCGACCGCGGGTGGCGCTAGTCGCGCTGGATCCAGGTGCGGCGGACGAAGAGGGATTCGCTGACGACGGTGCTCTCACGCGGGCGGCGGGCGACGGCGCGGGCCGGCGCCTTGCTGGCGGCGCGCTGGGCCAGCATTTTGCCGACGATGTTCGCCGTGATCTTGAGGGCCGTGCCAATGGCGATGGCGGTGGCGGCGCGCCGGACAGGCGTGGGAAGCGCGGGACGGCGGGGTTCGAGGGCGAAGGTCGGGCGGGTGACGGGCAAGCGATGGTCGCGGAGGAACATCCCGCACTGGCGGCAGTAGTTATCAGTGGCGTCGTACGGTTCGGCGCACTCGGGACAGAGAAGCAACTCCGGCGCCGGGTCGACCATGGGCTTCGACTATACGCCCCGGGAGAGGGCCGCTTCGACCTCGGCGGAGAGGTCGAGGGGCTGAGCCGCGGGCACGGCCAGGCGGCCCTCGTGGAGAGCGCGCAGGGTCTCGGTCAGGAAGGGGCGTTCGCGGGCGACACCGCGGGCGCGAATCTCGTCGTAGAGGGGGAGGGCCTCCATGTCGGCGCGGGTGGCGTCGGGGGGCTGTAGCTTATTAACAAATGACTCTGCCGACGAAATTAGCCGTGAAGTTAAAGGTGGTAG
>VXLW01000101.1 GCA_009841435.1 Dehalococcoidia bacterium | reverse complement strand
CCCCCGGCCAGCACCACCACGCGCTGCCCCTTCGCGCTCCCGCCCAGCATCGCCAGCACGAGCTGTGCCGTCGCCAGGCCGGCGTTCTCGACCGCCTGCAGGATGTCGAAGTGGAAGACTTCCTGGGCGGCGCGCTGGATTTCGCGCATCTGGCCAGGCGTGACGGTCGGCGTGTCCTTCAACTTTCGCTGGGGAAAGCCGCCGGGATTCCCTTTCACCGCCATGAGCGCACCGATGCTACGCCTGCGGGTGCGTGGCGGTCACCCGCGCGGTGATCCCCCCGCGTGCGTGGAAGTCACCGACAACGGTCGCCCGCCGCGGCGCGATCGCAGCCACGACATCGTCGAGGATCACATTCACCACGTCCTCGTAGAAGATGCCTCGCTCGCGGAACGACTGCAGGTAGAACTTGAAGCTGCGCAACTCGATGCAGCGCGCCTCGGGCACGTAGACCAGCGTGATCGTTCCGAAGTCCGGCTGCCCCGTCATCGGGCACACGCTCGTGAACTCGGGCGCGTCGAAGCGGATCTCGTAGTCGCGCCCGGGGTGCTGGTTCTCGAATGAGTCGATGGTGCCGTCGGTGGCGAATTCGTTGGAGCCCATCCGCGTCAGCGTGCGACTCACGGCGCGAGCGCGCAAGCGCCTGTCTACCGGCCGGGGCGAAGCGCGGAGAGAATCGGGATGGGGTTGAAGTCCGTGTCCGTGTCGTACACGTCCACGCCCTCCAGCCGCTTCATCGTGTTCACGACCAGATAGGTGAGCGGCGTCGCGATCACTTCGTAGACCGTCTTGATGAGCCACGCCCGCCAGACGAACGCCCAGAGCGCTTCGCCGTTCGGAATCGTGGCAGTCCCGAAGAACGCGATCGTGAGGAACACGGCGGAGTCAATCCCCTGCCCCACGATCGTGGAGCCGATGGTGCGCGTCCACAGGAACCGCCCCTGCGTCACGCGCTTCAGCCGCGCCAGCACGTACGAGTTCGCGAATTCGCCCACGAGGAACGCAAGGAAGCTGCCGCCCACGATCCGCCACGTCTGGCCAAGGATCGTCTCGTAGGCCTCCTGGTCCGCCCAGAACGGCGCCGACGGTATCTCCTGAGCGACGAAGATGGCGAGAACCACCAGCGCATTGGCGAAGAACCCGGACCAGATGACGCGCCGCGCAACGGAGTAGCCGTACACCTCCGTCAGGATGTCGCCGATGATGTAGGAGACCGGGAAGATGATGATCGCGGCGGGCTGGAAGTAGTCGAACGCTCCCCCGACCAGTCCGGAGATATCGACGATCTTGATGGCGATGATGTTGGAGACGATCAACGCCCCCGCGAACATGACAGCGACCGGCATCAGGTAGCGGAAGTGGCGCTCGCCTGATTCGGTCATCATCGTCTGGGTCATGGGGCGCGGATTTTAGCAGGCCGTTTTCCACGCCCCTGCTACCCTGTCTCTATGGCCACCCCCGAGGAGCCGGCTCGCTTCCAGCCCGGCGACGTGGTCATCCACCGCATTCCGCTGGTTGCCGAGAACGGCGAGTACGGCCCCGTCATCGTCGACGTTAAGCCGATGGTCGTGGTCGAAGACACCCCCGACCTCGTCTCGCTCTGGCTGCCGTCGGGTACACCGACAAAGCTCTCGCTGCCCATCGTCCGCGACCAGCCCATCCCCTGGCTCGAAGGAGAGTGGGAGTTGGTCGACACCGTCTGGGAGCGTTGGAACGCGCTCTTCCTCATGGTCCCCGGGGAGTGGCGCGCGACGTGGGTGTGGTGGACACCCGACTGGGAGTTCCTCGGCTGGTACGTCAACCTCCAGGAGCCCATCCGGCGCACGCCCCTCGGCTTCGATACGCGCGACCTGTGGCTCGATGTCGTCGCGGACCCCGAGCGCCACTGGCGCTGGAAGGACGAGGATCACCTGGAGCGCGTGCTGGACCGGGGCCTCATCTCCAGACCCGTTGCCGAACGCGCCCGCACCGAGGGCGAAGCCGCCATCGCCGACATCGAACAGGGCGCCTGGCCCTTCACCGACGGCATGCGCGAGTGGCGCCCCGACCCCACCTGGCCCACCCCGACGTACGCGCACCTCCCTGAGGACCAGCTACTTGCCATCCACGACGAGCCCCACTGGACCAACCCCAACCGGCTCTAAAACCCCTAAGAGCGCGGCAGACCCAGGCCCCGTGTCGCGATGATGTTGCGGTTCACCTCGCTCGTGCCGCCCGCCACCGTGTAGCTCGGGCCCGCCAGCGCCCAGCGCTCGACGCGCCCCTGCAGCGGGACGTACGGGCTGCCCGGTTCGAGTTGCCCCTCCATGCCAAGCACGCGCATCCCAGTCTGGCCCATCTGCCGCTGGAGCTCCGTCCCGAACACCTTCGAGATCGAGGCCTCGTAGTTCGGGTTCTCCCCTTCGCTCTGCATCTGGGCGACGCGGTAGCAGAGCCAGCGCCCGAGCTCGAAGTCGATCGCCCGCGAGGCCAGCTCGTGTCGGATGGGGTGCGACGTCGACCCGCCGTCGCGGTCACGCACGTAGTCGATGAGCGCCTCGAGCGTCGAGCGCGTCATGACGATGCGGTTGATCGAGCTGCGCTCCTGGTCGAGGGTCGCCGCGGCTACGTACCAGCCGCGATTCTCCTCGCCGATGCGGTTGTCGATGGGGATGCGCACGTCGTCGAAGAAGACCTCGTTGAAGTGGGCCGCGTCCATCATGTTCACCAGCGGCCGCACGCTCACCCCCGGCGACTCGATGTCGAGGATGAAGTAGCTGATGCCGCGGTGCTTGGGCGCGTCCGGGTCCGTGCGCGCCAGCAGGATGCCCCACTTCGCGCCCGTCGCCCAGCTGGTCCAGATCTTCTGGCCGTTCAGGACGTACTCGTCGCCGTCGCGGATGGCGCTCGACTGCAGCGAGGCGAGGTCCGAACCCGCGCCCGGCTCGGAAAAGAGCTGGCAGAAGCGGGAGGTGCCGTCGCGCAGGCCGGGGAGCCATCGGTCCTGCTGTTCCTTTGTGCCTTCGTGCATGAGCGCCGGACCGGCCAGCCAGACGCCCTGGTCGTAGGCTCCGGGGGCGCCGCGCGAGCTCATCTCCTCCATGTAGACGGTCTGCGTGACGAAGTCCGCGCCGCCTCCGCCGTACTCCTTCGGCCACCCCAGGGTCAGCCAGCCGCGGTCCGCCAGCTGCCCCCGGAACTGCTTCGCGAAGGCTGCCTCTTCCTCGTCCATCTCCTCGCGATCACTGCGCATGTTCCACATCTCCGCGGGCAGCTCCGCGTCGAGGAACTCGCGGATCTCCGCACGAAACGCGGCCTGCTCGGGCGAGTCGCGAAAGAGCATCGGCGCCTAGCCCTTGTTCAGTGCGCGCAGCGCCTCGAGGGCGTGCGGAGCGTGCGACTCGAAGTCGCGCGGCTCGAGGTAGACATCACGCACGATGCCTTCGCTGTCGATCACGAAGGTCGCGCGGTTATGGAAACCGAAGTCCTCATTGAAGATGTCGTAATCGCGCCCCGCCTGGTTCTTCGGGAAGTCCGAGACCAAGGGGAACTCCAGCCCGAGCTTCTCCTGGAACTCGCCGACGGCGGCGAAGGAATCGACGCTCACGCCCAGAACCTGGGCGTTGGCCTCCGCGAACGCATCCGTGTGCGTGCGGAAGCCGATCATCTCGGACGTTCACCCACCGGTGAAGGCGAGTGGATAGAAGGCCAGGACGATGTTCTTGCCGGGGAACGAGTCGAGCGTGACCTCTTCCCGGTCCTTGTTCATCAACGTGAACGCCGGGGCGCGGTCACCAGGTGCTGGAGGCATTTCGTTTCTCCTTGTCGCTAGTAGCCCTTGAAGTTGGGCTCGCGTTTCTCGGTGAAGGCAAGTGGGCCCTCCTTCGCGTCCTCGGTGGACTGCGCGAGGGTCATCGCCATCTGGGCGAAATCGAGGTGTTCGTCGAAGGTCAGGTTGGCGGAGCGGTACACGAGCTTCTTCGCGAGCTGGATGGCCGTCGCCGGCCCTCGCGCAATCTTGTGGGCGAACTCGCGCGTGCGGTTGAGCAGCTCCTCGGGCGGGCAGACCTCCGCTACGTAGCCGATGCGGAGCGCTTCCTGGGCGTCGATCAGCTCACCGCTCCAGATCAGCTCCAGCGCCTTGGCCGTGCCCACGATGCGCGGAAGCGTATAGGCGCCGCCGTCGCCGGGGATGAGGCCCATGCGTACGTAGCCCATGCCGAAGCGCGCCCGCTCGCTGGCGAAGCGGATGTCGGCCATCGAGGCCATGTCCATCCCCGCACCCACGGCCGCGCCGTTGACCGCTGCGATGTACGGCTTCTCCAGCTGCACCAGCGCCCGGGGGATGTGGTGGACACTGTTGCGGAGGCTGTGGCGCCGCTCCGCGACGCTCTCCTCGGTGCCCAGCACCCCTTCGCCTGCGGTCTCGTGCGCGACGTCCATGCCGCTGCAGAACCCGCGACCCGCACCCGTCAGGATGATGACGCGTACGTCGCCATCCGCATCCGAGCGCTCGATGGCTTCGCGCCATTCGCTCAGCATGAGGTTGTCGAAGGCGTTCAGGCGTTCAGGCCGGTTCAGCGTGATCGTCGCGATGCCGTCCGCCACGTCGTAGAGGATGTGTTGGTAGTCCACGGCGGCGATTGTACCGGCGGGGAGCGTTAGCTGGCTCGCGAGCGCACACGCCGTACGCTGATTGCACGGAGACTCCCCAATGACAACTCACTCCGATCTCCAGAAAGCCCTCGAACCCTGGGGCGCCGCCGAGGTCGAAGCGGAGGTGAGCGGCCTGCGCAACCGCGTCTGGAGAATCCGGCTACGTGGTGAGCGCTGCGTCGCCCGCCAGAACGACCGCGCCGGCGAGGCTCTGGACTGGGAACTCGACTTGCTTCGCGCCCTGCACGACGAGGGCTTCAGCGTCCCCCTTCCGATCGCGACTGCGTCGGGGGAGCGCCGCGTCGGTGGGCTGGTCGTTCTGTCGTTCATCGAGGGGAGGGAGCCGGAGGGAAAACGAGACGCAGAGCTCGTCGGGGATGAGTTACGGCGACTGCACAGCCACCTGCCGGCGCGGCCCCAACGCCCCGGTTTCCGCGCATGTCACGAATTGATCGCGACCGACCGTGGTGGCGACGTCGATATATCCCTCCTCCCGGCCGAGGCCGCTGCCCTCTGTCGGTCCGCCTGGAGGGACCTGCCCGAGCGGGAGCCCACGGTGATTCACGGTGACCCCTCGCCCACCAACATCCGCATCGACGGCGACCGGGTTGGCCTACTCGACTGGGACGAAGCCCGCGTCGACTCGCCCCTCCTCGACCTCGGCGCCCTGCCGAATGCCGAGAGCGCTGGCCTGCCATCCGCGGACTTCGACCGCGCCCGGCGAGCATCGGTCGCCTGGGAAGTCGCGGTCTGCTGGCAGCTCGAGTCCGACTACGCACGACGCAGACTGCGGGAACTCCGAGACCTGAGCGGGAAGCTGTCCCCCTGAGCCCCGCGCTACACTAGCCACGTGGTCGCAACCGCCCTTCCCGACCGGCTCAAGAAGCAGATTGAGGCGCTCCCCGCGAGGCCCGGCGTCTACCTCATGCGCAACGAGAAGGGCGAGGTCATCTACGTCGGCAAGGCAGCGCGCCTGAAGGACCGCGTGCGCTCCTACTTCGGCTCGCCCCGCAGCCTTGAACCGAAGACCCGCGCCCTCCGCGCCGATATCGAGGACTTCGAGTACATCGTCTGCGCCAACGCGGGCGAGGCCCTCATCCTCGAAGCGACGCTGATCAAGCGCCACCAGCCCTTCTTCAACATCCGCCTGAAGGACGACAAGCGCTATCCCTATCTCAAGATCGACGTGCAGAACCCGTGGCCGCGCGTTTACATCACGCGACGCATCGAGAAGGACGGCGCCCGCTACTTCGGCCCGTACGCCAGCGCCGGCTCCGTGCGAGCCACCCTCGACCTGCTCAAGAAGCTCTTCCCCTACCGCTCCTGCACCAAGGAGATCACGGGGAAGGACCCGCGACCCTGCCTCGACTACTACATCAAGCGCTGCATCGCCCCCTGCACGGCGTTCTGCACTTCCGAGGAGTACGCGGAAGTCATCGACCAGATCATCCTCTTCCTCGAAGGGAAGGCGTCGGACGTGCTCGACCGCCTCGGGGACCAGATGGATGGCGCCGCCGAGTCCCTCGACTACGAGCGCGCCGCCATGCTCCGCGACCAGATCCGCGCCATCGAGCGAACCGTCGAACGCCAGATGCTCTCCACGACCAAGAAGGAGGACCTCGACGTCTACGGACTCGCCCGCGAGGGCGACCGCGCCTGCGCCCAGGTCTTCTTCGTCCGCGGCACGCAGATGACCGGTCGTGATCACTTCGTGATGGAGGGCGTCACCGGGGAGTCCGACGAGGCCGTCCTCGGCAGCCTGCTGCAGCAGTACTACGAGAGCGCGCAGTCGATCCCGAAGCTGGTGGTCGTGCCTATCGAGCCGGAAGGGCGAGCCGACCTGGAGGCGATGCTCACGGAGAAGCGTGGCGCCAACGTCGAGATTCGCGTGGCCCAGCGTGGCGAGAAGCGCCAGCTCCTCGAGATGGCCCGCGAGAACGCCGCCGAGGCGCTCGACAACCTCAAGGTGCGCTGGCTCAGCGACCAGACCAAGACCGCCACCGCCCTCGACGAACTGCAGGAGGAGCTCGCCCTGCCCGAAGCGCCCCACCGCATCGAGTGCTACGACAACTCGAACACCCAGGGCGCCAGCCCCGTCTCCAGCATGGTCGTCTTTCTCGATGGCCAGCCGGCCCCTCGCCAGTACCGCAAGTTCCGCATCAAGACGGTCGAGGGGCCCGACGACTTCGCGACGATGCAGGAGGTCCTGCGCCGCCGCTTCAAGCGAGCCGCCAAGCGCATCGAGCAGCAGACCCTCGAAGGCGGCGACGCCGAGACAGCCGACGACGATGGCTGGGACCTGCCCGACCTCGTCATCGTCGACGGGGGCAAGGGCCAGCTGAGCGCGGCCGTGGAGGTGATGCGCGAGCTCGGCGTGTACCACATTCCCGCGTTCGGGCTGGCGAAGCGCCACGAAGAGCTGTTCGCCCCGGACGAGGAGGCGCCCATCATCCTGCCGCGCGGCTCCGAAGCCCTCTACCTCGTCCAGCGCGTCCGCGACGAGGCCCATCGCTTCGCCATCACGTACCACCGCCAGGTGCGCCGCAAGGCCGCCACCGCCAGCGTCCTCGATTCCATCCCCGGCGTCGGGCCGAAGCGGAAGCGCGCCCTGCTGCGCAAGTTCGGCTCGCTCAAGGCCGTGCGCGAGGCCGGCGTCGAGGAGATCGCGAGCACGGCCGGCTACACCCGCTCGCTCGCGGAGAAGGTCAAGGAGTACGTCTAGGGTGGCTGAGGCGCTGGACGGAGGCGTCCTCGGCGTGGACGTGGGCGGCACGTTCACCGATTTCGTCGCCATCGAAGAGACCGGCATCCGCACCTGGAAGCGCCTCTCAACGCCCTCTGCTCCGGAGAAAGCCGTTCTGGTCGGCGCCGGCGGCCTGACCGACCAGCGGCTGGCGCACGGAAGCACGGTCGCCACGAACGCCCTGCTCGAACGCCGCGGACCCCGCACCGTGCTCGTCACGACCGAGGGCTTCCGCGACCTGCTCGTCATCCGGCGGCAGGAGCGCCCCGCCCTTTACGACCTCGAACCACGCCGAACGCCGCACGTCGTCGCGCGTGGCGATGTCATCACCGTGCGGGAGCGCATCGGCGCCGACGGCGAGGTCGTGACGCCCCTCGAAGAGCGCGAGGTCGCGCGGGTGGTCCAGGAGGCGCGGGCCTTGGGGGCGGAGGCAGTCGCGATCTGCCTGCTGTTCGCCTATCTGCGCCCCGAACACGAGGCCCGTCTCGCCGGCGCCTTGCGCAAAGCGGGTTTCCCGGTGAGCGCCTCCCACGAGACGCTTCCCGAGCACCGCGAGTACGAGCGCGCCAGCACGACCGCCATCAACGCCTTTCTCCAGCCGGCGGCCCGCCGTTACCTGAGCGGCATTGACGAGCGCTTCCCGAGGCTGCGCGTGATGCACTCGGCCGGCGGCCTCACGGACGCCGCGACCAGCGGCGAGCGCCCCGTCTCGATGGTCACGAGCGGGCCCGCCGGCGGTGTTCTCGGCGCCCTTGCCGTCGCGAAGGCCGCGGGTCACGAGCAGGTCATCACGTTCGACATGGGCGGCACCAGCACCGACGTCTCGCTCTGCCCCGGCGAACCGCGCTACCGCTCCGCCACCGAGGTCGACGGCCTCGCCGTACACACGCCCATGGTCGACATCGTGACGGTGGGCGCGGGCGGCGGTTCGATCGCGCGCCTGGATTCGGGCGGGGCGCTGGCGGTGGGGCCGCAGAGCGCGGGCGCCGATCCCGGTCCGGCCTGCTACGGAAGCGGCGAGCTCCCAACCGTCTCCGACGCCAATCTCGTGCTGGGACGCCTCCGTCCCGACGCGCCGCTGGGTGGCAGCGTGATCCCCGACCTCGAACGCGCCAGCGACGCCCTGGCCACCCTCGGCGAGCCAGAACCGTCGGCGGCTGCGGTGGTCGAGGTCGCGAACGCGACCATGGCGCGAGCCCTGCGGCGCGTCAGCCTGGAACGGGGGTACGACCCCGCCGGCTTCACGCTCGTGGCCTTTGGCGGCGCCGGCCCGCTCCACGCCTGCGAGCTGGCAGCCGAGCTCGGCATCGGCCAGGTGCTCGTGCCCCGCCATGCCGGAGTTCTCTCGGCCGTCGGAATCGCCACCGCCCCAGAAGTCATCGAGCGAGGCCAAGGGCTGCTGATCAGCCTGGGGCCGGAAGCCTCGGCCCCCATCAACAACACGGCCAGGGCGCTCGAGGGGCAGGCGAAGGCGGATTTGCAGGCCGCGGGCGGGACGCTCACGGCTCTGACCTGGGCGGCGGACGTGCGCTACCAGGGCCAGGCTCACGAGCTGCGCGTCTCCATCGACCTGCCAGCTCCCGACACAATCGCCACCGCCTTCCACTCCGCCCACGAGCGCGAGTACGGCTTCTCGACTCCCGAGCGGAGCATCGAGCTGGTCGCGTTGCGCTGCCGCGCGCAGGGGGCAACGCGTACTCTTCCGGACCTGGCCGCCGACACCACCGAAGACACCGGAGCGCCCGAGCCGATCACGCTGGCAGGCGGCGTCGCCGCAGCCCAGACCTCCCGAGCAGCGCTTGCCGTCGGCTCCACGCTCGGCGGACCTGCCGTCATCACGCAGCCGGACGCAACCACCTTCATTCCGGAGGGCTGGCAGGCGACCGTCGATGCCGCCGGGAACCTCCTGGTGACCCCACGATGACCGACGATCCCGCCCGGCTCGCCGTCTGGAACGCGCTCCTTGCCTCCGCAGCGGAGGAGATGGGGGTAACGCTGTGGCGTACAAGCCACTCGCCCAACATCCGCGAGCGCCGCGACTTCTCCTGCGCCGTCTTCGATGCGAACGGTGAGATGGTGGCGCAGGCCGCTCACATCCCCGTCCACCTGGGAGCGATGCCGGAGTCGATTGCCGCGGTCTCCACGCTCGCCCCATGGAGCGAGGGAGACGTGGCCATCGTCAACGACCCATACCTCGGTGGCACGCACCTCCCCGACGTGACGCTGGTAGCGCCCGTGTTCTCCGGCGACGAGCTCATCGGGTTCGTCGCCAACCGCGCGCATCACGCCGACATCGGAGGCATGTCGGCAGGTTCGATGCCGGTCGCCACGGAGCTGTACCAGGAGGGCGTCATCATCCCGCCCCTCAAGCTGCGCGAGGCGGGACGGCTGAACGAGGCGCTTTTCGCGCTCATCCTGCGGAACGTCCGCACGCCCGCCGAACGTCGCGGCGACTTCGACGCCCAGCTCGGGGCGCTCAGCACCGGCGCCGCCCGCCTCGAAGCGCTTGCCGCCCGCTACGGAAACGACGAGCTCGCGCGCTGGATGGCCGCACTCACCGACTATGCCGAGCGGCTCACGCGGGAGGCAATCTCCGAGGTCCCCGAGGGCGATTACGCTGCCGAGGACGTGATGGAGGGCGCGGACGGAACGCTGCTCCCCATCCGTGCCCGCGTTTCCTTGCGCGGGGACGAGGTCACGGTCGACTTCAGCGGCTCGGCGGAGGAGCAGGCCGCCTCGATTAACGCAGTGGCCGCGGTCACGCGATCGGCCGTGGCCTACTGCGTGCGCTGCCTCCTGCCCCCGGATGCTCCCTCCAACGCAGGCGTCTTCCGGCCCATCGAGGTGGTCCTGCCGGAAGGCTCGCTGGTGAACGCCCGACCTCAGCGCGCGGTCTCCGCCGGCAATGTCGAAACCTCGCAGCGCGTGACCGACGTCGTGCTCGCGGCATTTGCGGAGGCGCTTCCGGGACGAATCCCGGCGGCGAGCGCGGGCACGATGAGCAACTTCACGTTCGGCGGCGTGCGGGCCAGCGGAGAGCCCTTCGCCTACTACGAGACGGTCCCGGGCGGGGCCGGAGCGGGGCCTGACGGAGATGGCGAAAGCGGTGTGCAGACGCACATGACCAACACCGCCAACACGCCCGCCGAGTCGATCGAGAACGCCTTTCCCGTCCGAGTCCGACGCTTCGAACTGCGCGACGGGAGCGGGGGGAACGGCCGACGCCGTGGCGGGGACGGGGTCGTGAGAGAGATCGAATTTCTGACGGAGGCGGATGTGTCCCTCATCGGCGACCGCAGGTCCGTCGGGCCACCGGGGACGCAGGGCGGAGAGGCGGCAGAGCACGGCGAGAACACGCTCATCCGCGCCAACGGGGAACGCGAGCCCCTAGCCGGCCAGCAGCAGCTTCGGGTAGCAGCCGGCGAACGCGTGGAGGTGCATACACCCGGCGGGGGAGGCTGGGGTAAGGACGCCCACGACTGACCATCGACGGTTTACTCGCTGATCCCCTATCGTGGACAGTGCCATGCCCGACCGCATCGATCGCGAGATCGAGGAGATCCTGGCCCGCCTCGGAGAGGAGCCTCCAAAGCCGGGCGAGGAGCCGATCTCGCTGGAAAGCCACCGGCGGAACCGGGGCCAACCCTTCTCGTCCCGCATCGCCTCGGCATTCGGTCTGAAGGTGAACGGTCCGACTCCCGCCTCGATGCTCTTCACCGGGGCGGGGGTGATGGTGGCGGGTCTCATCCTGGCCGCCATCTGGGCCGCGCTCATCTGGATGGCCTTCATCGGCGTCGTGCTCTTCCTGGCCGCGTTCATCTGGTCGTTCGTGCGCCCGCGACGAGCTACGGTCTCGGCCCCGCCCGCCGCGAAGGGCGCCCATTGGCGGGGACGTTACGTCGAGTACGAGCCCGCCCCGCCGGGTGTGCTGGCACGGATCAGGCGTGCGCTTCGCGGCCGCTAGGGGCGACAACCGACGCGTCGCCCTCCCGGACTGCTCATGACCACCCGATTACTGGCTGCCATCGCGCTGGCTGCAGTGCTTGCAGCAGCGTGCTCGGGTGGCGGTTCCGAGGACGCGTCCCCCACGCCGGTGGTTCCGGTACCGACGACTGTGGCAACGCCCACCGCTGCGGAGGCAACACCGACCGAGCCGGCAACCCCGGCCGCCGCACTCCCCGAGATCGGCGAGCGTCTCGACCACGACCTCGAGAACGCGATGGAGCACGTGCGTGTGCTCTCCGTGGGCATCGGTCCGAGGGTGTCCGGCTCGCAGGAGGCGCGGGAGACGGTCGCGTACATCGCCGAAGCATTCCGGAGCTACGGGTACGCAGTCGAGGTGACGGAGTTCACGTATGAGACGCGTTTCCGGCAGGCGAGCGTCACCGTGGGAGGCCAGACAATCGAAGGGGTCGCGCTGAATGGGGAGTCCACCTCAGCGAGGTCGGCGGAAGGGCGGGCGGTCGACGGTGGGCTCACCGGGAACGATTCCTTCGGAGGCGCGATCCCCATAGGGAGCCGGAGCACATCCCGGCCCCAGGACGCGATGATGTACATGGCCGCCGCCAGAAACGGGGCAGCGGGACTCGTGATCGTGAACCACGAGCCGTGGCGGCTGGCCGGGTTCCCCATTCCCGCCCGCGACGCCATACCCGTTGTCCTCGTGGCCCACACCGAGGCGGATCGCTTCTCACGGGCGATCGCGGAGGGAGCACCCATCAGCATCGAGATCGGTCCCGCACGTCCGGTGGCCATGAACGTCATCGCACGCCCCGGCGTGGACGCTCGCTGCGACATCCTCGCCGGGGGGCACCACGACACCGTTTCGGCATCGCCGGGCGCGGTCGACAACGCAAGTGGCGTCGCTATCATCCTCGAACTGGCGCGCGCCTTCGCCGCCGACGGTCTCGACGAAGGGCTCTGCTTCGTAACGTTCGGTGCGGAGGAGTCGGGCCTGTTCGGGAGCAGGGCGCTGGCCCGAAGCCTGGCCGAGAACGCCGAACTCCCGGAGGTCATGGTCAACTTCGACGTGACCGCGCGGGGAGACGCCATCGAGGTGATCGGCACGCGGGCGCTGGTGGAGCGGACGGTCGCGCTCCTCGAGCGGGAGGGGTTCCCTGCGTATGCGTCCGCCCTGCCGGAGGGGTACGGAAGCGACCACTCGAGCTTCGCCGACGTCGGGGTCCCCGTCCTCTTCTTCTCAGACGGCGACGTTTCGCTGATCCATACCCCCGCCGATGTCATCGACCTCGTCGAACCCGAGGCGCTCGACCGGATCGGCGATGGCGCCGCCTTCATGTTGAGCGTTCTGCTGGCCGAGATTGCCGGAGGCCCCTAGCGAACCTAGCATGGCTCACGGTGCTCACCCGAACGTTCGCCGTGGCCTGTCTCTTCGCCGTGCTCGTCGTGGGCTGCGGGGACGACGACGATGTGGTTGAGCCGCAGGGGCGTCCCACGCTAAGCGACCCCGCGAGCGTTCCCACAGCCGTGCCCGACGAGGAACGCGAACCCTTCATCATCGATTCGGCACACGTGTACGCCCCCGGCGACACGCCGCCCGCCACCGTCGAGCCGGAGCCGCAACCGGCGCGCACCTACGTCGTCCGGGAAGGGGACAACTGCGGCGCCATCGCCACGCAGCACAACATCACCATCGCGGAGTTGCTGGCGGCGAACCCCCGCATCAACGAGGACTGCACGAACCTCCACGTCGACGAAACCCTGAACATTCCGCCAGCGGACCCAGACGTCGTGACGGAAGAGGAAGTCGAGGAGCGCCCGGGCGCGGGGCGGACCTACATCGTCGTACCGGGCGACACCTGCGTTGCCATCGCCCAGGACCACGACATCTCCGTGCAGACGTTCATGGTGGCCAACGGACTGGACGAGGAGTCCTGCCTCACGCTCCAGGTTGGGCAGGAAGTGACTATTCCGGAGTAGGGGCGCGCAGCTCCGCCAGCACCTCGTCCGTGTGTTCGCCGAGCTTCGGGGCGGGACGGCGCATCTCCCAGGGACTCGCGGTGAGCACGTAGGGCGCGCCCGGCATCAGCGCCTCCCCATCCAGCCCCTCGCCTGTCGTCGCGACGAAGTGGCCGCGGTCGTGCAGGTGGGGGTCGTCGACGGCCTCGTCGGGGGAGCGCACGGTGCCCCAGGGGAGTCCGCAAGCCTGCGAGCCGCGGTACACCTCTTCGGCATCGAGGGTACCGACGAAGCTTGAGACCTCCGCGAAGATCTCCTTCGCCTCGGGCGTGCCACGGGCGGCCATGCGATTCATGGGGTCGTCGAAGCGCTCTTCGTCGAAGTTCGCGCCGAAGCCGTGGGACTGCATCCAGCGCTTCAGCTTCCCCCAGGACTCGTTGCTGCGCCCGATGTTGAAGACGAGCACGTCCTTGCCGTCGCGGGCGCGGTGGATCCACGGCTCCGTGCGGATGGTGGCCGCGTGCCGGCCGGTCTGGCGGATGATGTTCGTCTTCGTGTAGAGCCAGTGGGGAAGGCCGACCTCGGTGGCGGAGGAGAGGGCCTCGTGCATGGAGCAGTCGATGTACTGTCCCTCGCCGCCGGCGTCGCGGCCCAGGAGGGCGGTGAGGATGCCCATGACGGCGAAGTGGGCGCCGGTGTTGTAGGCCTGGTCGCCCTTGCCGTGGATGGGCGGGGCGCCGGGGGCGTCTTCGGGGTCGTAGCCGTTCATGTTCATGGGGCCGCCCGCGGCCAGCGCGACCAGGTCGGTGACGCGGTAGTGCGCCCAGGGGCCGTCCTGCCCGAAGGGGGTGAGGGCGCAGTGGATGAGAGCGGGATTGGCGGGGGCGAGCGTGGCGTAGTCGAGGCCGAGGGCGGCGGCGCGGCCGGGGGGCAGGGCCTCGAGGAAGATGTCGGCGCGGGCGAGGAGCGCGCGGGCGGTCTCGCGGTCCGATTCCGAGCCATCGAGGTCGAGGACGAGGGAGCGCTTGTTCGTGTTGTGGTACCAGAAGTTGAGCGAGCGGTTGGGGCCGGGCTCGTCGTTGACGAAGGGGCCGACGCGCCGGGCTTCCGAGCCTTCGGGGGGCTCGATCTTGACGACGTCGGCGCCCATGTCGGCAAGAAGCTTGCCGGCGTACTGCCCCAGCTCATCGGCGATCTCGACGACGCGCAGGCCTTCGAGGGGACCGCTCACATGAACACCCCCGCTTCCGCGAACTCGTCGATCTCCGCCTCCGACAGGTCGAGCGCTTCCGACAGGATCTCGCGGGTGTGCTCGCCGATGCGGGGGGCGGCGCGCTGCAGGACGCCGGGGGTCGAGGAGAGGCGGGGGGCGACGCCGTCGTGGAGGGTGTGGCCCCGGTGTCGTATTAACATATTAAGCAGCCGACGGTCTTACGCGTGTAGATGACGGTGGTCGCCGGTTCAATAAAAAAAAATGGGGGGGGGG
>VXLW01000125.1 GCA_009841435.1 Dehalococcoidia bacterium | reverse complement strand
CCGCCCCCCGCTCCCAGATCCGGATCGTGCCCGCCTGAGGCGTCCCAGGGTTTGCCCGCCCCCACCCCCGCCACGTATCCTCATTGTTTGGGAAAGTCCCCACCTCGATCGGGAGTGAGCGCGTGCACACCATCGGCCTGACTGGCGGCATCGCCAGCGGGAAATCGACCGTCACGGAGTTTTTCCGTGAGCAGGGCGTCCCCGTTATCGACGCCGACATCCTCGGTCACCGGACCTACGAGCCCGGCACCGGCACGTTCGCCGCCGTTGTCGCCGCCTTTGGCGACGACCTCGTCGCGGAAGACGGCACCATCGACCGGCGGGTGCTCGGCGGCAAGGTCTTTGGCAAGCCCGAGATGATGACGCGCCTTACCGATATCGTCTGGCCCGGCATCCGCGCCCTCGCTTCCGAGGAGCTGTCCCAGCTCGAGGTGGCGGGTACGCGTATCGCCGTCCTTGAGGCGGCCGTCCTCCTCGAGGCCGGCTGGGAGGACATGGTCGACGAGATCTGGGTCACCACCGTCGAGGCCGACGGGGCCGTGGCCCGGCTCGCGGAACGCAACGGCCTGGATGAGGCCGCGGCTCGCGCCCGCATCGATTCGCAGCTCTCCAACGAGGAGCGGATCGCCGTGGCGGACGTGGTCATCGAGAACAACGGCACGCGCGAGGAGCTCGCGGACAGCATCCGCGGCGCCTGGGAGGCGCTCCGCGCGCGCACCGGCACAGAGAGGCAGACGATTGGCTGAAGCACCCACCACCACCGAAGTCATGGCCCCCGGCGGGCTCGTCCTCGCCGCCGAAGAGTTCACCGTTCGCGAAGAGCCCTACTACCTCCCCCTCGGGGACGAGATCGAGCTCTTCGAGGCCGCCTTCGAGCAGCGCATCCCCGTCCTCCTGAAGGGCCCCACCGGCTGCGGCAAGACCCGCTTCGTCGAGTACATGTCCTGGCGCCTCGGCAGGCCCATGACGCACATCTCCCAGGGTGGAGAAGCGCCCCTCGACGACGAGGGCCCGCGCCCCTTCGTCACCGTTGCCTGCCACGAGGACCTTACTGCCAGCGACCTCGTCGGCCGCTACCTGCTCGATACCGACGGCACGCGCTGGATCGACGGACCCCTCACCCGCGCCGTCAAGACCGGCGCCATCTGCTACCTCGACGAGGTGGTCGAGGCCCGCAAGGACACCACCGTCCTTATCCACCCCCTCACCGACTACCGCCGCCTGCTCCCCATCGAGAAGCTCGGCCAGGTTGTTGAGGCCGCGGACGGCTTCCTCCTCGTCATCTCCTACAACCCCGGCTACCAGAGCGCCCTCAAGGACCTCAAGCACTCCACCCGCCAGCGTTTCATCTCCGTCGAGTTCACCTACCCCACCCGTGAACAGGAAGCGGAGATCATCTCGCACGAGTCGGGCGTCGACCTCGCCGTCTCCATCGAGCTCGCCAAGCTTGGCGAGAAGGTGCGCAACCTGAAGGAGCACGGCCTGAGCGAGGGCGTCAGCACGCGCCTCCTCATCTACGCCGGTCGCCTCATCGAGCGGGGCATCGAGCCGCGCCGCGCCGCCCAGGTGGGCGTCACCTGGGCGCTTACCGACGACCTCGAAGTCCAGCGCAGCATCGAAGAGGTAGTGACATCGATCTTCGAGTGATCGCCACGGCTCCCCGCTCGGAGCACCCAGGGAAGCGTGGGCCCCGATGCGCGCGCGAGGTGGCGGCGTGAGGATCGGCATCGTTTCTGATGTGCACGGCAACGTCGCCGGCCTGCAGACGGCCCTCGATCGCATGGGCCCGATCGACGAGCTTCTCTGCGCGGGCGACACCGTCTACCAGTACCGCTGGTCGAACGAGACGGTCGAGTTGCTGCGTGAACGCGAGGCCCGCGTGGTCCTCGGCAACCACGACGAGATCATCCTTGGCCGCGACGGCGAGCGAGCCCGCTCGATGGAGCACGTGCGCGAGGATCTCGTCGAGTGGCTGCGCGAGCAGCCCTACTCGATCGACGTGGAAGCTGGCGGGAGGCGCTTCCTCATGGCGCACAGCTCGCCCTGGGGCGGCTGGGAGTACCACTACCCCCACGACCCCATCTGGCAGCGCACCGAAACGCTTGAGCACGACGTGGTCGTGACCGGCCACACCCACGTGCCCATGGCCGCCCGCTTCGGCGACACCCTCGTCATCAACCCCGGCTCCGTGGGTGAAGCCCGCCACCCGGGGAATGACTACCGCCTCTCCTGCGCCGTCTGGGACACCGCCGGCGATGAGGTTCACTTCTACGAGTACGAGGACCCGGCACGGCCCTCACGCGTGCTCTCTTCGGGGGGTGCCTCATGACCGTTGCTGGTGGGCTGATCGCCCGAAACCGCTCCCGCTTCGACGGGTTCCCCGAACCCCTGCTGGAGTCCTACGAGAGCAGCCTGCGAGCGCTTGAACCGCGCCTCACCCCCACCCAGCTCGAGGCGTGGTCGCAGGGTGGCCTCGACCTTATGGCCATCAGCCTGCGGTCCTGGGAATCCGCCGCCGAGTACTTCAAGGCCGGCCCCCAGCTCGTCGAGTCCACCCCCTGGGACACCTACGAGCAGCTCGCCCGGGAGGCCAGCGACCTCACGGAGCAGTCCGCCCCGCTGGCCGTTTCCTTCCTCCGCAGCGCCCCCGCCACCCTCACCCACATCGGTCCCAACCACCTCGCCCAGTGGGCCGACTTCGGCCGCCGCCTCTACAAGGGCAACTGGAAGAGCTCCTCCCTGGCCGCGCAGTTCTACGACGCCGGCCCCGACCTCTTCGGCACCATCCGCGTCAGTCACGCCGGACGCCTCGTGCTCTTCCTCGACGAGCTCGCGAGGCACTCCTACGAGCTCGCCGCCGCCTGCCTCACCTCCGCTCCCGAGGTGCTCGGGCGCCTTGAAGGCGGTGACCGCATGCCGTTCCTCACCTTCGGCGTCGAGCTGGCGCAGACAAGCTGGGCAGACTCCCGGCTTTACTTCGACCGCGGGGTGCCCCTCATCCAGCGCGTCCACGGCCCTGTGCGCGAGCGCTACCTGACCCTCGCCGCGCAGGTGGCCCGGGACCACAGCCGCTCAGTGTTCCAGTACTTCGAGGACGCCGCCCACGCCCTCGGCGAGGTTGAGCCGGACGACCACGGTCCCGTCATCGAGCTCGCCGAGCAGCTCGCTCCCCACTCCGCCTACGCGGCCATGGACTTCATCAGCAATGCCCCGGAGGTGCTGGAGAAAGTCCACATTGACGAGTTGGCCGCCTGGCAGAACCACGGCCTCGGCATCCTCGCCTCCAGCAAGGAGGGCGGCGAGGCCTACTTCCGCCTCCAGTCCAGCCGCGGCGAGGAAGTCCTCGATACCCTCTCGGCGCGCGTCGAGCTCGCCAAGGTCGGAGACGTGCTCCGGCTCTATGCCAAGGCCCTCACCGGCAGGAACATCAGCATCCACGCCGCCGCCGTCCTCGCGGAAAAGGGCATTGGCTGGGTCGACGAGGAGCGCGCGAGTACCGATGGCACGACCATCTACCTGCCCGAGGTAATGGAGCTCTACCGGGCGAAGGAGGAGAACTTCGCCGCCGTGAAGGTCTTCACGACGCACCAGGCGGCGCGCCTTGAGTTCGGGAGCTTCACCTTCAGCTTCGACCGGCCCTCGACGCTCTTCGAGGACCTGCGCCCTACCATCAACGAGGCGCCCGACGCGAATCCGACGACCGAGATCGAGCGTTTCTTCGACCTGTTCCCCGACCGTACGCTCGCGAGCGACATCCACAAGATCGCCGAGGGGACGCGCATCGACGCGGCCATCACGCGCAACTACGCTGGCATCCGCCGGGCCCTCACGCGCATGCAGCGCGAGGAGCTCGCTCGCCGCCCCGAAGTGAGCGAGCTCCCGCTCCGTCAGGCCTTCGTCGAGAACCTCGTGCGTGTCAGCCTCGACGGCACCGATGCCTTGCGCTGGCCCGCCGCCCAGCAGGACGCCATGTCGAACGGCATCTCCGTGCTCCAGCGCCTGAGTGAGGAGAGCGCAAGCGTCGAGGACACGGCCGAGGCCACGCTGCGCCTCTACCAGCTCGCCATGAGCATCAAGAACGAGCGCGAAGAAGGCGAAGAGGAGTGGGACTCCCTGCCCGACATGGATCAGGAGTCGCTCCAGCTCGACATGAGCGATCTCGGCGGAGAGGGCGCGGCCATGGAAATGGGCGAGCCCCAGGAGGGCGACGTCGAGTACGAGAGCCCCCAGGACATCGACTTCCGCGGCGACTTCAAGCCCGAGCTGGTCCAGCTCCTCATGAAGCTCCGCGACGACGCCGAGCTGGGCGACGCCGGCCAGATCTCGCCCGACCAGCTCACCGAAGAGCAGCTCAAGGAGCTCCTGGAGAAGAGCGCCGAGATCGACCTCGACACCCTCCTCGAAGGCGACCTCCAGAACACGACGGGCATGTTCCTCTCCAACCTCCTGAAGGAGGCCGGTACCCCCACCCTCGATAGCGACGCGCAGTCCGATCAGCCCCTGAGCGACCTCAGCACCGGCGGCGAGGAGGGCGAGGAGCCGCTCGCGCCCATCGTTACCACCTACTACTACGACGAGTGGGACTTCCGCGCGCAGGACTACAAGCCCCGCTGGTGCGCCGTGAAGGAGGCCGACCTGGAGGAGGGCGAGGACGACTTCTACGAGGACACCCTCAAGGAGTACGCCGCCCTCGTCGCCCAGACGCGCAAGCAGTTCGAGCTGATGAAGCCCGAGCTCTTCCGCAAGATCAAGAAGCTGTCCGACGGCGAGGACATCGAGCTCGACCCCGCCATCGAGTGGATGATCGATGTCCGCACCGGTGTCAGCCCCTCCGACAAGGTGTACTGGCGCCGCAACAAGGTCGACCGCGACGTCGCCATCGCCTTCCTCCTCGACATGTCCGCCTCCACGGACGAGGAGATCGCGCGCCGCGACCAGCAGTACGACGACTCCGACGACGACCCCCGCAAGTACCTCAGCTGGTGGGTCACCAAGCGTCGCCAGGAGCTCGCCGCCCCGCCCAAGCGCATCATCGACCTCGAGAAGGAGGCGACCGTCCTCCTCATCACCGCGCTCGAGACGATCGGCGACGACTACGGCATCTACGGGTTCAGCGGCTACGGGCGCGACAACGTCGAGTTCTACGTGCTCAAGGACTTCGACGAGCAATTCGGCGAAACGACCAAGAAGCGCATCGACAAGGTCACCCCCATCCGCTCCACGCGCATGGGTCCCGCCATCCGCCACGCCATCCACAAGCTGAGCGAGACGGAAGCGAAGGTGCGCATCCTCGTCCTCCTCAGCGACGGCCGCCCCCAGGACCACGGCTACGGGCGCGATCGCACCGAGAAGGAATACGCCATCCACGACACCAAGCAGGCCCTCAACGAGGCCAAGCGCGAGGGCATCACGCCCTTCGCCCTCACCGTCGACCGCGCCGGGCACGACTACCTGAAGACGATGTGCGAGGACATGGGCTACGAGGTCGTCGGTGACATCGAGTCCCTGCCCCGCCGCCTCCCGGCCCTCTACCGGAGCCTCACGGAGTGACCCTGCTCCTGGTCCGGCACGGTGAGTCCGAAGGCAACGTCGAGGGCCTCATCCAGGGCCAGCTCGACAAGCCCCTGACCGACCTCGGCCACACGCAGGCACGCGCCGTGGCCGAACGCCTGCGCTCCGACGGCGGCGTTGACCGCATCGTTTCCAGCCCCCTCGCCCGCGCCCTCCAGACCGCCGAAGCCATCGGCGCCGCCCTCGACCTGCCCGTGACCACCGACGACCGCCTGATGGAGTACGACTTCGGTGAGCTCAGCGGGCTCACCGCGCGCGAGGTGGCCGAGCGCTACCCCGGCTGGTCCTGGCTTGTCGACCGGGCCGACGCACAGCGGGACATGCTCCCCGGCGAGGAAGGGTGGCCCGGCTTCGACGCGCGAATCGCGGAAGCCCTTGCGGAACTGATGGCGCTCGATGGCCGGAAGGTCGTGGTGACCCACGGTGGCGTCATCATGGCGGCAATGAACGCCGTCATGCGCATGCACGGCGCGGCAAAGGCGGAAGGACGCCGCGTGCGTTTCCCCATGAAGAACTGCGGCATCACCGAGCTTGCGCGCGACGCCGAGGGGCGGCTCATCGTCCTCCGCCACAACGACGCCTGCCACCTGCCTGCCGACACGGCGTCGGTTGGGAGTTCCTAGGCCGGTTCCTCTTCCTCGACCTCGCAGTGGTACCGCTCAATGACCGGATTGGCGAGCAGCCGTGTGCACATGTCCTCGGCCAGCGACTGCGCCTCGTCGGCGCTCGCCGCCTCGATCGCGACTTCGAACAGCTTGCCCGAGCGCACGCCCGCCACCCCCGCGAAGCCGAGGTTGTGCAGCGCCGACGCGATCGTGAGCCCCTCGGGGTCGTTCACCGTCGGTTTCAGCGTCACCGCGATCGAGGCGAGGAAGCGGCTCACCCGGGCAGGTCCTCGCCCGTGAGCGTGCGGTACAGCGTCAGGTAGCGGTCCGTTGTCGCCGCAACCACGTCGTTCGGAACGTCCGGCGCGGGGTCGCCGTCCTTCCAGCCCGTCCCCGAGAGCCAGTCGCGCACTGGCTGCTTGTCGAAGCTGGGCTGGGA
This sequence comes from Dehalococcoidia bacterium, assembly GCA_009841435.1. Taxonomy (GTDB): domain Bacteria; phylum Chloroflexota; class Dehalococcoidia; order Tepidiformales; family Tepidiformaceae; genus UBA2991. The sequence goes on along the minus strand of VXLW01000125.1, from coordinate 86,051 downwards.
ACCGCCGGGCCGGTACTCCGAGAGCGGCCAGAAGCGGCTGCTGTCCGGCGTGAGCACCTCGTCGATGAGGATCGTCTCCTCGTTCCGCAACCCGAACTCAAACTTCGTGTCGGCGATGATGACGTCCCGCTCCAGCGCCACCTGGTGGCCGTAGTCGTAGACGGCGCGGCTGCGCTTCGCCATCGCGTTCGCCGTTTCCCCGCCTACGATGCCCTCGAGCTGCTCGTAGTTGATGTTCTCGTCGTGCTCCCCCACGTCAGCCTTCGTCGAGGGCGTGAAGATCGGCTCCGGCAGCCGATCCGATTCCGTCAGGCCCTCCGGTAGCTGGATGCCGCAGACCGAGCCGTCGCGCTTGTACTCGCGCCAGCCCGACCCCGAGATGTACCCGCGCATGATGCACTCGGCGCTGTGCGGCTGGGCCTTCCGTACCAGCATCGAGCGCCGGTGGCAATTCTCGGGGAGGGGGAAGGGCACGAGCTCTTCCGCGTTCGAGGCGTCGATGACGGCGATGAAGTGATGTGGCACCACCTCGCCGATGCGCTCGAACCACCACGCCGAGAGCTGCGTCAACATTTCGCCCTTGCGCGGAACGCCCGTCGGCAGCACCAGGTCGAGCGCCGAGATGCGGTCGGTGGCGACGATCAGCATGTTGTCGCCAAGGTCGTAGGTGTCGCGGACCTTACCCCGCACCATGGGGGCGGGCAGGTCCGTCTGCAGCACTACGTCGGTCATGAGGGTTCCTCCCGTATTCGCAGGTAATAGAGGGTTATTGCGGCATGGGCAAACGCCACGAAGGGAATCGCCACGCCGCCCTGCAAGATCTGCAGCAACGCGTCGACGGCCATCCGCCACTCGCGGCTCATCGACCCCGGTTCGGGGAACACCGGCACGAGCAGTCCGACGAGGAGCACTAGGGTGGCGCCTACGAGGATGATGCCCAGGAGCCGCAGCATGTGCCCCGGCGTGCGATTCCAGCTGCTTCTGAGCGCTTCCACTGGTCCCCCTCCCTCCAGCAGGTACACCTGGTAGGTGATGGCCACTCGGCTGGTCAGGTAGAGCGCGGCCACCCCGGCGGCCACGGCCAGTAGGAGATTGGTCCCCGCCAGCAGCGCCAGGAGAACTGCTCCCACAAGGAAGATGGCTGTCAGGACAAGCATGCCCCCTAGGCGGGCGAACGCCGAGTCCAGCGCTTCGGTGATGCTGAGCGACTTGCCCTGTGCAGCCGCTCCGGTGGAGACGATGGTCGCCGCCAGCGCCACCGCCCCGAAGACCAGGCCCACCGCAAGCACGACCGTGAACGCGAACGCCTGGGCTCCCCCTTCCCGTACGCCGATGAGGCCCCCCTGCGGATACACCTCGTCCGCGAAGACGCTGTTGTAGAGCAGAATCGTCACGAGAATCGTCCCGATGACGAGCGGCGCCTGGATGGCGAGCAGAGGCAGCATCGTCTCCCGCGGGTGGTCGCGCATAAGCGCGGCCGCCGCGCTCAGCGTCTCGCCCACGCCCGGCTTCTCTGACGGTTGAGGAACCTGGTGTTCGGGCGGCCCGGTCACGCTGGACCCCACTGTGAGGGCGCTGTGGAGCGCCTCTTGGCGCCGGGGTAACGGATGTGCAAGTAGAAGAGCGTCAATGCCGCAACAGAGAAGGCATCAAGCGGAATGCCCACGATGCCGGTTCCGATTATCCGCGCATTTCCACCAGCAAACCCGAACAGCTGACCAAGACCTACCTCAAGAGCCTCCGTGGCGACCACAGCCACGAGAATGATCCAGAGGAGCCGTAGCACATGGCCATGGGTGAGAGTCCAGCTCTCCCTGATCGTCTCCTGGGGACCAGCCTCGTCGAGCATGAGTCCCGGGTAGGCCAGTCCCACTCGGGTCATCAGGTAGAGGAATACCGGCAGGCCAATCGCCAGCGCCAACACGGTGGTGAGCCAATCGGACGCGCCAGCTGCGGCCGTGACTCCAAGCGTCACCCAGCCGGGCACGCTGGCCAGAATGAGAGTGGTGGCCCAAAGGACGAAGAGAACGATGAGGAGGATCAACTTCCGGCAGACCTGACCCAATGCCGAAGCGAGGCTGGGCGCCCCCCCACGTGCCAGCGCTCCTACCATCACGATCACAGCTGCCCAGCCAAGGGTCTGGAGAAACAACTGCCCGAAGGCGAGGAGCAGGACCCATTCTGTCGATAGCTGCCCGCTGTCGGTAATGAGATCCCTGAAGACGAACCGCTCGGCGACGGTAAGCCCGTACACGATCGCGAAGGGAGCCATCAGTTGTATCGGGTGCCCCCGTATGAGCACGAAGGCCTGACTGGGCGCCTCGAACACACCCGGCTTCGGTAGCGGCCCGGCAATCTTCCCAGCCGCGCTGGTCACGCCAGCCCTAGCCGCTCGAACGTCGAGCCGGCGTTGCGCAGGTAGTAGCCGTAGTCGAACAGCGACCGCAGCCGCTCCTCGTCAAGCCGCGAGGTCACGTCCTCGTCCGCCAGCAGCAGCGACAGGAACGGCTTGCGCTCCTGCCACGCGACCATCGCGTTGCGCTTCACGATTCCGTACGCATCCTGCCGGCTCAGTCCCGTCTCGATCAGCTCCAGCAGCACGCGTTGCGAGAACACGAGCCCGTACGAGGCGTCGAGGTTCTCGCGCATGCGCTCCGGATACACGACCAGGTCGTCGGCGATGTCCGTGAACAGCGCGAGCATGTAGTCCAGCACCAGGCACGCGTCGGGGAACACGATGCGCTCCGTCGAGGAGTGGCTGATGTCCCGCTCGTGCCAGAGGGCCACGTTCTCCATCGCTGTGTTCGCGTAGCCCCGCAGCACCCGCGCCAGCCCCGTGATGCGCTCGCACTTCTCCGGGTTGCGCTTGTGCGGCATGGCGCTCGACCCCGTCTGGCCGGCCGCGAACGGCTCCTCCGCCTCCAGCACCTCCGTGCGCTGCAGCCCCCGGATCTCCGTCGCGAACTTCTCCAGAGACGCGCCCGTGAGCGCAAGTGCGCCCACGAACTGCGCGTGCCGGTCGCGCTGGATGACCTGCGTCGAAGCGTGCTCGACGCCGAGTCCGAGCGTCTTGCAGGTCGCCTCCTCGATCTCGGGCGGGATGGACGCGTGCGTCCCCACCGCCCCGCTGATCGCGCCCACCGCAATCGTCTCGCGGGCGGCCAGCAGGCGCTCGCAGTTGCGCCGCATCTCCGCGACCCACACCGCAACCTTCAGCCCGAACGTCGTCGGCTCGGCGTGGACCCCGTGCGTCCGGCCCGGGCAAAGCGTGTCCCGGTGCTCCCGCGCGAGGTTCTCGAGCGCCGTCGTCAGCCGCTCGACGCCCGCGATGAGCAGGTCGCTCGCGGCCCGCAACTGCAGGGCCGTGGCCGTGTCCCAGACGTCGCTGGTCGTGAGCCCGAAATGGACATAACGTGACTCCTCCCCCAGCGAGTCCGCTACGGACTGCAAAAACGCGGTCATGTCGTGGTGCGTGACGGCGAGGTATTCGTTCACCTTGTCGACGTCGAAGGTGGCGTTCGCGCGGATGCGTTGCGCCGCTTCCACGGGCATGTCACCCGCGGCCGCGCGCGCCTCGCAGACGGCGATCTCGACCTCGAGCCAGCGTTCGAACTTCGCCTGCTCGCTCCAGATGGCGGCCATTTCGGGCCGCGAGTAACGAGGGATCACATGGCGCTCCGGGGAGAGTGGGGTTGTGGCGTGGCCATCACTTCAATCATAGCTTGGGGAGCCCCTGTGCGAGCCTCGTGCCGTTCGTAATTCACGGGTGCCAGCGTGTAGACTGCCGCTCCGCCAGGAGGTGCCGTGTGGAAGAGTTCCGCGGTCGTACAGCTGTGATCACCGGAGGAGGTGGCGGCATCGGTCGGGCGCTGGCCGTCGCCTTCGCCCGGGAAGGCATGAACGTTGTCATCGGCGAGATCGACATGGATGCCGCCGCCGGCACCGTCGCCGCCGTCGAGGAGCACGGCGTGCGCGCCATCGCCGTCCAGAACGACGTTTCCGACCGCGCTTCCATGCAGGCGCTCGCCGACGCAACCAACGACGCCTTCGGTGGCTGCCACATCCTCTGCAACAACGCCGGCGTCGTCACCTTCAAGCTTGCCCAGGACATGACCGAGGACGACTGGGACTGGGTGCTTGGCGTCGACCTCTACGGCGTCATCTACGGTATCCAGGCGTTCCTGCCTGGCATGGTGGCGGCGGGCGAGGGCGGCCACATCGTGAACACGGCCTCAATCGCCGGCCTCGTGGCTCCGGCCACGCCCGGTATCTCTTCCTATTCGGCCGCCAAGTACGGCGTCGTCGGCATCTCCGAGGCGCTCGCACTCGACCTCGAACCGCACAACATCGGCGTGAGCGTGCTCTGCCCCGGCGGGGTGCGTTCCCGCATCGTCGAGGCGGGCCGCAACCGCCCCGAGGAGTACGGCGGACCCGAGGACCCCATCCGCGAGATGCTCCCCGGCGAGAGCGTCCCCCAGGAGATGCTTGAGCCTGAGGACCTCGCCCAGAAGGTCCTGAACGCCATCCGCGGCAACCACCTCTACGTCGTCAGCCACCCCGAGACCCAGCCCGCCGTCGAGGCCCGCTTCCAGCGCATTCTCGATGCCTACGACCTCATCCCCAGCTAGTCGCGCCGCCGAAAGGAGCGAGTCATGTCCGTCAAGGTGCTCGTCGTAACGAAGGGCCACCCGTTCGATTACAACGGCTTCTACGCCATGTTCGATGAGAATCCCGAGCTGCTCACGACGCAGGTCGAGCAGCCGGCCGCGCAGGTCATGCTTCGTCCCGAGAACGTGGCCGAATACGAGGCGGTCTGCTTTTACGACATGTGGGGCACCGAGAGCCCCGATGGAGGCGCGAGCTTTGTCCCCGCTCCCGACGAGTACCAGGAGAGCATCGCCGCCCTCCTCCAGAGCGGGAAGGGCATCGTCATGATGAACCACGCCATCGTGCAGTGGCCCGCCTGGCCCGGCTGGCGCGACGTCAGCGGCACCTCGTTTCTGCTGACCGAGGGCGAGGTCTTGGGCGAGATGACCCCCGGCTCGGGCTATCGCGGCGGCGCAGTCGACCCGCGCGGCAACCCGACCGGCACCGTCTCCGCCGACCCCGGCGCCGCCGGCCACCCCGTCCTCGATGGCGTCGAGCCCTTCACGATCGAGGATGAGCTCTACCTGACCTCAAAGAGGTTCGAGTCCCAGCCCGACATCCTGCCGCTCATGCGCACGGACTACCCGATGGTGAAGGAGAACTTCAACCCGCCGCCGCTCGCTCCCGCCGAGGAGCAGGCGCGCTGGGACCATCCCGAGGGCAGCAACCTCGTGGTCTGGGCCAAGAAGAGCGTCAACTCCCCGGTCATCGCCATGCAGATCGGCGATGGCCCCAACTGCTACGCGAACCCTGAGTTCCGCAAGCTCCTCAGCAACGCCCTCCACTGGGTGGCGACAGAGGACGCGCGCTCCTGGGCCGCCAGCTAGCCGAACGGAAGACAGGAACCCGGAGAGGAACCACCCATGGCAGTGAACGTGCTCGTCGTGACCAAGGGCCACGGCTTCAACTACAACGGCTTCTATTCCATGTTCGACGACAACCCCGAGCTGCTCACGACGCAGGTCGAGCAGCCGGCCGCGCAGGTGCTGCTGCGCCCCGAGAACGTGGCCGAATACGACGCTGTCTGCTTCTACGACATGTGGGGCGTGGACTTCTCACCCGCGCCCGAGGAGTACCAGCAGAGCATCGCCGCGCTCCTCGAGAGCGGGAAGGGCCTCATGTTGATGAACCACGCCCTCGTGGAATGGCCCGCCTGGCCCGGCTGGCGGGATGTCAGCGGCACCTCGTTCCTGCTGACCGAGGGCGAGGTCTTCGGCGAGCTCACTCCCGGCTCCGGCTATCGCGGCGGCGGCGCCGACCCTCGCGGCAACGGCCGCGGCAAGGTCACGCCCGACCCCGCCGCCGCCGGCCACCCCGTCCTCGAGGGCCTCGACGACGGATTTGTCGTGCAGGACGAGCTCTATCTGACATCGAAAATCTTCGAGTCCCAGCCCGACATCCTTCCCCTGATGCGCACGGACTATCCGATGGTCCAAGAGAACTTCAACCCGCCGCCCATGGCTCCCCCGGAGGAGAAGGAGCGCTGGTCCCATCCCGAGGGCAGCGACCTCGTCGTCTGGGCCAAGAAGAGCGGCAACTCGCCGGTCGTCGCCACCCACCTTGGCGACGGACCCGGCAGCTACGAGAGCGAAGGCTTCCGCAGGCTCCTTCACAACACCCTTCACTGGGTGGCGTCGGAGGAAGCGCGCGCCTGGGCCGCCAGCTAGCGAGCGCTAGCGCAGGTTCCGGAACGTCGCGCGGATGCCGCGCACGATCGCTTCGGGCTCCTCGGCGGGCGCGAAGTGCCCGCCGGCCGGGTGCGAGTCCCAGTGCACCAGGTTCCAATACTCGCGCTGCTGCTCGCTCGGCTCCTGCGGCGCCCCCGGCCCGTGGAAAGTCAGTCCCGTCGGCGCCTCCACCACCGGCGTGCGGTCGTGGCTGGGCTGCCACTGGTTCCAGGCCGCCTCGTAGTAGTACCGCACCGACGTCACGAAGGCGTCTGTCGCCCAGTACAGCATCATCGTCGTCAGCAGGTCGTCCTTGGGGAAGCGCGACTCGACATCGCCGTTCGTGTCGCCCCAGTTTCGTCGCCGCTCGAGGATCCAGGCGCAGAGCCCGATCGGCGAGTCGTGCGCCATGAAGGCGAGGGTCTGCGGGTCGAGCGCCTGCACGGCCACGTGCGCAGAGTAGTAGCGCAGGCGCGCCAGGTTGGCCGCGCGCGCCTCGCCCTGCGGCATCGACGCCAGTCCCGGATCGCCCAGCACCCACGGGCGGTCGTGCGTGAACATGTTCAGCATGATCGCGTCCGTCAGGTGGATGCCGATCAGGTGCTCGGCGTACTTGTGCCCGAGCTGGCTCGTGACGAGCGCTCCCCAGTCCCCGCCCTGAGCCGCGAAGCGCTCGTAGCCGAGCACCTCGCGCATGAGCGTCACCCACAGATCGGCCGTCCGCCAGTAGTTGATGCCCGGCGTCGTCAGCGGCGTGGAGAAGCCGTAGCCCGGCAGCGAGGGCACGACTACGTCGAACGAGTCCGCCGGGTCGCCGCCGTGGGCGGCCGGGTCTGTCAGCGGCCCGATCACGTGGCGGAGGTCCCAGTACGTCCAGGGCCAGCCGTGGGAGAGGATGAGGGGGATCGGGTTCGGTCCCTTCCCGCGCTCGTGCACGAAGTGGATCGGCATCCCCTCGATCTCGACGCGGAAGTTATTGAAGCGGTTCATCTCCGTCTCGTGCGCGCGCCAGTCGTAGCGGTTGAGCCAGTGGTCGGCGAGCTCGCGCAGGTACTCGCCGTTTACGCCGTACGCCCACCCATCGTTGCCGAAGTCGGGTGCCCAGTTGATGCGCTCGAGCCGCGTGCGCAGGTCCTCCAGCTTCTCCTCGGGAATGGCGATCTCGAACGGCGCGGCCTGCATGGCGTTTCTCCTCGTGGGGGGTAGTTGCGCGGCGAGTCTAGCCCCTGCGAGGGTCCGTTGGTCGGGGCCTGTTCCCCATTGCAGACATAACAATTTCGCATCTTGCCAGCCGCAATTGAAAGGCCGTTCTGAGGGGGCTACTGTCACCGTGCGCGTCGGGGGACGGCGCATCACAAGGGGGATGTTATGAACGTACTCAGTAGCTTGTGCTCCGCACAACGGGCGCCCGGAACGGCCATCGTCTTAGGGCTTGTCGTCATGATCATCGCCCTGCTCCTCTACCCGGGGGGCTGGCTGATCGACGCGAGCGATCCGCTCGATTTCCAGGAGACACTCAAGGCCTATGCCGACAACGACAATCTCACGCACGCGGTGTCGTTCGTCATCATCCTTTGCTCGCTGTTGATCTCGTACGGCATCTTCTCGTTCTGGCGGCTCCAGGGACCCTCGGGAAGCCTGGGCCACTCCATGCTGCGCTTCGGGATTCTGGTCAACCTGTTCCACTACGGCATCTACATCCTGACGATGGGAACGCGGCACCTTCTTGTTGCGGTCTCGCAGCACGCCGATTCACTCGCGGATCCCGCGGGGGCGCCGGAACTCATGCTGGTGTTGCATGCCGTTAGCGGCGGCCTCCACTTCGCCTTTGTCACGGTCTCCTCGGTGAGCGGCGTTCTCGTTGGTATTGGCCTTGCCAGGCGCTTCAGCTCGTTGAACCTCACCGCGGCGGCCTGCTGGGTCTTCGGCCTTGCCGGGGTGGCGGGCCTCATCAACGTCGTCGTCGGCCAACAGGCTGAGGTCGACCCCGAGGCCTTCATCATGGTCAGCAACATCGTGCTCTTTGTCGCGGCGGCTGCACTCCTGCTGATCGGCATCGGCGTGATACGGGGCGAGAAGGAGCTCATTCCCGAGGACGACTAGGCTCGCTCGTTTGAAGCCATCCCGTCGCCGGCGGGAACGCACTCGCGTTCCCGCTGGCGAGGCTGATCGCGCTGGGCTACAGTTCCGGCAGCGCCTTCGCGCTCCGGGGGATCCCATGGTCGTCGAGACAAAGCAGACCTTCTGCCGCTTCTGCCACGCGTTCTGCGCGATCGAGGTTGACATCGAGGACGGCCGCGCCATCAAGGTCCGTGGCGATGCGAAGAACCCGATGTACCAGGGGTTCACCTGCATCAAGGGGCGCCAGCTCCCCGAGCAGCACTATCACCCCGACCGTCTCCTCCACTCCCAGAAGCGCGCCCCCGACGGCACGTACCACGATATTCCCCATCAGCAGGCCATCGACGAGGTCGCCGACAAGCTCCAGGCCATCATTGCCGAACACGGTCCCCGTGCTGTCGCCACCTTCAGTGGCACCTACGGCTTCTCCTTCCCCTCCTCCGGGCAGTTCACCGGGGCGTTCATGGCGGGCATCGGCTCCAACATGACCTACTCCGGCGGCACCATCGACCAACCGGCCAAGCCCATCGCCCGCGCCTACCACGGCAACTGGGGCGCAGGTCCGCAAATGTTCGACGACTCCGATGTGTGGATGCTCATCGGCGCCAATCCCACCATCTCCATGTGGGGCGGCATCCCCCAGTACAACCCCGCAAAGCGGCTCCACCAGGCGAAGCAACGGGGAATGCAGTTCATCGTTATCGACCCCCGTCGCACCGAAGCCGCGGAGAAGGCCGACGTCTTCCTGCAGGTGAAGCCGGGCGAAGACCCCACCCTGCTCGCCGGCATCCTTCGCGTCATCCTCACCGAGGGCCTCGTCGACGGCGACTTCGTCGCCGCGAACGTGCAGGGCCTCGAGGAGCTGCGCGAGGCTGTCGAGCCGTTCACCCTCGACTACGTGGAGGAGCGCGCCGGCGTCGCCGCCTCACTCGTCGAACGCGCCGCCCGCATCTTCGCGAGCGGCAAGCGCGGCTCCGTCACCTCGGGCACGGGCCCCGACTTCTCGCCCCACCCCAACATCACCGAGTACCTCATCAACTCCATCAACACCGTCTGTGGGCGCTGGCTGCGCGAGGGCGAGCGCGTCCCCAACCCGCCCGTGCTGCGCAAGCCGAAGGACTACGTCGCCCAGGCCTACGAGGAGAGCACCGACTGGGACGCTCGGGAGCGAATGCGCATCCGCGACCTGCCCATCACCGCCATCGGACCGCCCACAAGCGCCCTCGCCGAGGAAATCCTGACGCCCGGCGAGGGACAGGTCCGCGCCCTCATCTGCATCGGCTCGAACCCCATGGCCGCCTGGCCCGATCAACTCCGCACCTACGAGGCCATGCAGGCCCTCGATCTGCTCGTCACGCTCGACATCAAGATGTCGGCCACCGCCAAGCTGGCGCACTACGTGATCGCGCCGAAGCTCTCGCTCGAGCGCGAGGACACGACTCTCCCCAACGAGTCACTCTCGGGCGTCTTCGGCTTCGCCCAGGGCTACCCTGCCCCATACGCCCAGTACGGCCCCAAGCTCATCGACCCGCCCGAGGGCTCCGATGTAATTGAGGAGTGGGAGTTCTTCTGGGGGATCGCACACCGAATGCGCACCCCCCTGCGCGCCGGCTGGGGCCAGGTCGACATCGACAACAAGCCGACCACCTCGCAGATCATCGAGTGGATGTGCGAGGGCTCGCGCATCCCCCTCGACGAGGTGAAGAAGTACCCCCACGGCCACATCTTCGAGGACGACGAGATCCGCGTGCTGCCCAAGCGCCCCGGCTCGCCGCGCCTCGATGTGGGACGCGCGGAGATGATGGCGGAGCTCGCCGACGTGCGAGCCGAGCCCTACTTCGAGGGTGGCGGCTACCGCGAGGGCGAGGAGTTCACGCATCGCCTCGTCAGCCGCCGTATGCTCGAATCGTATAACTCCTCGGGCCGCGACATTCCCCGGCTCATGCGCAAGTACGAGAACAAGGGCAATCCCGCCTACATGAACCCGATGGATGTCGCCGAGCTCGGCCTCGCCGCCGGCGACCTCGTCGAGATCGAGTCAGCGCGCGCCGCCATCTACGGCGTCGTCGAGCCCGCGGACGACGTTCGCTCGGGGGTCATCTCGATGGCGCACGCGTGGGGCGATGCCCCCACCGAGGACGCGCGCGTGCGCGAGCTCGGCGCCAACACCGGCCGCCTGTCCGACACGCAGCGCGACTTCGACCCCATCACGGGCATCCCCGTGATGAGCGCGATCCCCGTGAACGTGCGGAAGGTCGAAGACCCCGCGCCCGTCCCGACGGGCTAGGCGGCGGCCGGAGCCGTCGGCGCTTACTCCCGGGCGATGAGGGGCGCTGTGCCGCGCCCGGGAAAGACGGGCGGATCGGTGGGGTTGGCGCCGGGACGGACGCCCGGCTTGTCGAGCCACTCCCAGTGGGAGGTCGCGTCGTCCGGTGCGCGGGCAGCCTGCACGAAGGCGGCGGCGAAGTCCGGCAGGGAGTGCGGTGGGTCGGTCGGGAACTGCTCCACGCGGTTCCATTCGTGCAAACAGATGCGGTGCGCCACCTTCCACTCGCCGCCTCGTCGCTCGAAGCGGTCGATGTAGCGGCCGCAGAACGTAAACAGACTCGCGTTGTACTCATCGATCGGCGAGTGGCTCCAGGTCACGAAGCTCGCTTCCGAGAAGGCGACGTCGGCGCTCTGGAACTCGACGTAGTGGTTGCCGATGAAGTGCACCGCCCGGGAGTCGCTTGGCTCACCGTCCTCGCGGGGCGCGAAGAACTTCGAGAACTCCCACCCGGGCCCCTGGAACATGGCCCCGTGGTCGTCGTACCCGTCCTCGTGGTAGACGGACTTCACCAGCTCGGGCTCGCTGCGGTCGACCCCGCGGCAGTAGCGCATGATGACGTCGTAGATCTCCGCCTTGGCGACCAGCTTGTCGAGGGCGGACATCGTTTCCGCGCTCGCCGTTGTCTGCGTGTTGGTCATCGCTCATCTCCTCGCCGCGGGACGGCATCCGGTCGACAAGTCTAGGCAATCCGTCCCCGGCCCGGGATGCGGATGAATGCCCCCGCCACCTTGAGTGGCTGTAGAGAGCCCCTCGATATTCCCCGAAACGGGTGGGGTAATTCGATAGATCGCGACCTAGGGTTGGTCCATGATGCGTTCGATTCATGGCCCGCTCCCGCTCACACTGGCCGTCCTCCTGGCGATGGCGGTTGTCCTCGGCGCCTGCACACCCGAGGGGCCGGCGACAGCTCCGCCTGTGCGCGGAACCGTGGTCTCAGACGCTGCGCCCACCCGGCCCCCACCCGTCCCGGCAACCCGCCGGGCCGAGCCCACGGAGGCGCCAACGGCGCAGCCAACCCCGACACCTCAACCAACCCAACCGCCATCCCCAGACGCGTCCGCCCCCGCCACCTACACGGTCCAGCCGGGTGACGTTTGCTGGCGCATCGCGCAGGACTATAGCGTGCCAACCATCGCGCTCCTCGAGGCCAACCCGCGGATCAATGCCAATTGCACCAATCTCGCCGTCGGCTGGGAACTGGTAATCCCCTGAGGTGCGCCGCACAGACGCCGCGCCAGCGGCTCCGCGACGAGGTCGTGCCTCGACCTGAGCGTCCGAACTCTTGGGGCTTGGTACCCCCGGCAGGAATCGAACCTGCGCACATGGTTTAGGAAACCACTGCTCTATCCCCTGAGCTACGGGGGCCTGTCTGTATGAGAACGCGCTTTCGTCGGCGTGTCTAGCGGGGGATCCCTAGACCGTCACTTCGGAGAGGTCCGCGGCGGGCACGACCGGCGCGCCCGTGAGCTGCTGTACGTCGTCGACCGTGAATCCGGGGGCGATCTCGCGCAGGCGGAAGGAATCGCCGGCGGGTTCGAAGAGGCCCAGGTCCGTCATCACGAGCGTGACCACCCCCGCTGCCGTGAGCGGCAGGGCGCAACGTTCGAGCAGGCGGGGACGGCCGTCACGCGTCGTGTGCTCGAGCAGCAGGAACACCTGCCTGGCGCCCACCGCGAGGTCCATCGCCCCGCCGATGCCGCCGCCCTTCCGTCCGCTGATGCGCCAGTTCGCGAAGTCGCCGTTGGCGGCCGCTTCGTACGCCCCCAGGACGGCCACGTCGAGCAGACCGCGCCGGATGATCGCGAACGCGTCGGAGTGGTGCACGATCGATGCGAACGGCGTCAGCAGCACCGGCTGGGCGCCACCGTTGACGACATAAGGCGTGGCCTCCTCGACGGTCGCGTTGCGCCCGTAGCCGATCACGCCGTTCTCCGAGTGGAAGATGATGGTGCGGTCTTCGGGCACGAAGTCGGAGCACCGCGTGGGCATTCCGACGCCCAGGTTCACGACCCAACCGTCTTCGAACTCGGCCGCCAGGCGCGCCGCCATCAGGTCCCGCGTCAACCGCTTCGCTTCGACGCTCACGACCGTGGCCTCCCGCTGAACATGGCGAGCGGCGGCGCCTGCAGTATCCCGCCCGCCTCGGGGATGGATACGACTCGCTGGACGAAGATGCCCGGCGTGTGGATGAGGTCAGGATCGAGCTCCCCCACCTCCACCACTTCCTCCGCCTCCACGAGCGTGCAGTCCGCTGCCATCGCCATAATCGGGTTGAAGTTGCGCTGCGAACGCCGGAACACGAGGTTCCCGAACGTGTCCGCCTTCCAGCAGCGGATCAGGGCGTAGTCGGCGACGATCGCTTCCTCGAGCACGTACGTCCGGCCCCCGAACTCGCGGTGCTCCTTGCCCTCCGCCACCTCCGTCCCTACCCCCGCGGGCGTGAAGAACGCGGGGATACCCGCCCCGCCCGCACGGATGCGCTCGGCGAGTGTGCCCTGCGGCGTGATCTGCGCCTCGATCTCGCCCGCTTCGTTCAGTTCCTCGAGTGGAGTCCGTCGCGAGGGGTGGGTCGAGGCCGTGAACGCGAGGACGACGCGGCGCACGCGCTTCTCCTCGACCAGGTTGCCGGTCGTGATCACGCCGTCGTCTCGGGTCATGCCGGCGCCGTTCGCGATCAGTGTGAGTTCGGTTGCCCCCTGCTCGTAAAGCGCCGCCACGAGGTTGTGGGGCGAGCCGGGCTCGCCGAAGCCCGCCACGAGGATGCTCGACCCGTCCTCGACCCCGGCGACGGCCTCCTCGAAGCTCGCGACGACTTTCGACTCCATCGTCGCCCGCTACGCCCGGCCCATCCGCGAGACCAGGTAGGCCGCGGTGCGCCCTTCCGCCTCAGGGTCGACCGGCATGATCGACGCGGAGAAGTCGCTCACGCCGATCGCCTCCAGCCGGTCGAGTGCCTCGTCGAGCGCGCGCTCGTCCCCGAGGATGGCGACGTCGCCCGGGCCGGCTGCCCTCTCCCGGTCCAGCATCGCCCGGTAGGAGGGAATTCCCCCGTAGTTGGCCAGCATCTTGCCAACACGCTCGCGGGCGTCGTCGGGGTCGTCGGTAACGGCGATGGGGAAGGCCGCGACGATGCGCGGCGTCTCCCGCCCCGCCCGCTCCGAGGCCTCCCGCAGCGCCGGCGCGATGTAGTCCTCGATCGTGTCCGGCCCCGTCATCCAGAGGCTCGTGCCGTCCGCTACCGACCCCGCCAGGGCGAGCATGCGCGGGGCCATCGCCGCCAGCAGCACTTGCGGAGGCTCGGCGCCGGGAACGCCGTAGGTCGCGTTGATGCGGTAGCTGTCGTTCTCGACGTGCGTCTCCTCTCCCCGGAGCAGGGGCAGGAGCGCCTCCAGGTAGTCGCGCATGTGCCGCGCGGGGCGCTCGAACGACATCCCCCACATGTCCTCGATCACGAACTTGTGCGAGAGTCCGATCCCGAGCGCGAACCGGTTTCCCGAGGCCGCCTGCACGGTAAGCGCCTGCTGCGCCATCGTCACGGGGTGGCGGGGGTAGGTGGGGACGACCGCCGTCCCGAGCTCGATCCGCTCGGTCTCGCGCCCGATCACCGTGAACGCGCCCATGGCGTCAAGTCCGAAGACGTTGGGCATCCAGGCGCTGTCGAATCCCTGCGCCTCCAGTTCCTGCGTGCGCGCCAGCAGCCCGTCGAGGTCTTGCCGTCCGCCGATCATCGCGCCAATGCGCATGTGCGTCCCTCCGAAGGCGCAAGGCTACCAGAAGCGCCGCCCGCCACTCAGGCGCGCCCGCTGCGCCGCGTTCCCCTACGATTGACCCCGGGCCACAGGATGCCCCCGGAGGATCGCCGTGGACGGCTTCATCGACGTACACCACCACGTGCCCTCGGCCGAGATCGCGGAGGCCGCCACGCAGGTCGGCATCCCCATGGCCGGCGCCTGGACCCCGGAGACGGCGATGGCCGCCATGGACGCCAGCGGCATTGCCGCCGCCGTGCTCACCCCCACCATCTTTGTCGCCGACGTAAGCGACCCCGGGGCGGCCGTTCCCCTCCACCGTGCCACCAACGACTACCTCTCCGGCGTAGCGCGGCGCTGGCCCCACCGCTTCGGCGCTTTCGCCACCCTCCCCCTCGTCGACCCCGACGCCGCCCGCGCCGAGCTCGACCGCGCCCTCGACGACCTCGGCATGGACGGCGTCCTCCTCCCCAGCGGCGTCGGCCCCGACCTCATCGGCGCCGAGCGCTTCGACTCCGTCCTCGCGGCCATGAACGACCGTGCCGTCGTCATCCATCTCCACCCGACGAAGTCGCACATCGGCATCCCCAACCTCTCCCCCGCGGTCGTCGACTTCCCCGTCGAGACGACCCGCGCGATCGGCAGCCTGCTCGCCTCCGGCGCTCTTGAGCGCTACGAGAACCTGACCTGGGTCATCGCCCATGGCGGCGGCTGCTTCCCCTACATCGCCGGCCGCGTGGCCCGCTCCGACGGCGCCGAGCCCTTCACCACGACTGCCCCGCAGGGCACGCTCGCCTACCTCCGGCGCATGTACTTCGACGTTGCCGTGACCTGCCACCCCAACGCCTTCCCCAGCCTCCGCACCGTCACAGACACCGACCACATCGTCTTCGGCACCGACTACCCCGCCTTCTCGCAGCAGGACGTGGACGAGGCGATGGCGTTCCTGGTGAACGAGTCAGGCTTCACGGACGACGAGCTCGTCGCCATCGCCTCGAAGAACATCAAGCCCCTCTTCCCCCGCCTCACCGCCGACATGGCGGCCGCAGGCTAGCCCCTACCGCGCCTCCACCCCGGCCGGTATCGCGACCACGTCGCCGACCCCCAGCCCCTGGCGCTCGAACCAGCCGCCGTTGACCTCTAGCGTGTAGCGGTACGGCAGCGTGGGCGTGAGGATGTCGAGGCTCAGGGGCATCCCGTGGACGATCTCCAGCACGGTGCCGTCCGCGCCCAGGTAGGCGATGTCGAGTGGGATGAGCGTGTTCCGCATCCAGAAGCCGCCGGAGCGATCGCCCGCAAATACGAACAACATCCCTGCCAGCTCGTCCATCGACTCGCGGAACATCAGGCCTCGCTGGCGCTGGTCCGATCGGTTCGCAATCTCGACCGTCAGGGTCACTGACGACTCGCCGTCCGCGCTGGTCACCGTGAGCTGCGTGATCGGGAGCAGGCACGGGTCGGGGACGTTCGCAGAGCACCGCTTCGGCGTCCAGTCGCCGGCGAGGCCGGGGATGACCGCCCGGTGGACCTCGGGCGTCGCATCCGCTGTCGGGGAGGCCTCTGTCTTGGCCGGCGGCTCAGGCGCGACGGTCGTGACTGACTTTGGATCGGACTCGCCTTGCCCAGGCTGCACGGTCACGGCCAGCGTGACGGTCAGCGCCGTGAGGCCCGTCAGCAGGAGCGCCGCGTAGCGCATCGCGCTAGCCCGCGGTGTGGCGGGCCACCCAGGACGTGATGAGCCGGTTGGCGATGCTGATCGGACCGGGGATGTTCGGAAGCGCGTCGACGGGGAACCAGTCGGCGGCCGCGATCTCCGCGTCTTCGAGGACGATGTCGCCGCTCTCGTACTCCGCGAAGAAGCCGAGCATGAGCGAGTTGGGGAACGGCCATGGCTGGCTGCCTCGGTACTCCAGGTTCTTCACGCGCAGCCCCACCTCCTCCTCCACCTCCCGCAGGAGCGCCCCCTCGACCGTCTCGCCGGGCTCCACGAACCCAGCGAGGGCGCTGTACAGGCCCTCGGGGAAGCGGTGGCTGCGCGCCAGCAGCACCTCGTCGCCCCGGTGAATGAGCGTGATGATCGCCGGGGAGAGCTGTGGGAAGCGCAGCAGGCCGCACTGTGGGCACCGCATCGAGCGCTCGCCGGAGACGGGTTCGTTGGGGGCGCCGCAGCTTCCGCAGAAACGGTTGATCCGTTCCCACTCGACGATCTGCACAGCGCGGCCCGCCGCCATCCACATCTCCTCGTCGGTCATCCCGTAGACGGAGAAGAGGTCGCAGAAGTGCCAGCCCTTGCCCGCCTCCGCTTCATCCGCGACCCCCGCCGCCCAGACCTGCTGCCCGCCGAGTGTGCCGATGAAGTGCGCCGCCCCGGTCCGGGGCAGGCGGTCCGCTTCCCGCTGTTCGGCGAGGGCTGCGTCCGCCTCGCGGAACAGGACGCGGTCGCGCTGCACGAGCATCCAGAGCCGCGGGCTGTCCGTGTCTTCCGGCGGAACCACTCCGGGTTCGAACATGACCGCGCCAGCCTACAGCCTCGGCTCGACCTCGCGAACCACTACACCTGGCCGAGCACCTCCGCGAAGGCACGCATCTCGCGCTCGATATCGGGCCCCATCGGTTGCCACATCAGTTCGGTCGCCCCGCCGACCTCCAGCGCCTCCAGCCGCTCTCGGATCTCGTCGACTGTGCCCGTCAGCTGCGCCGGAGACTCAGACTCGGCCGCGAGCGCCTTGCGATCGTGCTCGTTCAGCTCGACCAGGTGCCCGCGGTGGATCTCGAGGTGACGCACGTCCTCCGCGACTCCCCCGATCGACGACGCCCAGTCCTCCCCGCCCGGAAACGCATCGAGCGACTGCCCGCGCGCGGCCGTCCCGTGGTAGCGCACCGCCAGCGCCGGCGCCGGCGCCCCGAACGCGCGCTGCGACTGTGGCGACTCGCCCGGGTCGAGCACGGTGCCGGTGCTGAGCACCGCGCACCAGTCGAAACCCGGCACGGGCCGGAAGCTCACCGTCACGCCGCTCTCGATCTCATGCGCGAACGCCTGCCCGCGCGGCCCTTGCGCGTTCACGAGCACGGGGACGTCGATGGGCCGCTCCGGCGCGAATCCGTCGGAGTGCAGCATCTGCGTTGCCGCCCCGTCGACCTCGACCACCTCGCCCCGCAGCAGCGCCATCACCTGCCGAACACCCCGCTCGAACTCCCGCCTCGACAGCATCGGCTGGCCCATCGCAAGCCTGCCCGTGAATCCCGCGCCGAACGCGACCGCCAGCCGCCCTGGCGCCAGCTCGTCGAGCGTGGCGATGGCCGCCGCCTGCGTCATCGGGTGGCGCAGGTGCGGAACCAGCACGCCCGGTCCCAGCCCGATGCGCTCCGTGCGCTCCGCGATGCGCGCGAGCGTCACCCACACATCGTGGTAGAGCGCGGGTGAGTCATAGATCCAGACACGCTCGTAGCCGAGTTCCTCGGCCAGGACGGCCTGCTCGACCGCCGCGCTGTTCGCCGGAAATGCACACGAGATATCCATCGTTCGACTCCTGAAAGAGGATGCTAGCAGCGCCCTAGACGCGAGGCTCCCAGGAGGAGAACCGCAGCGTGACCAGCAGCCCCGCCACGCCCCACGCCGCGATGACCGCCAGGTGTACCGGCTCGAAACCGGCCCCCGTCTCGAACGGGTTGAAGCCCGTCTGCAACGCCTCCGAGAGGTGCCGCACGGGGAACACCGAGCTCAGGTGCTCCACCCACGCGGGCGTGCCCGCATCCGGCGGAATGAACACGTCCGAGATGAACAGCAGCGGTAGGATCGACGCGTTCACGACGGCCGGCGCCGCGTCCGCGTTCGGGACCATCGAGGCGATCGCGAATCCCAGCGCGCAGAACGAGAACGCTCCCACCGCCAGCGTCACGAGTACGGCCGGCATCGTCTGCCCCGGCACGTCGACGTCGTAGAACAGCCACCCGAACAGCACCACGAGCACCAGCAGGGCCAGCATCAGGATGACGGCGTGCGCGATGCGCCCGAACAGGAACGCCCACGGAGGCAATGGGGACCCGCGGACACGCTTCAGCACGCCCCCGTCCCGGTCGAACACCCAGCTCATCGCGATCGACGTGTAGCACGAGTTCACAATCGTGAGTGCCGCGATCGCGGGGATGTAGAAGGTTGCCCCGCTGATGACGCGGTCCCCGAGGTCGAGGTCGTTGCCCCCGAAGATGACGTTGAGGATGACGAGGAAGATCAGGGGAAACGCGATCGTGAAGAACGCCGCCGCCGGATTCCGCCGAAACGCGCGCTCCTGGTACTTGATCTGCAGGAGCACCAGCCTCACCGCCTTCACGAGGCCACCTCGCCGTCGCCCTCGTCGGTCAGCCGCAGGAACACATCCTCGAGGGAGAGGCGGCTGACCGTAAGGTCCTCCAGCTCGACCCCCTCGGCCAGCGCCCAGCTTGTGAGGGCGTTGAGGTCGCGCGTCGGGTCGGCCGTGCGTGCCTCGATCAGCCCTTCGTCTGCTTCACGCAGCCCCAATCCGTCCGGGAGCGCCGTCCCCTGCGGCGCGCGGAAGCGGATGACCGCGTCCGCGTCGGCCGCGACCAACCCCGCGGGCGTGTCCTCGGCCACGATCTCGCCGCGCACCATGATCGCGACGCGGTCGGCGAGCGCCTGCGCCTCGTCGAGGTAGTGCGTCGTCAGCAGCACCGTTTTCCCGAGCTCGCGCAGGCTCCGGATCATCGCCCAGGCGCCCCGCCGCGCCGTCGGGTCGAACCCCGTGGTCGGCTCGTCGAGGAACAGCAGCTCCGGGTCTCCCGCCAGCCCCACGGCCACGTCGAGGCGGCGCTGCTGCCCGCCCGAGAGGCGCCGCACGCGCTGGTCGCGCTGCTCCTCCAGCCCCACCACCTCCAGCACCTCGTCGAGCGGCAGGGGTCGCGGGTAGAACCCCCGGAACATGTCGACCGTCTCCGAGACGGTCAGGTACGGCTCAAGGCCGGTGTGTTGCAGAACGATTCCCATGCGTTCCTTGAGCGCGACCTCGTTACGGCCCGGGTCGAACCCGAGCACGCTCACCTCGCCCGCCGTTCGCGAGCGGTGCCCCTCGAGGATCTCGACGGTCGTCGTCTTCCCAGCGCCGTTCGGGCCCAGCAGGGCGAACACCTCGCCCCGCTCGATACGCAGGTCGATACCGCGCACGGCCTCGAGCTCGCCGTACCGTTTCCGCAACCCCCGCACCTCGATGACCGCCTCAGCCATGCCGCGATCCTAGGGGAGCGGCGGCCAAGGGGCTGCCTGGGGAGCAGGTGTTACGACAGCCGTCCGCGCCAGGACATCCGTAGACTGAGGCGCCTGTGTCTACTGCCTGGGTCATAGCGGTCTTCTCCGTTTATTTCTCGCTGCTCATCGTGATAGCGGTCGTCGGCGCCCGGCGCATGAGGAACATGTCCGAGTACGTGCTTGGCGGCAGGCGGCTGAGCAGCTTCACCGCCGCCCTCAGCGCCGGATCCTCCACGACGAGTGCCTGGACCATGCTCGCCCTGCCCGCGCTGGCCTACGTGAGCGGCCTCGTGGAGATGTGGATTCCCCTGGCGGCGGCGGTTGGCCTCTGGCTCAGCTGGACCTTCGTCGCCAGGCGGCTCCGCCGCTACACCATCGCCGCCAACGACGTCCTCACGATCCCAGAATTCTTCGAGGTGCGTTTCGGCGACACCAGCGGAATCCTGCGGGGGATGACGGCTGCCATCACCATCCTCTTCGTCGTCTTCTACGTGAGCTCCGGGCTGGTGGGCGGCTCCAAGCTGCTCGACACGATGTTCGGCATCGAAACCAACACCGGCATTCTGCTGACCTTCGCGGCGGTGGCCTCCTACACCCTGATCGGCGGCTTTCTTGCCGTCTCGCGCACGGATGTGTTCCAGGCCCTCCTCATGATCATCAGCCTCACCATCATCGCCGCTGTGCTCATCAGCTCGACAGGCAGCCCGTTCGTGGACACGACCGGCGAGACCCAGGGATTCTTCAATCCGTTCACCAGTAAGACGGGTTCGACGATCGACGCGGTCTTCATTTTGTCCGCCCTCGGGTGGGCGTTTGGCGCGTTTGGTGCGCAGCGGATTTTGCAGCGCTTCATGGCCATTGAGCGTGAAGACCACATCCCCAGAAGCCGCAACCTGTCCTTCGTGTGGCTGGTGCTCGTGTACTCCCTCGCGCTGGTCGTGGGTCTGGTCGCGCACAGCGCCCTGGCGGAGAGTGCGATGCTGGGCGAGGTCACTGACCCGGAGCGCATCTACGTGGTGGTGTCCGAGGTCTTCTTCCATCCGGCGGTGACCGGCCTCCTCCTGACAGCCGTGATCGCGGCCGTCATGAGCACCGCCGACTCCCAGTTGCTCCTCGCCTCCGCGGTGGCCACCGACGACATGCCGGTTCTCAAGCGCATCGCCTATGCCATCTCGGAGAACCGCCGTGTCTGGCTGGGCCGCCTCCTTCTCGTCATCATCGGCGGTGTCGGCGTGCTGGTCTCGGTCTACTTCCCCGGTTCGATCAATGAGCTGGTCGCGTACGCCTGGGGAGGGATGGGGGCGGCCTTTGGGCCGGTCACGATCCTGGCCCTGTTCTGGAGGCGCTTCAATTTCCCGGGGGCGCTCGCCTCCATCGTCGTCGGGACCGTCGTTGCCTCCATCTGGGCTTTCAGCGACGGCGGACCGTCCGGCATGTGGGACATGCAGCCCGCCACGCCGGGCTTCATCCTTGCCACGGTCGTGGCGGTCGTCGTCACGCTCGCCACGCCGCCCCCGTCCCGGGAGGTCGTCGACCTCTTCGACAGGGTCAACTCCCGCTAGCTGGAAAGCGCCAGCAGTCGCGCCGCGATCTGCCGCGCTTGGTCGAGATTCTCCGCGAAGCGATCCTCGGGAACCCGGTCCAGCACGTTCAGCGAGTCCATCGCCCTGCGCGACGATCCCCTGAGGCCCATCACGATGACTTCCGTGTCCTGCACGATCGCCGTGTCTACCAGCTGTTCGACCACGAGCGCCGCGCTGTCGTCCACGTAGACCGTCTCGGAGAAGTCGAGGATGACTACCTCGTGGTCGCGGATATCCATGCTGATCGTGGTGATCAGCTTGCTCGAGGAAGCCACCGTGAAGCTCCCGCGCAGGGCGACGAGGCCCACTCGTGCGGAGAACGCGTCGATATCGCCCGGGCTCTCGTCGCCCGTGAAGAAGCTGCGGTCCAGCAGCGGCACCGATACCACGCTGTCGAGCTGCAGGCGTTCGAACTGCCGGGCGCTGGCCATGCCCGCCGCAATCAGGCCGATCGCAACCGCGGATACGAGGTCCAGGAACACCGTCATGCCCAGGGTGATCAGCATCACCAGCAGGTGCTCACGTTGAACGCGTAAGAGCCGCGTGAGGAAGCGCCAGTCAATGATGTCCCAGCCAACCTTCATCAGGATGCCCGCGAGCACGGCCTGGGGAATCTCCTCCGCGAGCGGTCCGAGGCCCAGCACCAGTGCTAACAGGATCACCGCTCGTAGCACTCCCGAGACCGGCGTGCTGCCGCCGGCTCGCAGGTTCACGACCGTGCCGGGGGTTGCGCCGGCGCCCGCCAGCCCTCCGGAGAGCGCCGCCGCCACGTTGCCGATCCCCTGCCCCATTAGTTCCTTGTTCGGGTTGTGCTGGGTCCGCGTCATCGAGTCGGCGATGAGCGAGGTCAACAGGCTGTCGATCGCTCCCAGCAGCGCGAGGGTGATGGCTGGCTGCACCATGCTTGCCAGGAACCCTGCGTCGAGCGCAGGCAGGCCGAAGTCGGGCAGCCCCCTGGGCACGGCGCCGATGTCGCCGATCACGGGCGTATTCGAGAGCCAGAGCACGCCGATGATGGTTCCCACGACGAGCGCCGCCAGCGTCGGCGGCAGGAACTTCCGGAGCTGCTGCGGCCAGAGGATGCCCACCAGCAAGGTCGCCGCAGCGATCGCGAACGCCTCGAAGTTGACGTCCCCGAGCACCTCCGGCCAGGACCGCATCGCCTTGAGTGGCCCGCCCGTGGGCACGGCCCACCCCAGGAACGGCAGCGTCTGGATGATGATGATGATGATCCCGATGCCCGACATGAACCCCGACGTCACCGAGTAGGGCGTGTACGAGATGAACCGCCCGATGCGCAGGACGCCCAGGAGAATCTGGATCACCCCGGCCATCATCGCGATTGCGAGGGCCTTCGAGAGATCGCCGTCGGCGTGCACCGTAAAGATGACCGCCATGGCCACCGACGTCGGCGCCGTGGGACCCGAGATCTGCGACCTCGTGCCGCCGAACACCGCCGCGAAGAAGCCCACGGCGATCGCCCCGTACAGCCCTGCCGCCGCCCCCAGCCCCGAGGCCACGCCGAAGGCGAGCGCGATCGGCAGTCCGACAACCGCCGAGGTGATGCCGCCAAAGATGTCCCCGCGGAACGCATCGAGGCTATAGCTCACCCGTGGCATGGCTTGGGGAAGGCGATACGTCATATCAAGGGACCGGAAGCATACGAGAATGCCTGACCCCTGTGGGGTAGCCGGTCAGTCGCTCGGCGGTGCGTGGTCTACGAGACCTCGTTCAGCTTTCCCGTCGCGCAGTCATAGACGAACCCGCGGATGTCGTCCGTGTTCGGGATGAACGGGCTTGCCTTGATGCGTGCGATCGACTGCCGGACGTCGCCGTCGAGATCGTCAAACGCCTCCATCGCGAACGACGGGCGGATGCCCGTGTCGGCCGCAATCGCGTCTTTCACGTCGTCGTCGCGGAAGGTCATCATGCCGCAGTCGGTGTGGTGGATGAGCATGATCGAGGTGGTGCCCAGCAGCCGCTGTGAGATCGTGAGCGAGCGGATGGCGTCATCCGTCACCACGCCGCCCGCGTTGCGGATGACGTGCGCGTCGCCCACGTCGATGCCCAGCAGGGCGTGCGTATCGAGCCGCGCGTCCATGCACGCCACCACGGCCAGCCCCAGCCCCGGCGGCGCGTGCGCATCACCCTTGTCGAAACTGGCGGCGTAGCTCGCGTTGTTCTCCAGGAGATCGTCGATCGCGGCCATTGGAGCCTCCCTTCGTGTTGGGGGAGCTTGCTAGGAGTCCCCCTCGGGCGGGACGACGCGGACGGCGATGATATCCGTGTCGTGGTACTGCTGGTGCGTCACCGATTCGGCGTAGCTCCGGAGCAGCACCAGCGAAAGCTCCTCCTCGACGGCCGTCAGCGAGTCGTGCTCCTGGATCTGCCGGATCTGGTCCTCGAGGTTGGCGCCCGCGCCTCCGCCGATGAACTCGAGGTCCGCCGTCGTCCCCTCGCTTGAGGCGAGCACGACCAGCTGGCGCTCGTCCTTCGGCTTCTCCTCGTCCTCGTCGTCGCCGCCCAGGCTCAGGTCGAGCGGCGCGAGGGTCAGGAGCGTTTCCTCCGCGACGGCGGTCAGCCGCTCCTGCATCGCCGAGTCCCAGCTCCGGCGTCTGGCGAATCTCGTGATGAACTCGTTCAGCTCCGGCAGGGCGTCGACGTTCAGCTGCGACTTGAACCGCATCCGCCGCGGGTTCGTTAGCTCCAGGTACAGGATCATCACGATCGCGGCGAGCCCGCCCGTCGTGATGCCGCTCTTCAGCAGCGCATTCCCCACGGCCCCGATGTCCGGCAGGTGGAACAGCTCGAACTGGAACGACGCCGCGATCCAGAAGCACACCCCCGCGACTGCGATCTTCTCCTGGCTCTGCTCGTTCTGGATGACCGTCCGGGCGCCTTCGACGAAGAGCGCCCCCGTCACCATGATCAGGTACCCCGTCATGACCGGCCCCGGGATGCTGCTGAGCACCGCCGACACCTTTGGCAGGAACGCCACGATGATGAGGATGGCGCCGATGAAGTAGCCCACCCGCCGCGCCGCCACGCCAGTGATTTGCGTGAACGAGACCATGGCCGGGTTGATGGCGTTCGGAACCGTCCCGGCGAGCCCCGCGAGCAGGTTGCTCGCGCCGGCCCCCGCCACCGCCCCCTGCACTTGCCGGAAGCTGACCGCCCGGTTGTCGCGCCAGGCGACCCGCTGCATCGCGATGGCCGCGCCGTTCGCCTGGATGGCGATGATTACGCCGAGGAACAGGAACGCCGGCACGAGCGTCCAGAAGTCCACGCTGAAGTCCAGCCTGAGCCCCGGTGACTCGCTCGGGACCCCCACCCAGTTCGCCGCCGTGATCCGTCCCGTATCAAAGATCCCCAGCGCGCCGGCCACGACGCAGCCGACCACGATCCCGACGAGTGGCCCCCAGAAGCGCAGGAAGGCCGAGCCTCGCAGCATCAGCGCCGCCGCCACCACCATCGTCGCGAGCGCCGTCAGCGATGCTTCTTCCGGATCGGCGCTCGTGGCCTCGTCCAGCAGGTCGAACACGACCGAGGCCAGCGTGATCGACAGGATCATCATCACCGTGCCGCCCACCGTCGGCGTCACGAAGCGACGCAGGATGAAGAGCCAGCGCGAGACGACGAGCTGCACGATCGCCGAGAGGACGACCAGCGTCGTCAGCGTCGCCGGCCCCCCGTCGACGAGCGCGGTGATGCAGAAGGGGATGGCGAAGGCCGCCGTGAACATCGGCAGCACCGCCCCCGCGCCGACGAACCCGAGCTTCCGTACCTGGATGATCGTCGAGAGCCCCACCACCACCAGCGACGCGAACACCATCCACGTCACGTACGAGCCACCCCGGTCCGCCGCGTTCGCGACGATCACCGGCGTGACGAGGAGCGTCGCCGAGGCAATCAGGCTGAACTGCAGGCCATAGCCGAGCGAGCTCAGGAGGGGCGGCTTGTCGTCCGCCTCGTAGCGCGGGTGCTCGGGAGCTGCAGCGGCCATCGCGCGCCATTCTAGGGAAGCCGCTGATGCCCCGTCGGCCCGCGCGCCTCAGGCCCGTCGGCTGCACGGTGCGCTGCGAACCCTTCTGAGAAGCGCTGCTGAACCCCGTCATTACCTCTGCTGGAATCCTTACCCGTCACCCAAGCGGGACCTCCTAGTCTGTCTGTAGTGAGACCTCCGCCCAGCAGATCGAAGTCGGACCGTACGAAGAGCTACCAGGAGGTACTGCAATGCAGAGTGGAAGTGGACTGCCGCCTCTGCCAAAGCTGACAACGCTCGCGTTCGCGCTGATGGTTGGCGCAATCGCCGGAGTCGTGATGGCTACCCTCCTCCTCGTCCTTTCTTCCTAGCCTCCATCGCGCTTCCGAACGCTCGCCACCGAAGCCGGGGTACGCCGCCGCCACGGCGGCCTGCCGGTACACTGTCCTCGCGAAGGGGACGTCGATGAGCGGGGTCCGGTGGTACAAGGGCAACATCCACACGCACACCACCGAGTCCGACGGTGACGAGGATCCCTACAGGGTCACGAGTTGGTACCGCAGGCACGGCTACGACTTCCTCGTCCTGAGCGACCACAACCACCTGACGCTGCTCGACTACGGCTCGGGCCGGCGCCGGTTCCGAAAGCCGTTGATGGTGCCGGGCGAAGAGGTCACCCTCCGCCTCGAGGCAGACGGGACGCCGGTGCATCTCAACGGGATCGGGATTTCACGCGTCGTTGAGCCCATCGACGCCGGCGACGTAGTGGCGACGCTCCAGGCCAATGTCGATGCGATAGCCGAGGTGGGCGGCATCGCCTCCATCAACCACCCGAACTACGAGTGGGCCTTCGGCCACCGTGAGATTGCTCAGGTGGAGGGAGCCAGCCTGCTGGAGGTGTTCAACGGGCATCCCGTTGTCAATCTGCTGGGCGCCCCCGGCAGGCCGAGCTGCGAGGAGATCTGGGATGGCGTCCTCAGCGCTGGCCGTGTCATCTTCGGGGTGGCCACCGACGACTCCCACCACTACCACGACTTCGCACCTTCGCGAGCCAACCCCGGCCGGGGCTGGGTGGTGGTGCAGGCCGCGGAGCTGACACAGGAGGCAATCGTGGAAGGTCTCGCCTCGGGCAGGTTCTACGCCTCCACCGGCGTGACCCTCACGCAAGTCGAGTGCTCCCCCGAGGGCATCGCCCTCGAAATCGAACAGGAGCGTGACTTCGTCTACGCGACCCGGTTCACCGGCAAGGAGGGCGCGCTCCTGGCTGAGTGCACCGGCACCACCGCCCGGTACCGCCCCACCGGCGAAGAGGACTACGTCCGCGCCACCGTTAGCTGCTCTTCCGGACCGCGCGCCTGGACGCAGCCGGTTTTCCCCCTGGAGACACACGGGTAGGCCTGTCCGGTCATCTCGCTTACTGCGCGCCCGGCCCCGGTTCTTTACCCTGCGAGCTAAGAATTGGGGGGTAGCCCGCGATGATTGACTGGCTTGGTATCGAGCATCTCTTCGAACTGTCTACCGGGGAGAAGATCGCCGGGCTCTTCACTCCCCTGGCGATCTTCGTCGCGTTTGCCATCGCGACGGTCGTCTTCCCGGGAAGGTGGGTCCCCGGGTACGTCACCGACCAGGCGACCGGCGAGCCCCGCCGGTACCGCCTCAACGGCCTCCTCGTCTTTGTCGTTGCGGTGCTCGTGTGGGGCTTCGAGGTCATCCCCGGGCTCGACCGGGAGTTCTTCTACCGCACCTCGCTCTATGCCGTCGCCGGCGGCACCGGCTTCGCCGTGATCTTCACGGCGCTGGCCGTCTACACCCAGCCGAAGACGGGGAACACGAACCCGATCACCGACTTCTACCTCGGCCGCGTCCAGGAGATCCGGTTCTTCAACGACCGCCTCGACCTGAAGATGACCTTCTACGTCGTCGGCGGGACGATGCTGGGCATCAACGCCATGTCCGGCGCGGCCTGGCACTACGAGCAGTTCAGCCCGACGAACGAGGTCAACCTCGGCGTCTTCGTCTACGCCGCCATCTTCACCTTCTACGTGTTCGACTATCACGTCTTCGAGCGCGTCCAGCTCTACACCTTCGACCTCATCCACGAGAAGATGGGCTTCAAGATGTTCTGGGGCGACATCGTCGTCTACGGCTGGCTGTTCATCGTCCCCCTCTACGGCATGGCCGCGTACCCCGACCCCGGCTTCAGCACCGCCTGGACCTACGTCTGGATCATCGGCGCCTCCGCCCTGTTCCTCGTCGGGTGGAGCATCTCCCGCGGCGCCAACATGCAGAAGTACACCTTCAAGCGCTGGCCCGACCGCAAGTTCCTCGGGATCATCGAGCCCCGCTACATCCAGGCCGGCGAACGCAAGATCCTGACCAGCGGCTACTGGGGCGCCGCCCGCCACTTCAACTACATGGGCGAGGGCTTCTTCGCGCTGGCCGTGGGCCTCTCCTTCGGCCACTTCGACGTCGCCTGGTCATGGGCCTACGCGATCTTCGTCATCTCCATGTTCACCTGGCGCCAGGTCGAGGACGACCGCGCCTGCGCGGAGAAGTACGGCCCCGAGAAGTGGGCCGAGTACCAGGAGAAGGTGCCCTACCGCATCGTCCCGGGGATTTACTAGGGGCAGCCAACAGAGTCTTTTGCAGGGGTGCCCGCATTGCGCTGACCTAACGATCGCGCGGTCCGCACAGGGGCCTTTGGGCTTGCTAACTAACCGGGGTCCGGGTCCAGGGTAGGCACCGGGGCTTTGCCCGTTACGGCTTCGTACTCTTGGGCATCCGCAAGCTTCCTGCAGAGGTAAGTCACCCACGCCTCTGTGTAGCCGTAGCTCTTTGCAAGCTCATCGTAAATGCAAAACTGCGACTTCGTATTCTCAGGGTTCTCACTATTGCCTAGGGGTCTGGCCGTGTAGTGCTTCCAACATCGTGTGTGGGTGTCCATCGTGAACTTGTAGGGGAGCCCCGCCTGAACCCTGGAGACGACCTGTTTCGGCTTCAAGAGGCCTTTGCTTGCCACAGGTACTTGCTTCTCTCTGATAAGGGTAGTCACCCGCCTGAGTTTCTCCATTTCCTCGGGCTTCTGCGGGTCGAACGGCACGAATTCCACGGGAAGATCTGCTGAACCAGGATGGTTCACAGCCTTTGGGATCAGAAACACTCGAAGAGCGTACTGAGAACTTTCGAGTACCTCGGGAGGGAGGCTGGCCCTAAAGGTGTGGATGTAGTCCCTGATGTCGGCCAGGGCTGCTCCCTGAAAGCGGCGTAGCGCCTCCTCCTGTTGCTTGGGCCGAAGGGCTGAAAACTGCAGAGCTACGCCTAGTTCACCCGATAGCGCCATGTCTCCGCCGAACTCGGTCGTGAGGATGTCCTCGAAGTTGGTCAGCATGGCTTGGCACTCCCCGTACAAGGCTGGATCCAGCTCCGGGTGGCTTCGATGCTCGATTTTGTTGCGGAGTCCCAAGAAAAACTCGATGTTCTTTCGTGCCGGTGGGTTGTCGCCCGCCCAATACTCTGTGACGCACTTTGCCAAGTCCCAGTGCTTGGGATCGCCGTCGACCCACTCGTACCGCGTGCCCTTGCCGGTTCCACTCTTGACGTACCAGGGCTTTCGCTTCTGTTGAACGAACACGGCGTGAAACAGAGAAGTCCAGGCGACGTTCATCAGCAGGACGTATGTACGAGTTCGAAAGGGAACGCCAGGTTTGTTGTAGTGCTCGATCGCAGCGAGAGCGGCCTGCCTAGAGTTCTCTAGATGTTGGCTGACGGCGCGGGAGCGTCTAGGCATCGGGCGTAGGGGTGCTCAGCAGCAGGAAGGTTGTTGAATTGTGAGACCGGTCAGCCCTAGTGGGCGACGAGCCTCCCGATCCCTTCGAGGGAAGCGTAGCGCCCCCCGCCTGCCCTAGTCGACTTCCGCGTAGGTGAGCAGCCACTCTCCGTCGAACTGCTCATAGATGAACTTCATCTTGACTGAGCTCCCGCCGAACCGCGCCGTGTGCTTGACCTCCCACTTCCCCGGCTCAATCTCCCTGGGTGGGGATGTCTCCTCTGCTACGAAGACGGTGCCACGGTCCTTAAAGGGCGCCATGTTGCGCTCGAGGTCTTGCCTCTCGGTCGTCCAGTAGCTCGCCGCGTAGAACTGCCTGAGGTCGTCAAGCACGTAGGTGTTGTACACCTCCCACAGCTCCATGGTCCTCTCGCTGAGGTAGGCGGCAAGCTCGGCGTCCTCTTCGCTCAGCGGCTCCTGTGCCGGGGGCGGCTCGTCCTCCCCGCCGCCGCACGCGACCGAAGCAACCACGGCCACGGCCGCCAGCATGAACGCCAGCCCGACCGCGCCGCCTCTGCGGGTCGAACGTATCCGGGTCACACGAAGAAACCTGTCGCTGAGCGTCACCGGCACAAGGATACCGACCGATCGCCGGCACTGCACAGGTGTGTCACTGCCACTCAACGGTGTGGAGCGGGCGGTACACTGCCGACCATCCGGGTCTTGGGGGAGCGCCATGCCTGTCCGTCCCTTCGCCCCCCACGCGACCGTCGATCCGTACCCCGGCCACCGGCGCCTGCTGCGGCGCAGTTCGCCCTACCACGAGCCCGACCTCGACGCGTGGGTCGTGACGCGGCACTCCGACATCCTCGACATCCTGCGCAACCCCCGTGTCTTCTTGTCCTCGGGGAAGACGGGCGTCGACGACCCCAGCCGCATCATCATCCTCGTGAACGACGATCCCCCGCGACACACCGAGCGGCGCGCCCTCGTGCAGCGGCCGATGACGCGCCGCCTCAACGACGACCTCGACACCTGGATCGAGCGTCGCGTCGACCAGCTGCTCGATGCGGTCGACCCCGGGAACGTCGAGGCGATGGGCGACTTCGCGGTGGGGCTCCCCGTGTCTGTGATCACCCACCTGCTCGGCATTCCCGATGAGGACAGCCACCGCTTCATGCGCATGCGCAGCCCCCAGCGGGGCCAGACGCAGCAGGAGCGCGAGGCCGAGTTCACCGCCATCGTCGGCTACCTCCGGCGGCTCGTCGCCGAGCGCCGGCGCGATCCCCGCGACGACCTCATCAGCGAGGTGCTCGCGCACGACCGCCACGGGCCGAGCCTGCAGGAGTGGGAGATCATCGGGCTCTGCATCACCCTGCTCGTTGCCGGCAACGAGACGACCAGCAACCTCATCGCGAACAGCCTCAACGTGCTCGCTGCCGACCCGGACCTCTGGCGTCGCCTTCGGGACCAGAGGGAGCTCGTCCCGGTCTTCATCGAGGAGATGGTGCGCTGGCAGTCCCCGACGCAGACCATCTTCCGGACGACGACCGAGGCCACCGAGATCGGCGGGACCCGCCTCCCCGCAGGCTCCGTGGTGGCCCTCGGAGTCGGGGCGGCGAACCGCGACCCGCGGGTGTTCGACCACGCCGACGTGATGGACCTCGAGCGCGACGTGCGGGACCACCTCGGCTTCGGGAGTGGCGCGCACTACTGCATCGGCGCCCCGTTCTCGCGCCTGGAGACCGAGAAGCTGCTCGGCGCCATGCTCGATCGCTACGACCGCATCGAGCCCGGCGAGCGGAAAGCGCAGCGCCAGAATGCATCCCCCTTCCTCTACGGCTTCCGCCACCTACCACTCGTGTTCAGGGGCTAGCCCTGTCCCTAACCCACGAGAAAGCGGCCCGCCTATTGGCGGGCCGCTTCGTTGGGGCAACTGCTCGGAGTTGCGCGGTCGTTAGCCGATGCGCTCCTTCTCCGCCGGGTCGATCCAGAGCTGCTGGAACCACGAGGTCAGGCCCGCCACCAGCACAACGTCCTTCAGGTAGCTCCACCACGTCGGGTGGAACACGATCTGGGCGCTGAAGATGTGCGGCGCCTCGTCGAGCAGGAAGTCGTCCGCCTCGCGGATGACGGCCGCCCGCTCCTCGATGTCCACGAGCCCCCGCTGCTTCTCGACCAGCGCGTCGAAGTCCGAGTTGTTGTGGCGCGCAGGGCCTCCGCCCGCGCGGGCGTGTACGAGTTCTCCAGCTTGGCCGCCACGATGTCGCCCGGGATGGCGTCCACCATGAAGAACACCGCGATCGACAGGATGAACAGCACAACCGGTACGGCGACCAGGCGGCGGACGATGTAGGCGGTCATCCCTCGGAACGATCCTCCTTTGGCTCAGGCGCTGCCGTGACGCAATACCTTGCCCGGTGTTGCGCCCGTGCACTCGCCTTCCTCGAACGTCACCTCGCCATTTACCAGCGTCCAGCGATAGCCGGTCGCCTTCCGCACCCGACGCCACTCGTCTGCGGGGAAGTCGAACGCCTTCTCCTGCGGCTGCAGCGCCAGGTTCTCGTAGTCGTAGACGACGATGTCAGCCGGAGCGCCCTCGCGGATCCATCCGCGATCCAGGAATCCGGCCGCCATCGCCGGGTAGGCCGAGAGCCGCCAGTGGGCCTGCTCGAGGTCCATCACCCCTTCGTCGCGCACCAGCTTCGTCAGGTACTCGGTTGTGTAGGCGCCCAGCGTGATGAACTTCGTGTGCGCGCCCCCGTCGGAGACGCCCGGGAGCGCGAAGCTGGAGTTGCAGACTTCCTTGATCGCCTCCATCTCCCCCTCGGAGCGCTCTCGCGGCGGGGTCACGAAGGTCGTTTGCAGGTCGTCCGCCACCGCGAGGTCGAGCATCGCGTCGATCGGGTGCTTCTCCGTCCGTTCCGCGACCTCCGCGATCGTGAGCCCCTCGCAGTCACGCAACTCGTCCTTCTCCACCGACTCCACGATCATCGAAGCCACGCCCCAGACGTTGACGCCGCCGACGCGCTCCTCGGTGCCGCCACCCGCGATTGGGCCCTTACCCGCGTCGAACTCTTCGCGCAGGGCTGTCCGCCGCTCCGGGTCGCTCATCTTGGCGATGCGCGTGGGCACGTCGCCGAGGGTGATATCGCGCCAGTGGGGGCTCGAGTCGAAGAGGTTCCAGTCCTCCAGCGTGAACTCGAAGCCGACCTCGGCCGTGATCAGCTGGGCGAAGACGCGGTTGCCGCGCTGGTTGGTGTCCTCCAGCCACTGCATCTGTTCCTTGTAGTTGTCCATGGGCTGGCCGTGCTGGTCCGTCGTCACGCCCAGGCTGCTCATCACGGGGCGGCCGCTGGCCTGACAGAGCGCCTCAGTCAGCTCGCGGCTGACCCCCGCCCCCTGGATGAATCCCCGGCCCACCTTCTTGAGCACGCGCGCCAGCTTGATGACGTCCTCGTGCGGCATCACGTCCGTGATCATCGGCGTGCCGTCGTAGTCGCGCTGGACGCTGCCTTCGCCTGAAAGCTGGGTCGAGAAGCCGCAGCACCCGATCTCCATCGCCTCCTCGAGGATCTGGCACATGCGGTCCATCTCCTCGTCGGTGGCCGCCCGCCCCTTCTCCTCGATGCCCATCACATAGACGAGCAGCGGGTTCAGGCCAAGGTAGCTGAGCAGGTTCACGCCCTTGGGCGTCCGCTCAAGGCTCTGGAGGAACTCCGGGTAGGTCTCCCAGTCCCAGGGCATTCCTTCCTGCATCGTTGCGAGGGGAACGGCCTCGTTGCGCGCCATGGTGAGCATGGCGCGGTCCTGGTCCTTGGGCTTCACCGGCGCGAACCCGAAGCCGCAGTTCCCGATCACGACCGAGGTGACGCCGTGCCACCCGGAGATCGAGCACCACGGATCCCAGAACACCTGGGAGTCGTAATGGGTGTGCAGATCGACGAAGCCGGGCGCGACCATCAGGCCGCTCGCGTCGAGCACCTTCGCTGCGTCCGACGCGTTGACCGCGCCTATCGACGCGATGCGCCCGTCCTTGATGCCGATGTCGGCCTTGAAGCGGGGGGTGCGCAGCCCGTCGATGACGGTGCCACCCTTTATGACGGTATCGAACTCAGGCATGGCTGCGCCTCCGACCGTGTGGGTCGCATCCTACAACGTCTGGCAATAGCCCCGGCGCGAAGCCGTGATTGCCCTTTGCCGGGGAGGTTGCCGGCGCACGCAGCGGCGCGGAGCTGCAGCCGGACGAGACCTCCTACACTTGGGCAGCGCCTGAGGAGGCTCGGTGGGTTTCTTTGTGGTCGGCGTCGCGATCGTGGTGTTCGCAGGCCTGTACGCGGGCTATGGACTGCGACAGACGCCTGCGGTCCCACCCCCAGGTGTGGTGGCTGGTGGACCTCGCCGTCCTGTGCTTCGGCGGCGCGCTGGCCACGTGGGCCTGAGAACAGACGTGGGAGTGCACCGGCGCCTCGTCCGGCTCCCCGGTTCGAGGCATCGCCGGGGCCATTGCCCCACACCTTGAATCGGGTTCTTGTGAGAGCGGCCAGACGCTTGCGGCCGCGCACTGCGAGCCCTGATGCGGAGAGCCGGGGGAAGGCCAGGCGCCTGATTACGCACCTGCCCGTTTCTTCGCCAACGTCACCAGCCGCTCGACCGCTGTCACTCGCAACGGGATGTCCTCGTCGGGTGGGCGGATCGCCCGCAGGATGGCCAGATGCTCGATCGCTCGCACGACCACCCAGCGCCACATCAGGTTCGTGTCGACCGGCCCCGTCAGCTGGTAGCCCCGCAAGTAGGCGAATGCGGCCAACGGTCGGAACAGCCGCGTGATCACACGCATCGCCGGGGTCGCGTCGAGGGGTTCCCCCAGCCGCACCAGGGTCACCGTCCGAGCCACGTCCGCCTCGGGTGGCCCGGCCGCACAGGACCCCCAGTCGATCACCACCCGCCGCCCTCCCCGCTCCAGCAAGACGTTCCCGGCGTGAAAGTCTCCGTGGCAGAACCGGTCTCCGCCTTCGAGCCCCTTGAGCGTTTCCCTGGCGAGTGCCGCCAGGTGCGGCGGAATCTCCACGTTCCCGACCCACTCGCGCGCCCGCTCGTGGACGGTCGCGATTCCTGAGGGGGCGGGAAGCGCGTTCAGCCGGGCATGGATCTTGCCCGTCTCCCACGCCTCCCGCGTCAGGAGCCACGGCTTTCGCCCCACCAGGTCGAGCAGGTTTTCTCCGTCGATGCGCTCCATGATCGTGCCTGCGCGGCCGCCGAGGCGCAGCGCCTCCCCCAGGCGCGGCGCCGGGATGCCTCCCGCCAGAGCCGCCGGTATCGCGATCCGCTCCGGCTCGACGTTGGCTTCGTACCCCTCGCGGAACAGCCGCAGGGCCTGACCATCCTCCCACGCGAAGATCTCCGCCTCGTACCCCTCACCCAGCTTCTCGAGGCTGGCAATGTCGACGCTCGAGCCCTCCGTCATACCACCTCCCGGGTCACCGCAAGCTGCACCGTTCCGCCCCTGCCGCGCGCCGGCTCATCCTCGTTGTCACGAGCACCTCCGGTCAATCTCGGTCACCGAGAGCGGATGGGGTACGCCGCGGAGCGACCGGTACCCCCTAGCCCTATTGGGGGTAGAACCTTCGCCCTGGTCGTACTGCTGCAGGTGATACCGCAGCGGGGGACTCTCCGTGGAGAGGCGGGGCCTCAGGCGGCGGCAAAGGCGCTCTCTGTAGAATCACCAGAGATCTCGATGCAGGTGCGCCATGCTGACTGAAGACGTTCGCCTGGCGACCAGCGGCGGAGAGCTATCGGCCT
The DNA here is from genome assembly GCA_009841435.1 of Dehalococcoidia bacterium. Classification (GTDB taxonomy): domain Bacteria; phylum Chloroflexota; class Dehalococcoidia; order Tepidiformales; family Tepidiformaceae; genus UBA2991. The sequence goes on along the minus strand of VXLW01000125.1, from coordinate 51,145 downwards.
ACCTGGCCACTACAGGTCAGGCTGCCGGTCCCCGGCCGGGCGTGATCGTCCTGCATGAACTGTTCGGCCTGAACGACGACATCCGGCGGATCGCCCGGCGTTTTGCCGACCATGGCTATGTGGCGCTTGCACCGGATCTGTACTCGGCCGGAGCCGGCCCCCGGCTGCTCTGCATCCGCCGCACCATGGCCGCGCTGCGCAGCGGCACGGGTCGCGCCTTCGACGACATCGAGGCCGCCCGCCAGTGGCTGGCGGCGCGGCCCGAGGTCGACGCCTCGCGCCTGGCGGTGGCCGGGTTCTGCATGGGCGGCGGGTTCGCCATCCTCTACGCTGCCCGCGCGCCGATCGGCGCGGTGGCGGACTTCTACGGTGCCGTCCCGAAGGAGCGTCAGGCGATCGAGGGGATCTGCCCGGTGGTCGGCGGCTACGGTGGCCAGGACCGCGTGTTCAGCGGCCACGCTGAACGGTTGCGCGGCCATCTGCAGGAACTGGGCGTGGAACACGAGGTCACGATCTACCCCGATGCCGGCCACTCGTTCATGAACCGGTACGGCCGATTGCAGTCGCTGCTGGTGCGGTTCTCGCCCATGACGGCTGCCCATCACGAGCCCTCGGCCGAGGCGGCGTGGACCTCGATGTTGGCGTTCTTCGAGCGCCATCTGGAGTGCTGAGGCTCCATCGACGGGACGTGAGGTCGGCTGGACCGAGGCGGCTCGCGGCTGGAGTTCGCCCTTGCCCTGGGGATGCACGCCCGCACCCTCTTGCCGGGGGCTGGTAGGCCAACGCGCGCAGTCGTGCGAACGTTCCAGTGGGCGGTGGCTCTGTGACGTTGAGACAGGCGCCTTCGGTGATCTCCGACTATCCTCTCAATGATCTTCCCCGCCGCTCCTTTCTGGGGGCTGGCGGGGTTTTGTTCGCCCCGCAAGTGGCATCGCTGAGCCGAGCTATCGCCTTCGTGGGACGCTGGGAGCTTTCTATCGCAATGCCCGCCGAGCGTTCTTCGGCGGTGACCGGTGACAGAGCGCGCCACCCCTCATCAGGGCGTAGGGGAAGCCGGCGTGGGACCGGAGGACTCAGAGAGGAGCGCCCTCACAGCAGGAACGAGATCGTTTGGGATGACCATCACGGTTTGCGACCTGTCCTCGAAGGCGGTCTCGATCTCCGCCGCCAACTCGTCGTCCGACTGGCCTTCGTAGTGCTCAATGACGTGGCGCACGCGCTCTTCGTCCCAGCCGGGCGGGAACCTGCTTGTCGTCTCGCTCACCGCTGTCTCCTCCGCCTGAGCTGCGGACGTAGTACCCGAGTCCCTAGATACAGTCCGAACATGTATCGAGGCTGACAGGTATGCTTCGCCGAGTTTCGTTCACCCGACGCTCCGCCTCGCTTTTCGTCGCGCAGCCCTGAAGCCAAAACTGCATGGCGTCCGTGGCTGCCGGAGCTCCAGCGTTGTGTCGAACGAAGGTCGGGACATGCTGGCAACGACAGAGATGCAGGATGGCGAGTCGCTTCTCGAGATCCACTTTGACGCAGAACATGCGTGCTAGCGTACCACGATAGGGTGCCGTTTCGCGATGAGATTCACCAGGCCGTTGGTGAGGGTTCTGTCGACCGACCATTGGTCGGCAGGGGTCTCCGTGGATTCGCCGGTCGTTCTCACTCGGGGATCTTCGTTCCCTGAGGAGCCGCTGGGCACTTAGGCACATAGTTCCCCAAGGCTCTGCTCCTTGAGAGGCACGCTGCGTCCTTCCTGACTTCTCGCGAAGCCTGTTCCCATGAAGCCCTCCGCACTTGAACTGTTCCCGCCGTTGCCTGAGTCTCGACCCAGCTCTCTACTCGCTCTCGAAACCGGTGTCCTCGAACTTCAGGGTCTTGCTGTTCTCCGTCACAACGCGCACGACCTGCTCCGGTGCACCGTTGGGGATGTCGGCCTCGATTTCGAGCGTCAACCTGACATCTGCTCCAGTAAGCCCGGCGAGGTGCGCGATCACCTCATCCGCGATCTTGCCGGCATCTCGGCCGACGCGTGTCGGATCTAGCCGTACTGAGCCGTGGTAGCGCTTTGCCTGGACCAGATCTTCGATGCCGGGGAGTGGTTCTGTTGTGGGCTCCTCTCGAAACTCCACGTATTCGCCATCACCCTGTGGGTAGGTCGTTTCCGCCCCTTCACTCTCGGTTGCAGCGACCGCCTCGGCGTCCAGTTGCTTCCTGGCCACTTCGGGGCGGACGACTAAGCCCGGGTCGCTGTCCGTGAGGGGACCGCGTGGGCCATGGTGGAGGCCTCGATACCGTCCGGCGCCCTCGTCATAGCTGTCTGCGTACGCGAACGAGTCCTGCGCCCAGGTCATCAGGCCGAGACCGTCGCGAATCGCGTCAAGCAGCACCGACGGCTCCTTGAGCCTCGGTAGGTAGAGGTAGCGCGCGAAGTCGTCCAGGAGTTGCCGGACCTCGACGTGTTCTTCGCGCCAGAGCGGGACACGATCCAGCTCCATGCGGAGGCGGGTGCCAGCGAACGTGGCGATCAGCAGTTCGTCGTTCCGCATGCGTCTGGCGGCGCGCTCGGCGAGACCGCCCTGAGCGGTCAGCCGGATGGCGCGCCACTCGACCTCGGATTGCGGTGTCGATTGAGTCGGGGCCAACAACCACTGGTAGGTCTCCCCGATGCGGGCATCGACGGCGCCAGAGGCGGCACTTTGCTGCTGTTCGGCTTGCCGAACCTGGTGCGGTGGGAGGTCAAGGGCCTCTTTGTCTCGCAGGATCGAACTCCACGCGAGGTAGAGGCTGATGCCCTGCTGCAGCTCCTGGAGCCGCGTCTCGTCGGGAGCGAGGAACGCAAGCGTGTTCCGGAAGAGCCGCGGTGTATTCCCGCGCGACTCCAGGATCGAGGTGGCAGCGACCACGGCGCGGGATTCGTCCGTCCCCTCCCGCGAGCTGTAGGGATGGTCGGGGCTGAGCACGACAAGCCGTGTCTCGAGTGCGTCTTGCACATCGTGCTCCGACGATGGAAAGAGGTGGACACCGCTGAAGTCGCCCCGGTTGCCGAGGTCGGACTGGAGCCGCTTCTTGATCTCCTCCTCGATGTCCTGGGGGCGATCGCGGAGGTAGGCCTGGGCGCGGTCGTCAGCCAGGCGGGCAACGGTCGGCTGGGTCGAATACCAGTAACGCGTGCCGTCTTGGTAGAGATAGCGCGCCCTGCCACTCAGACGACGCAGCGCATCGCCGAAGACGTTGGGCTGTTCGCCGGGCATGACGCAGCCGAGCTTGATGTGCCGGTCCTCGATCCCCTGGTTGGCCGCCGCTGGCGTGGGTGCGGACCCGAGGTAGATAGTGCGCGCCACCCTTCGGCAGGCGCCGAACTTCCCCAGGCTGGGGATCTCGCCGTCGAGGCGCATGGGTAGCGCGCTTCCGCCGTCGATGTCGCTCTCGATGACCGGCACCCAGTTCTCGGGGAGGTAGCGAGTCAGCTCAAACTGGACGCGCGGGTCGTCGAGGGGAAGGTTCGCGGGTAGGACCAGTGGATTGCGGTCCCCCTGCTGCCAGAGGCTGTGCACCACCGCCGCCATGAGACGCAGCACACCGCGCGTGCGCTGGAAGCTCTGGAGCGTCGACCAGTCCGTGTAGAGCCGGTCGAAGACCTCCGGGTGGATGGGGTAGGCGGCCTTGATCCGTTGCTCGTACTCGCCCTCGGCGCACTCCTGCGGAAACTCCTGCTGGTTCGTCCGGTAGAGGTTGCAGAAGGCCCGGGCGACGTTGTCACGGGTGGCGAAGCCCTCGTTGTCCGTGATGGTCTCGAACAGCCTGCGGCGGACGATCTCGAAGCTCTCCTCGGCCGTGGCGGGCCGCCAGGATGAGTCGACACGCCCGATCACGTTACGCAGGCGTGCGAGGGCGGCGCGGCCCCGTCGTCCACCCACCTCCTCGTCGTCGGCCTGGGCGCCGGGGGAGTTCCCCGACTCGGAAGCGGGGAGGCTGATAACGAGGAAGCAGTTTGGAACCAGCTTGGCCGACTCCGTGAGCGCCTGCGCGAAGGTGAACTGCGTCTCAAAGCTCCCTGCGGGCAGGTCGCCCTCGTCGTGGAGCTGGCGCGCGTAGGCGACCCACTCGTCGATAAGGATGAGGGCGGGACCGTACTCCGCCATGAGTTCGCGGATGGTGTCGCCGGGACTCGTCGCGCGTTCGTCGTCGCGCCGGACGCGCTCGTACGCCCGACGCGCCTCCTCGATGCCGCCGGCCGCGAACCCCAGCTGCCAGGCGAGCTCACCCCAGAGCGTCCTCACCTCCGTGCCGTCCGGCTTCGTGTCCGGGTTGCCGGGGGAGATGCGGTTGCCCACCAGCACGACGCGCTTGACCTCGGGCAGGCTCTCGGCGCCGGTCTGCTGCATGACCGCTTCCATGTCCGCAAGCTCGCCCACCGGCGTGCCGGAGAAGAGGTGGTAGAGGGCGAGCATGGAGTGGGTCTTGCCGCCGCCGAAGTTGGTCTGGAGTTGGATGACGGGGTCGCCTCCAGTGCCGGTAAGCCGACGGATCGCGCCATCGAGGAGGTGCCGGAGGCTGTCGGTCAGGTAGGTGCGGCGGAAGAACTCCGCGGGATCGCGGTACTCGGGTTCACCCTGGCCAAGGTGGACCTGCCAGAGATCGGCGGCGAACTCAGCCTGCTGGTAGAGACCACTGGAGACGTCCTGGTGCGGAGTCACGACCTCGCGCCAGGGGCGTAGCCCGCCCGCGGTCTGGCTCTCGACGCCGGTGGACGCGGCGCGCCGGCGCTGCGTCCGCGCCTGCTCGTTGAAACGAACGCGCAGGAGTTCCGTCTTCATTTGCTCGAGCTCGGTGGCTACGGGGGAGGAGACCGCCATCAGGAGGCGGTGGGTCGAGTCGAGAGCCCGGTATGTGTCGTCGGTCGAGAACGCGCGCTGGTGTGCCCAGGCGTTGCGAATGTCCCGCAGCTCGAAGACGATGCTGCGTTCCGTGCGGCCCAGCACGTCGCGGTAGACGTCGTTCCAGGCGTACTCCAGGACCTTCAGAAGGGCGGCCACATCCAACTCGCCGAAAGGCTTGGCCCGGTCGTCGATCCGGGAGTTGAGCAGACGCTCCAACTCTTCGACCGTCCGGCCCTGGTAGTGGCTGATGAACTCCCGCGAGACAAAGTGCGCGAGGCCGCTCTTGAGCAGCTCCATCGCCTTGCCGACGCGCTCCTGGTTGGTGGGGGCCATAGGGGTCCTCCGGTGTAGGGGTCTATTCGAGGGTCAAACCGCGGCGACTGAACTCGGCCGCCACGGCGTCGTAGATTGAGCGAGCCTCCGACTCTGCGCGAGTCGCATCCGCAGCTGTGGGTTCCGGCCAGTCGCCCGGATACCTCGCCTCCGCCCCCCACTCCGTCAGCCGGTCGAGCAGGTCGGGCGAGGCGCCCTGAGGCCAGCCCTCCGGGAAGAGATCACGCAGGCGCCGCAGGTCGTGGCTGTAAGGGAATTCGATACTCTCCATGACGAGTACGGCCTTCAGCGTCTTCTCGGCCGCCTGCTGGGAGAACCAGCACGCATAGCGCGACCTGGAAGCAAGCGCCATCTGTCCGGCGATTTCGAGGTCCTCCCGCGCGTAGCTCAACCAGCGAAGCGCCTCCGCCGCGCTCTCAGGCTCGCTCATAGAGAACCCTGCCCTCGCGCAGGGCGGGGCGCAGCACGGTGCCGATGACGTGGCCGCGCCGCGCGATGTGGTCGGGCGTTGTGACGACGATGTCCTTGGCGACCGGCAAATCCCCCACGGCGCCGCGCATTTTGATGGCGGCTTCGCGCCGGTCCGTCCCATCCGGCATTACCACCAGAAGGTCCACGTCGCTCCAGTCCCTTGCCTCACCGCGCGCACGCGAGCCGAACAGGAGGATGCGCTCAGGGTCGAACCCGTCGGCGATGCGCTTCACCATCGTCGCCACAACCGGCTCGACGGCTGTCGCGCGCTCCTGGTCGGTGGTAGCCATACCGTTCTCCCGAACGACCCTTTCGAGTTAGTCGCACCCTATGATCGCACTATCTCCCGTGAACTTCCCGCACGGTAGCAGAGTTAGGGTCACGCCTCCTCGACCGGCGCAAGGAGGGTGCCCTGCCGGACGGGGGCCTGCTGGCGGGCGAGGCTGGCGAGATCGGGCCAGACCTGGATGAGGGTGTTGTAGTCGAGCGCCTCCTGGGGGCGATTCTTCTGATCGCAGATGCGGTAGAGGCGGTAGGCAAGCTCCCGCGCCGGCTCAGCCATGACCCCGAGCTGGGCCACAACCTCCGACGCGGGCTCCTCGCCGAGGTGGAGGACCCGCACGAGGTGGTGCACCGACTCCCAGACGGTGAGCCGCCGCTCCGTCTGTGGATCCCAGTCCTCGGGGAGCTCGTCAGGAGGCAGGAGGCGCACTTTGCCAGCCCGCGACACGAGGATGCCCGCGTCGACCATGCCCTCGACGCTCGTGTTCTTGGCTTTGGAGAGCGTTTCGGCCACGCCGAAGTCGCCCTCGCCAAAGCCCGACTCCTCGAACCAGGCGAGCGCCCAGCGTGTGTCCGCGTCGAAGTCGCCTTCCTGTTCGGCCAGAGTCTCGTCCAGCGTCTGGTTGATGAGGGCGAGGGCATCTCGGACAGACACCGGTTCACCGCTCGCATCCAGAACCTTGGAATAGCGCGTGAACACTGCCATGCCTGGTCCTATGGCGGCCTGAGCGAGGTCCACTGGTGCGATGTTCCCGCTCTGCATCTGGGTGAGCGCGCCTGGAAGGTCGGCCCTGAGTGCGTCGACGAACTCCCGGCGGGTTGCTACAGGCGCATCCACCGGACGAGGACGGCAGGCCAAGACGACACTGGAGGCGAGCGCGTTGCTGCCCATCCCAATCATGCGATAGGCCTGCTCTGTCCGCATAGGCCATGTTCCGGTGACCGAGAATCCAGCTTGGATGGCTGCGTCCAAGAACGTCTCCCAGCCTGTGCTGCCAGCGGCTACGCTACCTCCCCGCTCTGACTGCTTGAAGGCATAGTAAATTGTGACAGGACTTAGCCGGCTTGATTGACTGGCCAAGAGCTGTAGAGCTTTCGACATCCCGTCGAGAAAGAAGCCTTCGGCATCGCCCTTGCTGCCGTGCCGATAGGGGCTGGCGACGAGCTCCTCAGTCTTTGGCGTCTCCAGCGTGGCGAAGATTTCAGGATAGACGGTAGACAAAGAACTCCTCAGCCACGCATAGAAGAAGTCGGATAAGTCTGCGTACCCAACATTGTCATAATAGGGAGGGTCTGTCGACACAACTCTGTCCCGCGACAGAACATTTTCCAGTGCGCTCTGAAGCGAGGCTTCCCCGGCGTTGGATACCGGAAGAGTGGCAATACACTTAGCTACGTATTCTGCTGCGGGCTTTAGGCCCCCCACTACATCGTTAAGAACACCGACTTCAGGATAGTCCCAGGTCATTGCAATAGCCTGTTTTCCATACAGACTCATCGCCTTTTCATTGCTAGGTACCCAGCGTGTGCAAGAGTTAGAGAAGTCTGCAACCCTGTCGAGCGCGAAGGCCAAGTACACGCTGACAGCCTCTGCGTAGGCCGTGGCACCGGTGCCGCCGTCGCGGAGGGAGACACCGTCGTCCGGGAAGCCAGCGGCCACGGCGTCGACGCGGATGAAGTCTCGCGCTTCCCCGACTAAGTCGGACAGAGTGGTGAGCGCCACCAGTTGCCGATCGGTGAAGAGGTGCTTGAAGTGGGTCAGACCGTACAGCGGCGTGAACATCGAGCGTCGGTCTGGAGCGATCTCTCCATCAGGCACCCAGGGTAGCTCAGCTTTGTTGACGACAGCCTCATGCTCCGTCAACGGTCCAAAGTAGACGCGTGACCGATCGCCCTCAGCCACGATTGCCATGAGTTGGGCACCCATTCGCCCCGCCCTTCCTTCGGACTTGATGTAGTCACCCGTCAGTGGAATTCCTGACATGATGCACTCGAAGTTCGCGCCCCGAGCCAGCTTTGTGCCTTTCGTGGCCGACTCTGGCGGCGGCCCTGCCTTGACTGTGAAGCGGTAGTCACCGTCCTCGACAACGGGCTCTACGTAGGCCTCCTTCCCCTTCTTCTTCGACAGGACGAAGGTCGAAGCGAGGGGTACGTCTACCTCGGCGAAGGCGGGGTTGGGGCTCTTCACCGTGCGTGCCCACAGCCAGGCGATGACGGCCAACTCGCGGCCCACGTACGGCTTCAGGTCGGGGCGCTCGCGCGCCATTGCCTCTGTTACGGTCACCCTCGGGTAGAGGTGACCGATGCGATTCTCAGCCTCGTCGCGCATCCACTTGCCGTAGTAGCGGACATCCTCGGCCAGGCCCCGAGCGCCCTTCCAGGCGGCTTCGATGCTGGCCTGCCCCGTGCGGCTTTCGGAGTTCACGGGCGGCTCCCCAGCGAAGCGGGGCGGTATCTCGATCATCGCCTTGTTGATTAGCACCGCCACAGGGTTGAGGTCGCTGGCGTTCGCCTCCAGTCCAAGCCTCTGCGCTTCCAACGGGATGGAGCCTCCGCCCGCGAAGGGGTCGTGGAAGGCCGGGGGCCTGCCGGGGTCGAACAGCTCGGCCGCCTGGGGGTGGTTGCGGTTGTCCTCGCAGGTGCGCCGCCAACTCGCCCGGATCTCCTCACGCGCCGCCTCGATCACCTGCTCGTTCGTCGTGTTCTCCCACTTCACCAACTCTTCGATGATGCCAAAGAGCCGCTGGCGCTCCTGATCCTGCTTCTCTTCTGTGAGGAACAACTCGGGCCAGGAGGATGGGTCGTCCACAAGCTGCGCGAAGAGAACGGCCCGCGCAGCCGCTAGCGGTCGCCGTGCCCACCAGAGGTGCAGACCCCGCGGGTGAGCACCGATCCCGGGCATTTTCTCTTTAGCTGAGGCCGCGTTGATGGCGTCCAGCGGCAGCGCCACTTCGATCAGCTTCTTGCGGGTGATGACCGGGGGCGTCTCTTGGGTCATGTTGCCAGTCTTTCAGTGCTGGGGCAGCCTGACATCAGATTAGGTCGATGGCTCGTCGAATGTCATAGGCTGCCATGGTGGAAGGAAGCGGGACCGAACAGGGGGTAGACGGGATATGGGCCACGACACCGGCAATCCTGGGCTCGCTGGAGGACTGGCCCTCGGGCACGAATACAACCGGGCCTCCACTCATGCCCTTAGTAGCTTCAGCTTCAAAGTGCATGCAGGACTCTTCGTCTCGAAACCCCGTGAAGGTGCCGGTCACGACGGTCACTGTGGAAAAGGCGCTCTTCGCGGTCGGGAAGCCAAGGATGTGGACCACCTGCCCATCAACAAGACCGGCCGAAGATACCGCCACAGAAGCGCCGGTCGGAAGTGAATTCCACAGCTTTAGGACGGCCACGTCCACCTTGCTACTTCGGTCACTGAGTACTGGACCGAGGCCGACAAGCGTGTACCACTCTTCAATCCATTTCCCACCGTGAAAGACCTCTATACGGGAAGAGGGAGCGTCGTCCGTGACGATGTGATGAGCAGTCACTAAGTACTCTTTCCCTTGGTGGTCTATTACGAAGGCAGTACCACTCATAAGATCCCCATCCCGATTGCGGTACTTGACCGGGAAGGTACGTTGCTTGATGGCATCGAGGGCTGTCATATTCGTCCAAGTCTCCGCTTGTTACCGTGGGGCTTCCGCCCGGGCCAGGAGCTTCGGCAGCTCGTAATTGACGCTGGCTGCGCCGAAGTCCGGCTCTCGCCGGAACGGCTGTCGTACGTAGTGGACCGAGTCCTCGCCGCCATCCCGAAACTCGACGATGGCGAGGATGAAGTCGTCGGGCTTGTTGAGGGACGTGAGGATCTCGTTCTTCGTCACGGTGACGGTCGCCGCGCCCTCCTGTCGTCCCTTCACCTCGATGAAGCGCAGCTTGCCCGTCCCGGGCACACGGCTTTCGATGTCGTAGCCGAGCTTGTCGGTCTCACGGTCCACGGGCTCAAAGCCGAGACCCCGCTCGACCTCCATGACGGCCGCCCTCGCGCGGGCCGCGGCTACCTGCGTATCGTGCGTGACGACCCTTTCGGTCGAGCCGGTCATCTTGCGGATGAGTCCTGCGGGCACCACGAGCACGCCGCCGAGGACCACCGGTGGCATTGCGGAGAGCTGCCGCTCCCGCTTGATCTCGTTCATGCGCTTCTGCAGCCGCCCCTGGAGGTCGTCTGCCCGGCGGCTGGCCTCGCCGGAGTTGAGGCGCGAGTTGGACTTCCCCGCGCGCTCCTGCTCCAGCAGCTCGGCGGCGCGGTGGTCCCAGTACGCGATCTCCTTCGTCAGACGCTCCTTGACTGCCGCCTCCGTCTTGTCGAGTAGCTCCAGCTTGCGGGAGCGCACCTCCTCCAGGTGCTCCGGCACGACCTCGGAGACCGCGTACTCCATCGCCTTCGCCTCCGACTCGACGCCGATCCAGGCGCACTCGGGACGGTCGAGGATATCTTGGACATCGGGCTCGTCGTCCCTGAGGGGGCGGTAGTCGAGATAGGGCGCATACTCGGGCGACACCGAGTTCCCCTCGGCATCGACGCTCACATAGAGGACGCGCTTGGAGACGGTGCGCTGCTCCCCGGAGCGGGTGCGGCTGCCGTCGCGGATGCTGTGCTCCAGGTAGAGGAGGACGCGGGGCTCCTCGCCGGGGTCGTGGTCGTCGACGAGGACGGCAGCCTGCCTGAGCAGGTCGCGATAGCGCTCCAGCACCAAGTCGATGGTCGCATCAAGCAGTCCGTGGCCGGGACAGACGAAGGCGGCGGGCGGCTTCCCCGGCACGGTGACGAGCGACTTCTCGAAGGTGATGCGCTCGTATCTGGACAGCACGGGGGCACCCACGCCAATGAGGCGGTCCCGCTGACGCACCAGGGCCGGAACGTGGCTCACGTGATAGCGGCGCGGCTCTCGCTCGGTGATCCGGCCGCCGAGCAACCGGAACGCCTCAAGAAAAAAGGCCTCGACGTAGTGGGGCTGGAGCCGGCGGGCCTCGGCACGCTCCATGTCCTCGCGGATCCGGCGCACCTGCGTCGTGTCCATCGACTCCCGAACAAGGGCGGACTCCTCGAGCAGGTCCTGCACCTGTCCACGATCGAAGGCGTCGTTCACAACACGGGTCAGTCGGGCCTGGACATCGGGCTGCTCGCCGTAGCGCACGGCTTCAAGCAAGAGGTCGCGCAGCGGCTTTCCCTCGAATTGCAGCTTCCCGAGGACATCGAACACCTGCCCGCCGAGGGCCTGGCGGGCACCTTCCAGCTTCTTCAGCAGGGTGTGGTAGACATCGCCCTCGCGCGTCTCCTCCGCGATCAGGTTCCAGAGGTGGCAGACCTTCGCCTGCCCGATGCGGTGGATCCGCCCGAAGCGCTGCTCGATGCGGTTCGGATTCCAGGGGAGGTCGTAGTTCACCATCAGGTGGGCGCGCTGCAGGTTGATGCCCTCGGAGGCGGCGTCTGTCGCTATGAGGACTTGCACCTGGGGGTCGTACCGGAAGGACTCCTGGATGGCGCGTCGGTCCTCCCGCCCGATGCCTCCATGGATGACCTTGACGGCCTCTTCCCGGCCGAGGAGCGTGACGATGCGGTTCTCCAGGTAATTGAGCGTGTCCTTGTGCTCAGTGAACACGACGAGCTTCTGGTCAGGCGACGGGATGAAGCCATCGTCCGACTGGCCGGCGCCAGCAACGCCGTTACCGGCTGCGGGGGACGAGGCGAACAGCCGGCTCAGGAGGGTGGCCAACTCCTGCCACTTCCGGTCTTCACCACCCCGCCGCACGCCCTGCGCCAGCCCTTCCAAGCGCTGGAGAATGGCGATCTCCGTCTCGAGCTCGCCGATGGTACGCGCGGCGGTCGCGCGGTCGAGGATTTCTTCCTCAGCAGCGTCGCTTTCATCCCCCGGGGCGTCCTCAATATCTTCGATGTCCTCGTCATCCAGCCACCCAAAGTTCCCGCTCAGGGCCGTCTCGACCTGCCCACCGCGCTGAAGGACCTGCAGCTCTCGAAGGCGGTTCTGTAGGCGCTCCTTCCGCCTTCGCAGCGACTGGTAGATGGCCTCCGGCGAGGAGGCGAGCCGCCGCTGGAGGATGGTCAGCGCAAAGCCGACGGTTCCCGCCCGCTTGTCGTTCTGGAGCGCCTCCGCCCGGTTGAACTCCTCGCGGACGTACTCGGTAACTTCTCGATAGAGGTGCGCTTCGCCGTCGGACAGCTTGTAGGGAACGGCGTAGGCGCGGCGCTCGGGGAATAGCGGGGTCGCATCGAACTTGAACAGCCTCTCTTTCACCATGCGGCGCATCAGGTCGGAGGCGTCGACGGTGTGTACGCCGTCCCGGAAGCGGCCCTCGAAGCGGTCGCCATCGAGGAGGGCCAGGAAGAGTTGGAAGTCCTCCTCCTTGCCGTTGTGGGGTGTGGCGGTCAGCAGCAGGAAGTGGCGGGTCTGCTCAGACATGAGCTGGCCCAGCCGATACCGCTTCGTGTACTTGATCTCTCCGCCGAAGTACGAGGCCGACATCTTGTGCGCCTCGTCACAGATGATCAGGTCCCAACCCGCCTCGGGCACGCGAAGGAGGTTCTGCACATCCTCGTCGCGAGCGAGCTTGTCCAGACGCGCGATGGCGAGCGGCGTCTCCATGAACCAGTTGCCCGAACTGGCGGCCTCGAGGTTGTCGTTCGTCATGATGTCGAAGGTCAGCTGGAAGCGGCTGGAGAGTTCGTCCTGCCACTGCTCCGCGAGGCTGCCGGGGCAGACGACCAGGCAGCGTTCGAGGTCGCCACGGGCGATGAGCTCCTTGATCAGGAGGCCTGCCATGATCGTCTTGCCGGCGCCGGGATCGTCGGCCAGCAGGAATCGCAGAGGCTGCCGCGTCAGCATGGAGTCGTAGACGGCCGTTATCTGGTGGGGAAGCGGGTCCACCATCGATGTGTGGACCGCCAGGACAGGGTCGTACAGGTGTGCAAGGCTGATCCGCTGAGCCTCAGAGACGAGGCGGAACAGGCGGCCGTCGCCATCAAAGGACCAGGGAAGGCCCTGTTCGACAACGTCCAGGCCTTCTTCACTGTCGCGGTAGAGAAGCTGAGTGTCGACGAGGCCTGTACTGGGCACCTTATAGGTGAGTTCCACGGCCGAGTCGCCAAACCACTTTACGCTGACGACTTCCACCGATCCGTCTGGCGTCACACCACGGACGACGGTTCCGGGGGTCAGGCTCTCAAGTTGTGCCATGCGTGCTCCTGGGCGCGCCAAGTCTGCCAGACTTCGAGGGTAGCCTCAGTCCAGGGTTCCCTACCACGTCAGACCCATCCGCGCGGCGGCGGGGGGCAGATCAACCGCGACGATGCCCCTTTCGCGTTACAGACCTTTAGGCGCAGGTTTGACACCACCCGCGAGGCACCCCGAATGCGCGGCAGCAGGTAGCAGAGCGGTAAGGCTCTACGGGTTCGGCGGGAACTACCTCTACAGCGAGACCGCCCCTTGGTTCGACGACTGAGTTTCGCCGCGATATGCTGCTTTCGTGTCCCAGTACTCAGGACCCGCAGCGTTGATCCCGGAAAGTAGCGACCTGGCTTACAAGGTCAACGCACATCTGCACACAGGAAGGAACGGCCACCACATCACGTGGGGCGGGCACGCCGAGCCAGAAGGCGTTGCCTTCCATGCAATCAACCCGGGTTCGTTCGAGATTCGGTTTCCCGATGACAGTTTCGGGACCCTGTTCGTGACAGATGCACCAATCATCGGTGATGGCGCATCGATCTCCCAGCGCATTGAACTTACGGGCACCGGCGATCCGCCTGAGGTCATCCGTCCTCCGGGCACCTAGCAACATAGTTCCCCTAAACGGCTCATCTCCGCGGTCAGGCAGTCGAAGGGGTGCACGAGCTTCCTTCTATCAGCGCCGCCAGCAGTCAGTGGCCGGCGTCGCCCCATCCGTCCCCTTCACTGCTTCAGTTCCCGGCGGAACAGGTACATCAGGTCGTGTGCTAGCTCATCGGGACGCTGGCTGAACTCGGCGCGGGTCCGTACAGCGGGATTGAGGTGCACGACCGTGCGATCCGGTCCCATCCCGAAGCTTCCCGAGTTTGGGTTCTTGTCGTGCTCATCGCGGGTACGCCACGCCTGGAAGCCAACGTCAGTCAGCGCCGCAACGGCTGCGATATGGGAGAGCCGCTTCGGAGAGTCGATGCGGTCAAGGATGACAGCGGACAACTTCAGCGCGTCTGCTACGGAGCTACAAACGTCCTCCTGGATCAGTGCCGGTATCTCGGTGAAGCTTCGATCCGCTGCCATGGCCGCCTGACGGACGACGATGTCTCCCGCCGAGGTGATCTCCACAGAAGCACGATCCTGCGAGACGACAAGCCGTTCCCCGCGGAGTTCGGTCGAAGCTCCGGATTCGACTGCGAACAACGAGTGGGTGCCAAAGAGCACCTCCTGCTGGAGTTCCCGCGCGAGCGAATCATCTTCAAGCTCACTTGGCCGCAGGATTTCCCGACGGGGCCCAGGTGCGAGACTCAGGACGACTTCTGGCTCGCCGCCGAAGAACTTGGAAGCGGTGGAGTCATCAACACCTCCCTCGGCAATCGCGAGAAGCTCTCGCTCATCGATTGAGCCCGATGCAACTGAGACAGCGAAGAGGTGCAGCCCCCGTGTCACTGCACCTCGGAGATCCACTTCTGTCCTAAAGCTGCTAGTCAGGGTACCTGTCTCCCACTCACGCACCTCGCGGATGAACTCCGTCTGACGAGTCTCGTGGTCAACCCCCTCCTGAACGAACGCCAGTACTGGTTGTCGCCCTTGGGCTTCCCGATACTCCTCATGGGTCGCCGAGAGGCCCGACGGTTGCTCTGCCCCATATCGCTCCCCAAGCAACAGGATCGTGAGGTCAACTTCGCGCACTCCAGCAAGGCAAGCCTCCTGCGGAGAACTTACGGTGGCACCAAAGTCCTCGGCCCGAACGACTTCGTAACCGAGGGTTTCAACCGCGGTAGCTGCCGCGTCCCGATACAACTCAAACCCGCCGATGACCGAGCTGATGAAGACCTTCATGCTTGGAGGGTACCGGGCCGGGTTGGAATTGCGCGAGTTCGGAGATGATGCCGACATGCCCTCTACCTCCGATCGTGCTCCGGCGCTTCGGGAGGACCGCTCTATCTACTCGGTGAACCTGGTCTTCGACAGAGAGACGGGCAGGTGGGTCGTCGGCGATGACCAATTTCGCGACGGGGTTTAGCGTTCCGTAAAAGGGGAAGAGCGGGTTACAGTGCGGCTAAGCAGTGCTCAACGCGATGACTTCAAGCTAGCGAACTCTTGAGTTTTTCATTTCCTAGGAACAAGGCTCGGAGGCCGGCCATGACCACAAAGGTCTATCGCATCCTCTTTGAACCGATTGACGGGTGCGAGTTGCCTGTCATCTCAATCGCGGCGGACTCCGCGACGAAGCCAGATGGGACCTACATCAACGAGCGGGAAGACGTCCCAGTGGCCTTCTTTCGTGGAAACCGCCACTCTGGCAACTTCGTCGGGAGGATCACTGAGCCAGAGCGCATCGTGGCTTGGTGGATCAGTGAGGAAGAGGAAGAGGAACCCAAGGGTAGCGAGTACCGTCTTCTTCTCAAGCCTATCAATGGATGCGCCGTGCCTGTGGTCACGTTCGAAGCTGACTACGCATGGACGGCAGAGAATTCCCGGATGGAGAACGTACTTGAAGACATCCCGGCTAAGTTCTGGGCAAACTACTCGCACGGTACATTCCGTGGACGCCTGCTCCGCCCAGACAAGGTCCTCATGTGGTGGAGAACGGGCTCCTAGTCTAGCGCCGGTCTGCTGCACCCGGGCGCGGGCGTAGGATTAGGACCACACCCCTACGCACAACGCAGCGAGGTCGCTCCTCCCGCTGACTCCGAGCGCTTGCGCCGCATCTCCACTCGTTACGACACCCGCCCAAGTAGGCCCTACTTCCACCACAGCCCCAGGGTGAGCACGCGCCGCACCCAGCGCCACAGCAGCGCCCGGTTGCGCTCCACTCTCAGGTCCTCCAGCGACTGCTTCCGACGCCAGACCTCGTCGCGCCGGTCGGCGCGGTCCCAGGGGTAGACCGCCGGCGTCAGCGTCAGCTCGTGGTCCGCGATGATGGTGATCTCCAACTCCACCATCCGCTTCCGGGCATCCAGCTTGTCCAGCCGCCGCCTGACCCGCTCTAACATCTCTCGTGTCTCCCGCCACTCGGTGATGGCCGCCATCGCCTCACCGAAGATGTGCTCCTCGCCTTCCTCCGGCTCAACTGTCACCAGTTGGGGGTAGGGCCGCCTGGGCCGCCTCACCTCCAGCCTCCCTCCTGCCCCTTCCGGTGCACCCTTCACGCCCGGCGAGGTCACCACTCCCGACCCGTTCACGGCCACCTGCCGCGCTTCCGCCCGGGCCAGCCTTCGTTCCCAGTGACCCAGCGCCCGGGCCTGGTCCTCCTGCAGCACCCCGACGACGGTACCGATGGTTCCCACGCGGGTCCGCAGCTCCGCCACCTCAACTTCCAGTTGCTCGACACGCTGCTCCAGCCCGTCCGCCTGGTCAGGCTTCGGAGCCGGTGTGCCCCGGACCTCCCGCAGGTGCCGCTCCAGCGCGTCGGTCATGCGTCCTGTCAGCCGGCCCGACTCGACGGCCCTCGCCAGCGTGCGGTAACTCACACCCAGCGCCTCCGCCGCCTTCACCTTGCCCCTGGTCTCGGCCACCTCCCGCAGCAACGCCACCAGCCGCTCGTGCCGAAGCTGCTCAGGGCTCTTGCTCTCGCCGGCGGGAGGGTGCTCCTGACCGTCGACCTGCCCGGTTCCCTCTTGGGTTCCCGCGGGGATTCCTTCATGGTGGGGGAGAGGTCGGCCAGCTTGGCCAGGCTCTGGGTGGCGAGCACGAAGGAGGCCCCGTACTTGCCCAGCTCCGAGAGCATCGACTCGTAGTCGACGCCGGGCATGGACTGCATCTCGTCCACAACGACGAGTGCTCCCCGCCGCTGCTCCAGGGGCAGGCGCTCCTGCTCGCGGACAACGGCGTCGACGAGGTTGAGGAGCGAGGCGCCCACGAGGGCGGCCACGTCGCGCCCGACGGCGCCCTGGGCCGTGGAGACGAAGAGGACGCCGCCGTCGAGGATGACGCGTCGCAGGTCGATGGTGGAGCGGGGCTGGCCGAGGATGGCGCGCGCCCGCTTCGAGGAGGCGTAGTAGGAGAGGCGCGTCTGCACCGGGGCGAGGGCCTCGGCGCGGTACTCACGCCGCCAGCCCCCGAAGTCGCGTGCCCACCACTCCAGCAGGTAGGGGTCGGTCACCCGATCGAGCACCTCGGCGCGGAAGCCCTCGTCGGAGAGCAACCGCAGGGCGTCGAGGATGGTGTACTGGTCGTCGGGATCGAGGGAGGCGTTCGCCTCGTGCAGCGTCTTGACGCTCTGCTCGAGGATGGACTGCATCCTCGGCCCCCACTGCTGCCACAGCCCCCTCGCCACCCTGACAACGGAGTCGGCCGTGCGGTCCCGGTCGCTGAAGATGCGCGTGTCGAGTAGGTTGACGCCGGGCGAGCCCTCCTCCGTGGCGAGGTCGATCAGGCGCACGTGGTCAACGAGCGACGCGGGCACCTGCTCGAGGAGCTCGGCGACCAGGTCGGCGTGCGGGTCGACCACGACGATGGCGTCGCCGTCGCGGCCGGCGGCCTTCTCCCGCAGCTTGTGGGCGACTAGGTGCCCCATGAGCGTCGACTTGCCCATGCGCGTGCGCGCCACGTAGAGGTGGTGCCGCCGCAGGAGGTCGTCGGGGAAACGAATCTCCCCGGGAGCGCCCGCCGTGGTCTCCCCCACGAGCGCGCCCCCGGCGACGCCCCTGGCCACGGGCGGCAGCGCCCTGGCGCCGGAGCGCTCGACGAAGGGCGTCTCGTCCCCGGCCCCCGGCGGATGCCAGAGGGCGGCCACCTCGCGCACGCCGAGGATGCCGCGCCTGCCGAAGAGACCGGGCGGGGCGGGTTCGAGGGAGGGCGTGGGCAGGACGGGCCGCACCTTCCCCACCTTGAACCGCGCCCCGGCGGGGTGGTCGTAGTGGCGGTAGGCGGCCGCCACCGGCTCCAGCAGCTCGCGGGCGCGCTCGGCCTTCCCGCCGGCGGACAGGATGGCGGTGACCTCGATGCGCGCCTCGAAGGCCGCGCGCGACACCCTCTCCCTGATGAGGGCGGGGTCGTAGACACGGTCGCGGCCGCCCTTCCAGCGCTGCCAGACCCAGAGACCGGCGATGCTCGCCCCGAGCGCCCCGAGGCCGAGGAGGGCGGCCTTGAGGGGCTCGCCGCTCTGCACCCACTCCCAGCCCTTGAAGCCGACGAGTCCGACCACGGCGAGGACGGCGAGGGCGAGAGGCTCCGGACCACCCGAGGCACCCTGTGAGGAGGGCGCGGGCTTCGGGGCCGGGCGCTGGGCGGCCGGCTGCCCGAAGGCGAGCTCCTGGTGGGGTTGCGACCAGTCCGGGCCGAGGGAACGCAAAAGGAGGCGGGTGACCACCCGCTCTCCTTCCTCGGGGGTGGCGAGCGCTCCCAGCAAGGCGAGGAGCGGGTCGGAGCCGGGGTCGAGCAGGTCGTCGTCGCGGAAGGTGCGGAGGGGCACGTAGTCCGGACCCGTGGTGGTCAGGGTCAGGCCCCAGGCCTGCTCCCCTTCGCCGAGACGCAGGGGATCCTCCTCGGCGGAAAGCTCCCTGAGGCGCGCCTGCGGGTAGTGGGCGGCGATCTGGCCGCGCACGACCTCGCCGTCGCGGCAGCGGGCCATGAGGGTGACGGCGTCTTCGTCGCCGGAGAGCTCCAGGGAGAAGGGTTCGGGGGTGGCGATGGAGGCGAGGAGGTTCTCGACGCCGAGCAGGGTGCGCTCGCCCGTGCGAGGCGGGATGATGGCGAGGAGGACGGGCGGGCGGGGCTCGGGTCGGTAGAAGGGGTTGAGTCGCATGGCTGTATTCCTTTCATCGCTAGTGGCGGGTTGGAGTGCCTGTTCTCCGCGAGAGGCGTGCGAGACCGTCAGCTCCGCTGGCCTTAGGAAGAGCCGGGAGAAAACTCGACGAGGGCGTGCTCCTCGGGGGTGGCCTCGATGCGAATGGGGAAGCGGTTGCCCCGCGCCAGCAGGAGCCCGTCGCCCCGCTGGCAGGAGAGGAGCCAGCGCTGCAGGTCCGGGGGGAGGTCGAAGGCGTCGCCCACCGTGCTGATGGCGGCGGCGTCCTGCTGGAGGAGGAGCTTGAAGGCGGCGTTCTGGAGGAGGGCGCGCCCGGAGTGGCCGGTGATGGTGCGGGAGGAGTCCTCGCTGAGGAGGTCCTGCACGTCCTGGGTGATGAACTGCAGCCCCAGCCGGTGTTTCCTGGCGCGCTTCGCCATCGACACCATGAAGGCGGCGCCCTCGGGGTGCTGCATGATCGACCAGACCTCGTCCACGACGAGCAGGCGCGGCCTCGGGTCTCTCGCGGCGGCCGCCCAGACCGTCTCCGTGCAGACCATCGTCGCGGCGGGACGCAGCTCGGCTCCAGGAGATGCAGGTCGAAGACGGTGACCAGCGCCTCGTTGGCGAGCAGGTCGTCGCCTTCGTCGGAAAGGAGGTGGCGCAGGCTGCCCGTGGCGAAGGGGCGCAGCAGCCTGGACAGGTCCTCGTCGCTCTCCTGCAAGAAGCGGTAGAAGTCGCCGAAGCCGGCACCCTCGTGCGGTTCGGCGTAGTAGGCGGCAAGGACGTGGTCGAGGCCGGCGCGGCGCTCTGCCCCTAGCGGCTCGCCCACCATCACCTCGATCAGGCGGCGCAGGCTGCCGATGCGCTGCAGCAGCTCCTCCCCGTCGCGGTGCTCGATGATGAAGGGGTTGAGGCCCTGGTCAGCGACGCCCGGGGAAAGGACGCGCCCGCCCGCGGCGCGGGCCATGGAGGCGTACTCGCCCTCCGGGTCGATGACGTAGGCGACGACACCGCGGGTGATGCCCCGCAGGACTCCCAGCTTCGTCGCGAACGACTTCCCCGAGCCCGACCGTGCGAGAACGGCCGTGTTGGCGTTGAGGTGGGTCCCGTCGAAGGGGTCGTAGACGACGGGCGCGCAGGCCCGCAGGTCGATGCCCGCGAGCGTGCCGCTGCGGGTGTCGAGGTCGGGCGGCGAGAAGGGGTACAGGCGCGCGATCGAGGAGGTGTCGAGCGTGCGCCAGGCGGCGACAGCATTGAGGGCAAGGGGAAGGGTCGAGAGCAACCCCTCGCGCTGGCGGAAGGCGAGCGCA
Source organism: Dehalococcoidia bacterium (assembly GCA_009841435.1). GTDB lineage: Bacteria > Chloroflexota > Dehalococcoidia > Tepidiformales > Tepidiformaceae > UBA2991. The sequence goes on along the minus strand of VXLW01000125.1, from coordinate 30,915 downwards.
TCGAGCTTGCCCAGGGTGGCGGCGAAGTGCGCCTTCGCCCGCTGGGTGAGTTCGTCGAGCGTCTCCTCGTCGGGGGCGTGGAGCGTCACCGAGAGGGAAGCGTGGAAGAGGCGTTCCCGTCCGCGCTGCACCTCGTCGCGAAGGCGGGTCACGTCCTCAAGGGCAATCTCCGCCTCGGACGACAAGGTGCGCCCCCTGTTAAGGGAGAGGCTCTGAGCGGACTCGAACCGCACCTTCTGCCACTCCAGCGTGCGCGCCGCCTGCTCGGCCGGGATCGCCCCCAGGTGGAGGGAGAGATCCATGGGAGCGCCCGCCGTCATCAGCCCCTGCAGGAAGCCGGGGGCGAGCGAGCGCGGCCAGCGTCCGAGATGCAGCGCGCGGGCGAGGTGGTTCCCGACACGCAGGTCGCGCCGGTTGACCTCGACCTCGACGGGGGCTTCCTCGTCACGCTCGGTGGGCGTCCCTCCCAGGGCCGCGGCCAGCAGCAGGCGGCGCAGGACGCGGCCCTTCAGGGGGTGGACGGAGAGCCCCGCCCTGACGAGCAGCGACTGCAGCTCCTCCGCGTGCTCCACCTCGGAAATGGCGTAGAAGCGCCGGTCGAGGATGCCCTCGCGGCGCTCCAGGCCCTCCAGCAGGCCGTGCAGGGAGTCCGCCGCCGCCTTCGTGCGCTCGGGCAAGTCGTGCGGCTCGTCTTCCCGAAGCGCCTCCCGCATCCGCCCGAGGTCGGGCGGGTGCTGGCGGATGAGGAGCTGGACGGGGAAGTCGAGGGCGTTGAGGAAGCCCGCGAACGCCCCAAGCTTCGGTTCGTCGAGCTCAAGGCCCTGCACCTCGCAGACCCCGACCCTCGTGCCGTCGAGCCGCACGACGGCCTCCTCCTCCAGGTGGGACAGGAGGAAGCACAACGGCAGCGGCAGCGGAGGCCGCGGCTCGGGAGCCGCGGTCGCAGTGCCACCGATGATGGGCGGAGCCGTTCGCTTCAGTACCGGTAGTCGCATGAGTCCGTTCTCCTTGTTGGGCTAGGGCGTCGGGATGACGCCGCTGAGGAGGGCGAGGGCGATGCCTTTCGCCGAGAGGACGATCACGAGCCCCACAACCGCCATGACGACGGCCGTGCGTGCCCTGCCCGATCGCCCCTCGGCGCCCTCTGCCATGAGGACGACGCCCGCCCAGGCGATGGCGAAGACGGCCAGGCCCGCGGCCGCGTAGGCCATGGCCGTGAGCGCCCCGTTGAAGGCTTCGAGCATCGCCCGCTCCTCCTCCGGCGCCGGCCCCGCGCCCATCGAGAGGAGCGCGACGCCGGCGAAGAGCAGGGCGGTTCCACCACGCCTCAGCACGGCTACTGCCCGTTGATGATCCCGAGGAGCCATTGCAGGACCTCGGGGTCGACGGCGGTCTGGGTGGACGGAAGCGGCTCCTCCTCCTCGGGCTCCTGCGAGCCGAGGGCCGCGTAGGGGTCGTCGGAGGCGACACTCAGGGCCAGGGCGAGGGACTCGCTCCGGGCGCGGACGAGGGGAGCGCGCGCGACGACCTCGGCACGCACGTGCTCCTCGTGGATGACGGTGAAGACGACGTCCTGGCGGACGATCGACTGGGGGACGTGGCAACTCGCCGTGACGCTGTGCACCACGGGGGTGCCGTCCTCGCCGGTTACCGTGATGGTCTCCGTGACGGTGTCGCCGAAGGCAGGGATCGTGACCGAGGCCGTCTCCGTGAGCTGCTCGGTGCGCTCGGGGTGGTGGGTCAACTCCACCAGCGCCGGCAGCGGTGACGTCGTGGTCGCCTCGAGGGCGGTCTCGATGGACACCCCCTGGATTCCCGCCCCGCTCTCGATGGACAGCCGGAAGGCGGTGTTCCCGTCCGGCACGAGCGCGACGCTTGTCGAGTACGCGCCGGACGTGACCATGAGCGTTCCCGAGAGGCCGGAGACAGCCGCCTCGATGAGGGCCGTCACCGACTCGGTGTGGTGACCGGAGACGACCGGCAACTCGACCCGCTCCTCGACGTTTGTGACGCACGTGGAGGCGATGCCTCCCTCGATGCGCCCCGGCGACCACGACAGCGAGGTCATCGACAGGGAGCAGAGCTCCCCTTCGACGGTGGGAAGCGGGTGGGGAAGCTGCGCGCCCTCGAGACCGAACGCGCCCGCTTCGCCGAAGCCGTCCTGCCACGAGACCGTGACCGACGGGAAGTCCCCATCCAGGGGAACGTCCCAGCTGCGGCGCTCGCCGGTGAAGAGGCTCTCCTTCGCCTGGTAGACGAGGGTCTGGCCGTCGTCGCCTCCGTAGGCGCGTACCTGGACGTCGAGGTCGGTGGCGGCGCGCAGGGCGAATCCGGCGCGGTCGCCGTAGACGGTGAGCCGCTCGAGGAACAGCCTCTGCCCGGGAACGGACTCGGGCGTGAGCACCTCCTCCTCGAACCACTGGTCGTGGCCATCGGCGCTGGCCGGCTGCGACGCGAGCGCCATCACGCCGCAGGCCGTCGTCACCCCGATGGAGGCGGCGAGGAGGGCGTAGCCCATGCGCCGCCCGAGCGAACGGATGTCGACGCGATGACCCGCGCCGCTCTCCCCCCGGCGGCGGAAGAGCCGTTTGCCGAGACGGCCATGGGCGCGGAACGGTTTGCGCCCGCTGCGCCGTCGCTTCTTGCGGAGCCTGCGCAGGCCCCGCCGCGTGCGCTTCGCCAGCAACTGGAGAGGGTTCGGCGTGGGTGGGGGCGGTGGGGGCGGTTCGCTCCTGCCCAGCTCGGCGGAAGTGCCGGCGTAACGCCGTGACCCCAGCCAGAAGCGCAGAAGGTCGGCCACCACCAGCGGCAGACGCCGGCCCCCGATCTTACCGACGATCGCGGCCGTCCCAACCAGCCCGATGAGGATGGCCAGCGCCACCCGCACCCCCGCCGGACCGAAGGGGGCGAGGCTGTAGGCACCGTAGGCGAGGGCGGCGACCGCCGTCAGGGCAACGATCTGGGGAAACGTGAACCAGAGCAGGACGTGGTCCTCGGCCTGCACGTGGGTGGGCACCTCGTGCTCGTGCATGGGATGCCCTCCCTACTGCGTCGTGGGGGTCGGCGTCGTGGGCGTGGGCACGTTGCCCACGTTCACGGCGGGATCCACGACGGCGCCCATCACGAGCTCGACGATGCCGTAGGCCACCATCGCCAGGACGATGCCGGCGAGGGCCGTCATCATCGCGCTCTTGCCGCGCTCCATCTGGTGAGGCGCGCCGCTGGCGGTGAGATAGAGGTAGGCGCCGTAGATGAAGAAGCCGACGCCCACGGCCCCCACGAGGCCGAGGAGGATGCCGACGATGTTGGAGATGGTCTGGACGAGGTCTTCCATTGGGTTGCAACTCCTTGCGCGTGTTCGTGGTCGTTCCGGTGAGGCTGTTCCGTCTCGCTACTGGCACATCGCTCCATCTCCTCGGGTGGTTGCGGCGCGAACTCGCCACGCCAGTGTGTGTTTGTGTTGGCCGCTACTCGCTGGCGCTCCGGGGGAGGCCCGCACCTTCAGCAGGCGTGCCTGTTTCCGCCGCGGAGCGCACCGCGCCCCCGGCCGCAAGGGTCGTGCTCGCTGCCGCTCCAGCTGCGGCGCCTGCGCCGGCCGCCGCCCTTCCCGCTCCTGCCACGCCCCGCCCGAACATCCCGATGGTCCGCGCCGAGCGCACCATGCTCCCGGGCAGGGCCATGCCGAAGTGGAGGGTGTGGAGCCAGGCGTCGAAGGTGCCGGCGTTGCCCAGCAGCGACGGCACCCGCGTCGCCAGGTAGATGAAGGCGAGCGACAGCAGGAGCTTCCAGACGAGGTCCTGGATGGGCTCGAAGGCGGCGATGTCGGCGAGGAGGTTGAGCATCCCGAAGCCCATCGCCAGGGCGATGAGCTGGATCGCCTGCTGGAAGGTGGTCGTCATGAAGAGCCGCAGCCAGTGCCGCCCCCAGCCCGCCGTGTGCGGCAGGATCCAGAGCCCGAGCGCGACCGGCGCGAGCACGATGAGGAGGTCGATGAGGGCCAGCCGCATGATGAGCTGCAGCAGGACGTAGAGGACGAAGAAGCCGTAGACGAGGTAGAGCAGGGCCAGCAAGAGGGCCATGCCCACGCTGCCCACCTCGATCGCCGTCAGCAGGGTCTGCGCCGACGAGCGCAGGAGGTCGCCCGCGCTCAGCCCGAGGGAGGCGGCCACGAAGCCGGAGACGGCGTCCGCGACATCGAGGACGAGGCCGCACCACCAGAGGCTCGTGGCGGCGGCCACGAGGCCGAGGAGCAGCCGCGGGACCATCTCACGCCAGCCTGCCGGCACCTGCCCGAGGTGCTCCTGGATGACGAAGCTCAGTCCCATCCAGCCGAGGATGGCGACGAGCATGGCGGAGGTGATGGCCCACACGACCATCCACGCCTCGCGCACGATGGGGTGCAGGTAGGTCATCTCCGCGGGGGTGCCGCTGATGATGTCTGGCATGGCCTACGGCCCCTCGCAGCGGTCGGCGTCTTCGCCCGTGGCCCGCTCCACCACCCCGCACAGCGTCCCGTGCGTGCCCTCGATCACCCATCCCGCGATCGCCCGCCCCCACTGCTTGGGGTCGAGCGCGCGCAGGATCTTGTTCCAGATGCCGCCGGGCCGGTGCTCGGGGATGGCCGTGTAGAAGCGGTAGGTCTCGCCTTGCTTGATGGCGAGGACGACGAGGAGGTAGGGCCGCTCCTTGTCGAGCTCCACCTGGCCGTCCTCGAAGGGGTACTCGAAGGAATACTCCCAGCCGTCCTGGCGCTTCTTCTCGCCGCCCCTAACGCTGAACATGGTCGTGAGCCACTCACCCGTGTCGGGGTCGCGCACGCCGTAGTAGAGGGGCCCTACAGGGTGGCTGAAGATGGGGCGCGCGATAAAGCGCCCGTCTCCCTTCCGCTCGACGGGGTCCTCGCTGGCGTTGACGAAGACGAGCTCGTCGGTGGGCGGGTCCTGGGCGAGGACGAGGGCGGTGGGGATGGCCACAGCGGCGGCCAGGAGGAGCGCCGACAGGAGCACCGCGACCAGCAGCGCTGGCCGCCTCCTACGGGACCTGGGAATTGGAAATCGAGTCTTCACGGTCGCCCTCCGCAGGTGTGGTGGGCAACCGAGTGTGAGCGGGCAAAAGCCCGCGGTTAACTGCCTGCAAGGGGGTGCGGGCATGAACCCCGTATCAGTTCGACAGTCTAGGCCTTGAAGCGCTCTGCACCGCACAGATCGCCAGCCCGGTGAAGGGCGACATCGGAGAAAGCACTGTGCGTGGACGGCGGCGGCAGTCCCGTCTGGACGGAACCGCCCGCGACGGAGCTACCCGACGATCCCTGGCCAGAGGAGGTTCTGCGGGCAAGATACCTCGCTTGTTGACGGGCGTAGGATGCTGGCCATGACACAGGAGAGCGGTCGGGCTGTTCCTCGCCCAGCCCTCTGGAAGTGTTGTACGCGCTGGCTCGCCGCCACCGTAAAGCGTGCTCCTCGCAGTTGGCGCCAGCCACAAAGGGCCGGGGTTCTGGGCCTACCCCCGCGCGTGCGGGGCAACCCGCAGACCGTCACCTGGCCGCACGTCTTTGACGGGCCTACCCCCGCGCGTGCGGGGCAACCTAGAGATGCTGCGCCTGCGCGAAGAACTCGGGGGGCCTACCCCCGCGCGTGCGGGGCAACCCAGTACGAACCCGCCGACCTCCATACGGCCTACGGCCTACCCCCGCGCGTGCGGGGCAACCTACGTCACGCACCATTCGGTCACCGACTCCTTGGGCCTACCCCCGCGCGTGCGGGGCAACCGTGACGGCGATGGTGACCTTCCGTTGGACGATGGGCCTACCCCCGCGCGTGCGGGGCAACCCACGTCGTGCTGAACCACATCGACCTGCATCGCGGCCTACCCCCGCGCGTGCGGGGCAACCACGAACGCGGCGCCGGCGACGACGTTGATGATGGGCCTACCCCCGCGCGTGCGGGGCAACCCAAAACGGCGATGTCATCCACCGCCGCCACGAAGGCCTACCCCCGCGCGTGCGGGGCAACCCCACGCGCCGTTCCGCCACGTCAGCGGGCGCGGGGCCCACCCCCGCGCGTGCGGGGCAACCAGCGAGGGCGCCGCATGACGCCGGCGCTCATCTGGCCTACCCCCGCGCGTGCGGGGCAACCTTGACGGCGGCCTCCACCTGCTCCTTGATGATGGGCCTACCCCCGCGCGTGCGGGGCAACCGGATGAGGTAGCGGTCTACAAGAAGGTAGTCGCGGCCTACCCCCGCGCGTGCGGGGCAACCGCAGACCGGGTGGCCTCCGTAGGCAACGCCATGGGCCTACCCCCGCGCGTGCGGGGCAACCGGGTACCCCCGGCCGTTCTGGTCGATCGCGATGGGCCTACCCCCGCGCGTGCGGGGCAACCACCAGGTCCAACCGCGCGCCGCCGTGCAAGCGAGGCCTACCCCCGCGCGTGCGGGGCAACCAGTCCTAGGCGACGCGCCACCACAAGGCGGTTGGGCCTACCCCCGCGCGTGCGGGGCAACCCTCCGAAGTCGGTGTGACGGGCATCGTATGGATGGCCTACCCCCGCGCGTGCGGGGCAACCAGCGCCGACCGCGCCTACCTCGAGCGCGTGTGGGGCCTACCCCCGCGCGTGCGGGGCAACCCCTCTATTCGCGCGACCTGCCGCCGCCGCTGACGGCCTACCCCCGCGCGTGCGGGGCAACCCCCTGCGTAAGGCCCGTCAGCGTATGTCTCTGAGGCCTACCCCCGCGCGTGCGGGGCAACCGCTCGGGGAGGTAGCCCCAGCGATCGCAGAGGAGGCCTACCCCCGCGCGTGCGGGGCAACCCGCTCCGTCACGACCCTGATGCTGCACTACGAGGGCCTACCCCCGCGCGTGCGGGGCAACCGATGCGAGTCAGCGTCTCGTTCTCGGCCAGGCACGGCCTACCCCCGCGCGTGCGGGGCAACCTCTCCCGTCGCTGCGAGACAAGATCGTGCAGGAGGCCTACCCCCGCGCGTGCGGGGCAACCTCGGTGGTGGTGGAGGACCCGAACGAGCTCACGGGCCTACCCCCGCGCGTGCGGGGCAACCGGTCACGGCAGCGCGAACTACCAGGTAACCCTGGGCCTACCCCCGCGCGTGCGGGGCAACCGATGGTATCTGTCTTTCCTTTTACTCCGTCCACGGCCTACCCCCGCGCGTGCGGGGCAACCCCCGTCGCAGGGTCGCCCCCTCGTCGGCGACGAGGCCTACCCCCGCGCGTGCGGGGCAACCTCGGTCCCGTTCGTGAGGCTGCTAATGATGCGGGGCCCCTACCCCCGCGCGTGCGGGGCAACCAGGAAGGAGTAGCCCATGGCCACGCAAACGCCGGGCCTACCCCCGCGCGTGCGGGGCAACCTTCGCCGGGTCCGTCGACGAGCTCACGTACTGAGGCCTACCCCCGCGCGTGCGGGGCAACCCGCTCCTCCCACTTGTCGTAGAACTCCTGGCGCGGCCTACCCCCGCGCGTGCGGGGCAACCGCTGTCCGAGATCAGGGTGTTGGGGATGTTGCTGGCCTACCCCCGCGCGTGCGGGGCAACCTCCCACTCGGTGGTGTGCAGGTAGCCGTTGCCGGGCCTACCCCCGCGCGTGCGGGGCAACCTTCGTGGTCGGCGGCGACGCCCACTACCACCCCGGCCTACCCCCGCGCGTGCGGGGCAACCCCACCCCAGAAGCCCGTAAGGGCATCGCTACTGGGCCTACCCCCGCGCGTGCGGGGCAACCTAGCGCTCGTTGTGCCACGTGCTGGCCAGCGGGGGCCTACCCCCGCGCGTGCGGGGCAACCGCCATGCCGCGCGCCACCAGGTTGGGCTGCAGGGGCCTACCCCCGCGCGTGCGGGGCAACCGCCGATGGCAAGCTGCGCGGCCTTAGCGTGGAGGGCCTACCCCCGCGCGTGCGGGGCAACCCCCGTACGTAAGCGTTGTGTTTGTGGGAACAGGGGCCTACCCCCGCGCGTGCGGGGCAACCCTCGTCGCGATCGGCTCCATCCTCACCGTCATCGGCCTACCCCCGCGCGTGCGGGGCAACCCAGGCGTCATCCTCCGAGGCCTCCACCGATGCCGGCCTACCCCCGCGCGTGCGGGGCAACCCGCATGACGATCCAGAACGGCATCGGCGATCGGGGCCTACCCCCGCGCGTGCGGGGCAACCGCCGACAGCATCCGCTACTGGGTGGATCGCTGGGGCCTACCCCCGCGCGTGCGGGGCAACCTCCGCCGGCGTGAGCCAGCCCGCGCTCAGGTGGGGCCTACCCCCGCGCGTGCGGGGCAACCCCTTCCGTAACACGGCTGTAACACAGGAGCATTGACGGAAAACCGTGTGTGTTCGCTGTTCGAGCATCACGCAAGCAGGGTAACAGGAGCGGGGACAAGACGACCCCGAACATGGGGTCAGGCCGGGCTCCGTCGAACCAAGTAGACGCCATCCGCGTCGACGATTTCCTTGGGCGGCTCGCCGAGAAAGCGCAGGCCATGGTACCCGGGCATGTCGCGGTCGGGGTACGCCATGACTATCACGCCGTCGTCGTCAAGGTCGGCATGCCACTGGGCGAGAACGCCCCAAACGCGATCGCGCACCCCTGCGGTCATGGCTGGAGCAATGTAGACGCCAGCGGCGATCTCAAGCATCACCGACGCTAGGAAACCGCGGAACCGGCCAGCGGCGGCAATCGTGACGACGATCGTCACTTCCCCGATTCCCCGCCGATCAAGTCGTGGATGAAGTCGATCATCTTCGGTATCACGCGCTCCTCTCGGATGCGCTCCCCGACGGTCCGTCGGACCGTCCGTTCCACGTTGCGCGACGGCTCAACCTCAATGAGGCGTGCAGCGGCGAACGCCGCCGGAACGGTCACCGTGTCGCGCACGAGGTCCGCGATGTCGAGGACGAAAGCCTCCCCCGACGCCTCGTGGATGAAGCCCAGCGCGGGGATGGCCCGTGTGGATGCGACGGCGACGGCGGCGGCGGCGACAACGGCGACCGATGCATGGTTGATGGCCTGATTCGGGATATCCGCGGCGAGCGGAGCCATCCGATCGTAGCGCCGGCCACGCCAGATGATGCCGTGCCGCGAGGCTGCGATCTGGTAGCTGCGCTTCGCATGTGCCCCCTCAATGCCGCGCAGGGCGTCAAGGCTGCGCCCGGCCACGGGCTCTCCGATCCGGATCTCGTACATGCGCAAGGTCACGGCCATGCGCTGCTCGGGGTCGGCCCAGAGTTCGACATGACGCCGCGCGATCGCGGAGTTGTCGGGGCCGAGCGGCGGGGCTGTGTAGCAGCGGACACCATCCTCGCCGACCGCGACGAGGATGGTGCCGTGACGCGCCATGAGGCGGAGCGCGTCGTGGCTGACCGTCGAGCCGGGGCCGAGCAGGATCGCCGAAAGGGTCTGGAAGGGGATGGCGTAGTCCCCTTCGCCCAACGCGCTGCTGGTGTCAGGTGGAACGTCGCGGATGAAGCGCAGCGTGCCTTCCCGCACGACGAGGGCGCCGCGCGACAACCACACAAGGCCGTGTCGATCGGAATGAGGCACGCGTGCCGTATCGAGGCCGAGGCGCCCTTTCATGGAGCTGCGCCATCGTTGGCGGCCGAGCGAGCGGGGCTCAGCAGCAGCGCTCCGTACCCGTACGCGCGGTGGCGGCCTACCCCCCGTGCAATCAGAGAGTGGAACGAGTCCGCGTCCGTCACCTTCCCGACGCCGCGCAGTACGGCGTCGGGACCGATCGGGCGCTTGCCTCGGCGCCGCTTCGCAGAGAACGGGACGAGCGAGAAGGCAACGAGGCGGATGGTGTCGTGATCGAGGTCGAGGCCGGAGCGGGCACAGGTATCCGCCCACCAGCGGGCGTAAGCGGCCTCGCGGCTCTCCGTGCGTCCGTCGGCGATGAACACGTCGAGTTCGCGGCTGCCGTTGCGGCGCACCGGACGGACCCGAGTCTCGACAGAGACGCGGGTACCCCCGGGGACCATGGGCATCGGCTTGCCGCGCATGCGATCGACGGGAAGCGCAGCGAGCTGGTCGGGCGCGCCCAGGGTTTCCGCAGTCCCGCGCAGGTCGTCGACTGGGCGGGGCCCGTACCCATATAGCGTTCCGCGCGGGGCGTCGCGCACAGTGACGAGGCGGTAGGGGCGCGGCGCGCCCTCACCGAACAGCTCCGCCAGAAGGGAGTGCGTGGCAAGGTCGCGGTCGTGGATGTCGCGCATTCCAGACCAGCGATCGAACTCGCGTAAGTCCACCTCGAAAGCGTAAAAGTGCAGCGGCGACGCGGGGGTCATGCGGGGGCTCCCGTCGCGAACCGCTTGCGCGAGATGCTGCCTTCGCAAACGGTTCGCCCGTCTCCGTGCAGGCCGGATTCCGCCCACTGACGCTCGTCCGCGACCGTACGCGTATCCGATGCGATGGCCCAAGCGGGTGCGTCGGCGGCGGCCCACATGCACGGCACATCGCCGCCGCTCCTGGGGTCCAGCGGCCAGGCGAGGAGCGCTTCGAGCGCGGTATCGCCCTCGGCGTGGCCCGCGAACACACGGGCGGTGGGCAGGCACGGTTTCCGGCCCACGAAGAGCGGGCGTGCGGGCGTCACGAGCGCAGCGGCGACATCGTCTATGGATGGCGCCAACGACGGGGACTCGAGCCGGAGCGCGACGGTCGCGACGGCGTCGGCCAGATACGTGCGCCTCCGGATGTGAGGTGCGTCATAGGTCGCTGGGTGGCCAGCACGCTTGTCAGGGGTGCCGCTCGTAGTCCATCCCCGATCGTCGGCGCCGAGCTGTGCCGTCTGGAAGTCGTCTACACGTCGCCCCTCGACGTCGACGCGCGCCGCGTAACGGATGCGCGATTGCAGCTCGCGCAGCTTCTCGCCGTCGGTCCGTGACCACCCCAATGCGTTGGCGAGCAAGCCAGTGAGCATTGACGCCGCTGGGAAGCGGCCCGTCGGGCCGATGTGGTCGATCCGTTGGTCACCGAACGACATCAGCGGCGCCTCGAACCGCAGGATGATGTGGCGGACCATCGCTATGCGCCCCCACCCGCGATGGCGGACTCGACCCACCCGGCGATGTCGGGCAACGCGCTGGACTCGGCGTCGGAGAACTCCTGCGGGACAGTGGCCATCGCACGTCGCGCCTCGTGCGGACCGTAGGCCCCGTCGTAGCGCGCGAGCTGGTCCGCCAGCGCGCTGGCGGCCACGTCGACACTCGGCACGACCGGGTCGCGGAACGCGGCGGCGAGACTGCGGGGCTGTCGCCCGCCGATCTCGACAAGCATGGTGTCAGCGTAGGCGTAGGGCGCTGTGGAGCCGAGCTTCGCGCCGGGCGAGACGGTGGCTATGAGGTGCAGCAGGTTCGCGACGATCTTCGCGGCAAGTTCGCGGTCCCCTGCGACGTTGGAAACGAGCTCTGGAACGTCGACCACGACGTAGCCATAGAAGAGGCCAGCGGTCAACTCGGTGTCACCGATGTGCGCAGCGCCGGCGTCCTCGTCGGCGGTGCGGAGATCGTCGACCACCGAGAAGTAGTCCATCTCGGACTCTTCGCGATGCACGGTGAGCGCGTGGCTGACGTGGATCGCGGCGTCGATGTTGGCACCGGGGTCGGAGGTCACCATGCGTCCGAAGAGCGCGCCTTCAATGCCGCCGGGCAGGCGTGTCTGGTCGCGGAACGCCTGCCAGTTGGCGCGCTCCTTCGGGAAGAGGGCCTCCGCTGCCTTTCGCACTGCGGCGGCGTCGTCTCCGTGCTCGGCGACGATGACCCGGGCGCGCTCCAGCAGGTGTCGGATCTCGGGCTCACCCAGCAGCAGCGGCTGCCGTCCACTCTCCTCGCCACCCTTGTCACCGTACACGCCCTCGTTGAACACCTCGCCGATAGCATCGGTGACATCGTCGGGCGTGCCGTCCTTGCGAAGCACCGCCACCACCTCGCGGTCGACAATGTTGCGCGAGCGCACCGCTTTCTCCGCGCCCGGAACGGCGTGGATGGCGTGAGCGTCGTCGGCGACCCGCCAGTGGCGCTTGAGGCATTGCGACGAGATGCGGGTGCGAACCGCACCGCCATACGGGATACGCTTGGCCAGCCCCGAGTCGTCGCGGTTGAGAAGCGCGGCGGGGTAGCCGTGCAGGGTGTGGATCTGGATAAAGCGGACATCGGTCATGCGGCGGTCTCCTTGTCTTCCGATGATGCCTGCGCTTCGGCATATGCCTCGGCGCCGTAGTAGTTGGCGGCGATCCGCCCGCGCGCAACGTCGGCTCGCGGCCCGTCGGGCGCGAGGATGAACATTGCCATCTCACCCCAGTCGAACGACACGCCGACGCGTCCGAGCGTGCGGCACAGGCGCGAGACGAGCGACTCGAAGGGGTCGCCGCGCGCGGCGAGCAGGCGATCGAGCCGGTCCGCGCTGTAGAAGGCGCGCTCGCCGCCCCGGTCGCCGCGGTACAGCGCGCGCCCAACGGCGACACGCGGATTGTGGGCGGAGCGCTCCGGCCCGGCGGTCCGCGTCATGAGCGCCATGCCGTGAACGGCGAGAGTCCAAGCGCGCTCGCGCTCGGGCGACCCAAAGAGATCGAACCGCGCGGCGATGCGGTAGAACGCCGGGGCGCGTGCGTCCGGCGCGCCGGGCGCCATGCGCCTGAGTGCGGCTAGGTCGCCGCGCGGGAAGTGTTCGGCCGCGAGGTAGCGCGCGATCGCGGACGCGCGCTCGGAGTCAGTGGAGTGCTGGTCAGGCTGCGTCATGTTCCCCATCCGCTTCATGGTGGTACAGCGACGGAACTCCGTTCGGGCCGCGCAATCGCTGCTGGAATCGGCGCTCGGCCTGCGCTCTCGCACGGTACCGTCGCGCTGCGTGGTGCGGCAGCGCCAACATGGCGTCGCGGAAGATGGCGGTCGCCGCATCGACGACGACACGGAGCCAGGCGTGGCGAACAGCGCTGCGATCGGCTTCGGCGGCCTCGAACTCCGTCTGCAGGGCGTCGAAGAAGGAATCCTCGACGATCTCGTCGAGGCGGTTCTGCCACGCGCGGACATGCTCGAAGTTAGCCGACGAGTCACCGGCGTCGGATGCGATGAACGTGTAGAGAGCGGAGCGCAGGGCCGTCTGCACCTTCTTCACCTGGTCGACGCGATCGCGCGCGATCGCGCCGAGGCCGCTATCGGCAACGCCAAGCGCCCGCACGGACGACGCGCCCAGCGGGATGATGCGTTCGCGATAGCCGTCCGTACGGCCCTGGCCGCCGATAACGGCGCGTGCGATGAGGTGCATCCGCGCGCCGGAGCCCTTCTCGTCGGGCGTGGCGTGGCAGAGTAGGGGCAGGCGCCAGTCGCCCGGTCCCAGCAGGGTAGAGATGTGGTCGTACTGGAACGCCGCGCCGGGGGAGACATGCAGCACCTTGTCTGTGGACCTCGGAGTCCAAGGGTCGCCGGTGAGTCCGTGAAGGTCCGCTGCGGCGATGCGCCGCGCCTTCGACGACGCACGGATTGCGAAGATCCCATCACCGGTTTCGTCGGTGCGAAGGCGGATGCGGCGGCAAATCTCGATGGCGAGCGGATGCACCCCGCCGGGCGGCAACATCTCGCTCTTCGTGCCGCCCCATGGATCGAGCCAGAGCAGGGCGGCATCGCCGCTGAACGGAGAGTCGCGGCGCAACTCCGCCCACTGCCCGTGCAGCGCGACGATATCGCGCTGCACGCACGCGCCGAAGTCGGCACCGGCGGGAACGAGCGAGAAGGCCGGGCGGGAGCTGTAGCCGCCGTTCATACGGGCGACGCCGTACAGGCCGGGGCCCCCGTACCCCCCCATCGTCTGCAGAGTGATGAGCGCGAAGAGCCAGTCGTCGGGGCGGGCGCGCCGCGCCGCGCCCGCCTTTATCGAGTGATGGCGCGAGGCAACGAGGATGTCGATGTCGTCAGGAGTGTCGTCACGCTGCTTGTAACTCGACTCACCGTTCACGGTGGGCGGCTGCATGAAGGCCGGGACCGTCGTGTCGTCCACGACCAGTCGCCACGGGTCGTCGCCGGGGTGGTCGGGCGTGAGCCCGTGCAGGAGATCGCGCCATGCGTCAGCGTCGAGCGGCATCTGCGATACCTCAACCCCGGCGCGCTCCAAGGCGATCAGGCCAAGTTGCACCAAAAAGGCGTGCCAAGCATGGCGCTGGTGGGGGCGCAGCGCCGGGAAGCCCGGCACGGCTTCACCGCGGGCGATGCGCGCGCAGAGGTCGGGCAGCGTCGCGGGAGCGGCGCCGACGATGCGAATCAGTGGGTCGTCAAGCAGGTTCATATCAGGTTCGACTCCAATACGGTAGCTGGTTGGCCAGAATCTATCCCTCAGCCGCCCGGTGGTCAATATGCAGCAAGTGGCGGCACTGGCGTGTGGGGCGCTGAGCGCGGAGACAGGGTGCGATGCTGCCGGCCGCCTACCCCCGCTTGCGCGGGGCACTTGACGCGCAGCCAGCGACCGACGGTCTACCCCCGCTTGCGCGGGGTGAGGCTGTTGTCTGTGATCGCTCCTTGGTTCTTGGCCGACGGTAGCGCGTCGGCTCGATTGTGCCACGACCAGCGCTAGCGAGATGACCATGCCGCGATGGGGCGCGTGCCGGTCAACGCGCGACGGGCGTACGCACGAGTCCGAATCGGTCGTACGTGAACGCGCGGCCCTCGACGGTGAAGGCGAAGCCTCCGTCCGAAGGTGCCGCGACCGCGGCGAGACTGCCAGGATCGGAAATGACGGCGGGCAGCCAGCGGCGCGGGATGGCGATACGGTCGACGTCACCGCCGAAGGCGCCGTTCGCCCCGGAGAGCGTCACGTCGACCGCGGGATCGCCTAGGCGTGTGCGGATGCGCTCGTCGTTGGGTGGGAACAGGATGTCGGCGTTGTCACCGAAGAACGACTGGCCTGTATCGATGACGGAGTGCTCAGCACTCAGGCGCTCAGCGATGCGCTTGCCGTCCACCTGCAGGGCGTGCTCCGTCCACGACTCCCCGAGGTCGCGCTCGATGGCGGCGAGCTCGTCGGGGTGAGTGCCGGATTCAACGATACGCCGCGAGTCGGCGGGGATGTCCCACTCGGTGTCATCGCCGATCAGTCGACGCACCGCCTCGATCGTTCGCAGATCGGGGTAGACATAGGCCCCCAGCCCGTTGCGCGGTCGCGTCAGCAAAGGAGCGAGCGTGGAGCTGTCCGGCGTGAGCACGACGCATTGTGGTGCCTCGAACCCGGACGGACGCCCGCGGTCATGGCGGTGCAAACGCCCGATGCGCTGCAGCAGCACGTCCGCTGGGCAGATGTCAGTGATAAGCAGGTCGGCGTCTAGGTCGAGCGACTGCTCGATCGTCTGCGTGCCTACTGCGACTGCGCCAGATGCGTCCGCGCGTCCCTTCCCGAAGCGCTCCTCGATGGCGCGATCGATCTCGCGACGGTCGGAGGCGGCGTAGCGCCCATGGTGCGGTGTCGCGAGCCCGGCGGCGCGCAGGAGCAGGTCGCTCGCTGCGCCGGCAGCGGCTTCGACGGCGCGCTGGGTGCGAAGGGCGGCGTCGACGGTATTGCGGACCACCAGCACGGACGCGCCGCAGCGAGCAGCAGCGACGGCGTCCGACGCGACGGCAGCGTAGTCGTCCATGGCGGCCCTGGCGTGGACCGAGACGCGCTTCTCGCGCGCCGCCGGATGCTCCGTCACGCGTCCGCCCTGCACCGATACGGCGGGGTAGGGGACGCTGATCGCCTGATCGAGTCGCGGTACGTCCTCGCCGAGCCAGAAGGAGCGCGACGCCGCGCCGAGCGTCGCGGAGAGGAGCACGGCGCAGCCGCCGGCGTCCAGATGCATTCGCAACGCGGCGTGGAGGATGACACGCATGTAGGCGTCGGACGCGTGAACCTCGTCGACGATCAGCAGGTTGCGGGCAAGGGATGCCGCGCGCAGGTGGGCGTGCCGGACACGTAGCGCGCCTAGCAGCACCTGGTCGACGGTGCCGACGGCGAGCTGGGCGGCGAGGAATCGCTTGGGGCTCTCGGTCGCCCACGGGAGGCCGGGAGCGTCATCGGCATACTGCGAATCGGCAAGTCCGCGCGTGCCGGCTTCGTAGCCCGGAACCGCCAGGATGACGTCTATCTTCGACTCGAAGGCGCGCCGGGCGAACCCCTGCATGCGCTCGTGAAGCTGCTTCGCCGCCGCGCGGGTCGGCAGCGCGAAATATGCGCCATCGACGCGCCGCTCGCGGTAGAGCTCGCTGAACCGCCACAGGGCCGCTTCGGTCTTGCCGGAGCCCGTCTCGGCCTCGATGAGCATCAAGCGCTCGGAGAGATCGCCGATGGCGTGCTCTTGCACGGGGCGTGGCGCGGCGAGATCGAACAGCGCTCGGAAGTCGCGGGCGGGCTCCGCGCCTTCTTTCTCACGCTGCTCTTCGATGTCCAGCCCGACGCGCGGGTCCCGCAGGGCGCGGGCTGCCTGCTTGCGGGCGCGGTCGATGTAGGCGGGGTCGGGGTCGGACGAGAAGGGGAACCACTCCGTGTTCGAGCCGATCCAGTCGGCAAGCGTGCAGAGGCCGAGGAACATGTGCTGGAAGGCCGGCGACGCGGGCAGCGGCGGGGCCGCCGGATCCCAGGCGGCGGGGAACCATTCGCGGACGGCGCGGCCGATCGCCGCAATCTCCGCGCTGGGATCGATGGCACCGAAGGCGCACCATGCGGCCGGGTTCGCCCCGCGACCGCCCTCGAGCGCGATGGGATCGCCGTGGTGGGAGATCGTGGCGACGAGCATGTCGAACGCGACCGCGCCGCCACGATCGTCCCATGCGGCGATCTCGTCCCAGGCAATGCCATCGCCGAACCACCGTGCGGTCTCGGTGTCGCGCCCAGCCAGCACCGGCGCGAGGTCAGCGGTGTGCCCGGCGCGCTGCGGCAGCCCGGTCTCGTGAGGCCAGATGCGGCACTGAAAGCCGACGTTGGCCTTGCCGATGTCGTGCAGCGCGGCGAAGACCGCGAGGCGGGCGGCGGTGGATTCGGGGAGATCGTCTAGGCCACCGGCCCCCGCGACGCGGTGCCGGATCGTGGGCTGGCGGAGCAGTGCCTCCATGGTCGCGCCAACGTCGGCGAGGTGGTGGGCAAGGAGGTGGATGCGTTCGGGGTCACGCACGCCGAACGGCGCGGCCTTGGCCCAGAATGCAGTGCGGTAGGGTGCGCTGTTCGTCACTGCGAGAGGGTAGCATCCTTGCCACGAGGGTCGGCGAGGCGAGAAGCGCATGGACTTCGTGGCAGTCGACGTGGAGACCGCGAACGCGGATGTCGGATCGGTGTGCGCGGTGGGGATTGCGGCCGTGCGTGCGGGCCGCGTCGAAGACGTGTGGGAACGGATGCTGGACCCGGAAGCACCCGTCAGTCCCCTCAACACGGAGGTGCACGGCATGACCGCCAGCGATCTGGCGGGGCTGCCGCGGCTATCGGAAGCGTGGGGCGACATTGAGGGACGACTCGCGAACCGGATCGTGGTATGCCACACGATGTTCGACCGGATGGCGCTGACAGCCGCCGCGGAGCGAGCCGGGCTGCGGATGTTCGCCGCGCGGTGGCTCGACAGTGCAGGAGTGGCGCGCCGCACATGGCCGCAGTTCGCGGGCAGGGGCTGGGGGCTGGCGTCCGTCGCAGCCTATCTCGGGGTAGTGTTCGAGCACCACAACGCTGGGGAGGATGCGCGGGCGGCCGCCGAAATCGTGATACGGGCGTGCGTCGCCACCGGGCGTTCGCCCGGCGAGTGGCTGGCGGGTAGTCGCTCGCAAGGTCGCGAGCCCGACTTACCGGCGTCGCAAAAGGGTGCGCTGGCGAGTTACGACGGACTGCTTGGGGATGACAAGGGAGTAGAGAGAAGAACGTAGGTAGAACTGCCCCAATGGGACCACGCGCATGCATGCTGGACAAGGGCGTTTCAGTGGGACAGGCCGCCCCAACGCCGGCGCAAGCGAGTTCCCCTACTGGAAGCTCTACGAACGCCCATCGGACAAAGTGTCAACCCCGTGCGAGGAAGCGCAGGCGACGGCGTTCGGGTGCAGTTGGGGCGGCAAACCTCCGGGCCGGACCGAGTGGCCCGTTTCGGCGAGCGTGTCGATCGAGACGCTCGTTGGCGACGCCCTTGGCGGTGCTCCAGTCGCACACACGCACAGCGCCAGCGGGGGGGGTGGTAGCCGTCCCCGAAGAAGCGCCGACAGAGTTCTCATGAAATGGACTCCACGAGCGGGACATGCTCGCAACGGCTCCCGCGTCGCGGTGGCGGACGAAACGAGGCTGACCGGGCGCTGATCTCCACGGGCACCACGTCCCGACCCCGCTTCGGGTACAAGCGTGGCCGCCGGTCAGTCCACCCCGGCCCCAGCGTCAGGATGCGCCGCACCTGGCGCCGCTTCAGCGCGCGCGCTCGTGGGCCGCCTGCAAGGCCTTGAGCGCCTCCTTGCGCTTCCACACCTCGTGCTTGCGGTCGGCGTCGTCCCAGCCGTAAGTGACGGGTGGCAGCGTCAGCCCTCGCTCGCCGATGATGACGGTTTCCAGCTCGAGCACGCGCTGCTCGGTGTCGAACCGGTCAAACCTGCGCGTGCTGTCGCGAAGCGCGACCTGTGCCGCCCGCTACCGGACGATGGTGGGCGTCGCCTCGCCGTACACAACCTCCTCGCCCGGCTCGGGCGCGCGAGTGACGAGTTCCGGGTGGTACCGCCAAGGGGCGCTCCGCAGCCAGTTACCGGCCGATGACCTGCGGCATCGCTACCCGCGCGGGGGACGGCGATACCGATGGCGTTCCGCAGCCAGCAGTCCGTCCGGCCTCGACCCGCGCCAGCCGCCGCTCCCACTGCGCCAGCGCTTCCGCCTGCCCGCGCCCCAGCGAGCCGGCGGCCCGGGCTCGCCAGTTTCGGGCGGACTCGTCACGTTTTAGGGCTTTCCCTCGCTGGAGCCCTTGTCCGTCGGCTCCGGGCCGAAGACGGCGTTCACATCGCAGGAGAAGCCCGGCAGGACGTCCAGCCCGTCGAGGACATCTTGGTCACCGAGCGTCGCGATCGGCTCGTCGGGTCGGTAGACATCAATGGTGCGCGTTTCCGGCTGCACGACCCAGACGAGAAGCACACCGTGGTTCAGCCACATGTGCGCCTTGTCGTGGACCTCGCGGCGGCTGTCGCTGGGCGAGGCGACCTCGACGACCAGATCGGGGGCTACCGGGGCATAGCCGGTGACGCGTTCAGCTACCCCGATCTTCTCGGCCGACGTGAACGCAATGTCGGGTTCGCGCACGGTGTCTGGATCGCGCTCCAACCAGACGCCTGAGTCTGAGGCAACCAGCGTCCCAAGTTGGCGGGGCCGAACGAAGTTGCCCAATTCGATTCCCAAGTTCATCACGATCTTGCCGTGCTCGTGTCCCGTCGGCATAGTCTCGCAAAGCACCCCCCGGATCAGTTCGCCGCGTACGCCTTCGCTGTAGAGCCGCAGCAGGTCGTCGGCAGTCAGCAGCTTCGCCTCGGTCGTCGTCGTGGTCGTCATCGCCCTCGCTCCCGCGCACGATCAGTCTACACCGACCAAACCGCGGGAAGGTTTGGTGCTCAGAGCCAGAGCCGTCTTGAGGAGGATTGCCAGCGACGAGAGTCCGCTCCGACACTAGTCTTAGCTGTCAGTCCGGCTGACTAGGGCCTCTGAGTCTGAGAGCAGCAAGTGTGAGGTCATCTTCGCCACCAGACTGGACAAAGTTGAGAACCTTCGCTCTTGTCTTCAGGCTTAGAGAGGATGAACGATGGGGCAGCCAGAAGGGAGGGCGAAGCCGATGCTGGAACTCGACGACGACCTGTTCAGCAATCCGTTGGCCTCAGTGGACGACGGTTGGGTCCTCTACCACGGCACCCCTGAGTCTTACTCCGCCTCGATGCGGGCCGAGAGAGGAGCCCAGCCATGACCTCGACGCGGGGGACGTGATCTGGATGGTGCCCGAACTGGCGGCGGGACGGGAGCGGCTCGTACCGGGCTGAGGCGTGGGCACTGGGAGGTGCTGGAGTTGGAGGACACGCAGCGCAAGCTGCTCTCCGCCACCGACATCCCGTGCTCGGCCTTCGTTGAAGCCCTGCGGAGCAAGCTCGAGCCACTTCCCTAGCACCACGGCCCACCCGTGGGGCGCCTACCGGAGGGCAGTGCTGCACCCCTGAAGCAAGGAGTCGGGCGGTCGCTTGTTGCGGAAGCAGGTCACCCACCAGGAGGAGTGGTTCCTCAGTCTCCTGTGGTAGGAGTCGGTGTTGGCGTCGGCTCGAAGCTGGCCCCGGCGTCCAATAGAGCTTGCCGAACCTCTAGGTTCTCATAGAAAGTGGCATCGTCGATGGGCATCACCCTGCGGTGATCCTCTGCTTCAACGTCGGCCCCGGCGTCCAGCAAGGCTTGGACGGCCGCCAGGTCGCCCGACCGGGCCGCATTATGGAGAGGCGTTCTGCCATCGTGGTCCCTCCCATCAACGTTGGCCCCGGCGTCCAGCAAGGCCTGAACGACTGCGGGGCTCTTGTGGAATGCGACCGCCGCATGCAGAGGAGTCATGCCCAGATACAGTGCAGGGCAAGGAGGCTCGCACGTGTCCCACCGCCAAAGACATTGACATCACCGAACGTGGCTGGCATGCGGGCTCCGGCGCAAACGTGAGGTTGTGTGTGTCCAAGGGTAGAAGCGCCCGGGTGGAGTCGGCAGGGGAGGGCCCAGCCCTCGGCGAACCGCACGCGGATACATCCCGAGGAGCGGCGACGACGTCACTGCTGGGTAGCGACGATCCCTATGGCGCAGTCATCCCACGGAAGTGGGCCTTGCCTGGCCGTCCTCAACCCTCGGTCGCCCCGATGTGCGCTCGCCTCGCTTGTACGGGCGTGAGGCTGAACACCCGACGCTTGCCGTAGCCACTATCCTGTGAGGATGGGCAGGAGTCCGAATTACCGGTCGAGGCTCCAAGGCCGGACGGTTAGCCGGAGGCGGTTCCTTGCCGGAGGCGGAGTCGTGGCGGCAGGGTCGGCGGCGCTGCTGGCGGGGTGCGGAGGCGACACGCCCAGTCCCAAAGCCACTGGCGACGCAACCTCCCACGAAACGGAGACGCCTCCGCCTGCAGCAACCGAGGCTTCCCCAAAGACCGCAACGCCATCAGTCACCCCCAGCCCTACGGCCACCCCAACGCCTGACCCGTACGCATACCGTCGCGGAGGCACGCTGCGGCTCTGGAAGCCTGCCGAAGACCAGGGCCTGGATCCCGGCATCTACCACGTCGGAAACCGGGACATCATCCATTCCACGCTCACCCAGCCGCTCACGTACCGGCCCTCGAAGAACCTCTTTGCCGTGGACGGCATGGCTGGCTACGAGCAGGTCGATCCGCTGACGCTGGTGTGGAGCATCAGACCGGGGATGAAGTTCCACAACGGCGACCCGGTGGACTCCGAAGCCGTGGCCTTCAGCTTCGGGCGGCTGGCGAAGCTGTACGAGGTCCGGGGCGACTCGCACGTGGATCGCAGGGGGTTCGACTTCGTCGACAGCTTCGAAGCGACGGACGAGCTCACGATGACGGAGCACTGGAGGCGACCCAACGCCGATGCCCTGGTCCATCGAGCACGGTCCTACTACTCGTTCCTCAACCCACGCGTGGTCGAGGCCCAGGGGGTGCTCGACGGCACGTACGCCGCAGCGGACGGCACGACGGAGGACGTGTACAGCGTCCAGGAGCTGCCTTTCGGATCGGGGAGCGGTCCCTACGTGGTCGCGAAGCGGGATGAGAACGGGACGCGCGTCGAACGGTGGCCCGACTACCACCGGCACGTTCCGGCGGACGACGGCTTTGTGGAGGGGGGGCCGTACATCGACGCCTGGGAGACGCGCGTCATCGACTACTCCTATGGTGGTGCGAGGGGGCCCTTCTTGCGGGGAGAGCTCGACGTGTACGGGCATGTCTGGATCGAGGAGCTTCCCGACTTCGAAGGGCTGGATCACGTCTCCGTGTCCGAGATGCCGAGTGGCGGCCTCTCTCTATTGGGCATGGACGGTGCCAAGTTCCACGACAGACGGGCGCGTGACGCCTTGCAGAAGGCCATCGACTACGAGGGCTTCATTGAGGCCATCCGCCCGCTCGGTGGCAGGTACGCAGCGCCAGTCTCCGACCTGCTCCCGCACTTTCAGGGGCTGAGCCAGGAACAGCTGCAGGAGTGGCAGCGCTACGAGCCGGAGGAGGCTCTGGCGCTATGGACGGCAGCGGACTTTGCGGTGCCGATCGACAGCATCAAGACCTTGGTGAGTGCCCAACCTCTGGAGCAGCGGATCGGCGAATTCGTTTCGCAGTCCCTCGGTGAGGTGTTGGGCCTGAGCACGGAACTCTGGCATACGGAAACCTACTGTCGCGACTGGAGCGGGTGTCCTCCCCTTAGCGGGCGGCCCGACGACCTGGAGGCAATTGTTTCCGGCACCGGCGAGGCCGGGGGGACAACTGGCGTCCTCCAAGACTCACTCGTCTATTACGACCCCCAGGGGCACGGGCAGCGTCTCAACTACTCCCACCTGATTGAGTCTCCTCGCCCGGAGGTTGAGGCCGACGCCCTCACACTCACGGCGATGCTGCAAGCACAGGAGCAAGAGATGGACTTCGACACGCGCGTGGAGCTGTTGACCGATGTCCAGCGCTGGATACTCGACAACGCCTGGTGCTTTCTGCAGCTACCGGTAAGTCAGGTGCAGCACTTCGCGTTCAGTTCGCGATTACGCGACTACGCGCCGGACGATTGGGCGACCCCCTACGCTCTCAGGCGCGAGTCCATGTGGCTCGTGCCCTCCTAGGGCCTGCTCACACTAGCCGCAGAGTGTCGCAGATATGCCGAGGAAGCCACCATCCGTGCGTCCAGCACGACCCCAGCGAGGCGGCAGCCCCTGGGCTCGCCAGTCTCGGGCCGGACTCGTGCACGTTTAGGGCCTTCCCTCGCTGGAGCCTTTGGCCGTCGGCTCCGGCCCGAAGACGGCGTTCACATCGCAGGCGAAGCCCGGCAGGACATCCAGCCCGTCGGGCGCGATCTACTCCGAGTTCGCCGTGCGCCTCGGCGTCAGTCCGGACGCAGTCGAGTTCCATGTCGGGAACATGCGGCACAAGCTTGGCCTCCGCGACCGATCCGAGCTTGTTGCGTGGCGAGCCTCGGGAGGTGAGGGACGCAAGGCCCTTGGCGCGTTACTACCCCTCTCACTTCTTGCTCGGAGGTCGTCGTGTCAGGCCTTGCCGTGGCGGGAGCACTCACCGGCGTGGTTTTGGCGCTCGTGCTTGCTGTGACTCCGCTCGACGGTGCCGCCACCCCACCCGTCGCGCTCCCGCTAGCCCAGATTTCGGTAACTCCCGCGTCGACGGCCACCTCTGGTCAAGCCGATCTCTCTGTGCTCATCGAGAACCTTCGAGTTGACGCTTCAACTGATGCTCTGATTGGGAGGTCCCGCAGTC
This sequence comes from Dehalococcoidia bacterium, assembly GCA_009841435.1. Classification (GTDB taxonomy): domain Bacteria; phylum Chloroflexota; class Dehalococcoidia; order Tepidiformales; family Tepidiformaceae; genus UBA2991. The sequence continues at coordinate 7,481 of VXLW01000125.1, read as the reverse complement.
GAAGCTCGCCTACTGCCCGTCCGCCGTTGCCCAACTCGACTCCGATGTGGCCGTCCGTGGCTGCCCAGACAAGGGCTTGGTCGGGGCATGCCACACCTCGTCGCTATGAAAGCCAAGGTTTGCCCGCACAACGCGCCCTACTCCAAGTCGCCCGGCCCCGCCACCCAGAACTCGCCTGTCATCGTGTCCGGGTGAAACTCGCACCAGAAGGTGTAGCGGCTCAGCGGCTCGGACCTGTAAGCCAACAACGGCGGTGACGTGAAGGTGAAGGTGTGGCTGGTTCCCCCTTCCACCGCTGGCGACCCGAGTTGCTGTGGGTCGCTATCACTTCCCTCGCAGCCACAGAGGCACCCGCCCGGGTTGTAGGGGTGGACCACCTCATCCCCGAGATACCAGACGGTGAAGCTGTGCGTGACGTCCTCGTCTTGGTTGTCGAGGGTCAGAACCACCGTGACGCCCGGGGGCAGGGCCATGTGGGGAGGATCGAAAGCACCGTCCCTGGCGGTGATCGTGACGGAGTAGGGGGCGGGTTGGTCGCAAGCGGCTGGCGTCGGTGCTGCGTCTTCTTGGCAGGCACCCACCAGCGCGCCAAGCGCCAGTGCGAGGATGAGACGGCAGGCCGCAGTCACTCCAGCGTGGAGCGGCCGCCTCTTGAGGGTGGATGTCAGCATGGCTACCGCCTGTCCACGCGGTCTCGCTATCACGCTAGCAATCCTCACTTCGCCATCAGTCCCTTCCAGACGTGTTCGTGGCCCTCCGGGACAAGCTCGATCAGCACGTCCCGCAGGAGCAAGACCGTCTCTTGGTCCTTCCACAGGATGGGGTCACCCCGGGCTCTGGTCACCGTCACCCAGTACCGGGCACCGTCCGTTTCGAAGGAAAGCGGGTAGCGCAGGTCATCCTCCACCCGGCCGGGGGCTTCCACCCAGAAGCCGTGCTCGCTACCTGTCGTGGACCTCATGACGAAGAGCACAGCCCCGATTGCCTCTGCCAGCACACCTTCCCGACCACCCCAGGTGCGCGAGGACACGCGCAGGTCGTAGACCCTATCTCCCACAGAGAACCTCTCACGAATCCAGACTGCGAGGAGTGCTTCCCGGCACTTCTTGAATCCTGCCCCCGACACGTTGTAGCCATCGGGGAACGTGGTCCTCGCCTGCACACTGATGACCCAGGCGCCGTGGCGCAACATGCACCCCTTCACGTTGGCCCGCAGGTGGCGGGGCACAGTGGCCCAGTCCGCAGGTGTCGGATTGCGCAGGTGCAGCGGGGGTTCGTGAGTAACGAGCACAGCCCCGTAAACGGCGGCGCCGAGCAGGGCGGCCACAAGGATCACGCGCATACGTAATTCTCCCATGTCGGTCAACGTCGCCGTGTCAGTGCTAGGGGTCGCGATACCACCTGTACGGCGACGAGGCGAAAGAGCACCGGGGGGGAGCCGCCGGCCTTGACCTGTTGTGCTCGGAGCCGCTCATCGAGGAGCGCCTGGAGCGACGGCCGTACCGCCTCGGCGAGCTGCTAGGCCGCGACGACTCGCACACTGCGATCGGCTAGAATCGGCGATATGGGGACGTTCAACTGGGCCTTCCAGATATCCGGTATGGACGGCGGGCCATCCAGGGAGATCGAGGCCACCGTCGATACGGGGGCCGCCTACACCACGCTGTCCGCACGCCTGTTGCGGGAACTCGGAGTCGAACCCACGGGCCAGCGCCGGTTTCTGCTGGCCGACGGGCGGCGGGTCGACATGGACGTCGGACGAGCCTGGATCACGATCAACGGCACCAGCGAGGTGACCGTCGTGGCCTTCGGAGAGGACGACGCCCCGTCGCTGCTGGGTGCCTATACGCTTGAAGGCTTGGGGCTTGCTGTGGATCCCACCTCGCAGCGCTTGGTTCCTACGCACCTCATCATGTATTGACGGCAGTCGCCGTCGCTCTGGACACGACGAAAACCCCCACACATGGACGGATGCGGGGGCCACTGCCGCAGTGGCGATACCCCGCTAAACCCCCTACTTCCTGGGCTGCGGACGGTCCTTGCCGCTCTGCGGTGGGCGGTCCTCGTCTTTTCCAGTCCTCCGGTCGCTTTTGCTACTCATGTGCTTCCCTCCTGGGGGCGCGCGAGGATGTCAGGCTAGTCGTGGAGGAAGAACCCGAGGGTGACGCCGTGGGATCGAATATCCTCTGCTGCCCCAGGCCGGAGGTTAGGTAAGACGCCGAGGGCAATCTGGCCGTCTACGTTCGAGAGCGCTCGCCATCAGCGGGCTGCGTCAGGCCGCAAGCTGCGGTACCGGCGCCCAAGGCGTTCCGACGGTGGCGGAGGTCGGAGTTGCGTGGCGGAACACCTGAAGCTGAACTGGAAACGCTGTGAAAGCGAATGCTGCCTGCTTGGCGGATGCGATGGACGACGTGGTCCCCTTCAGGGCTGCCGCCTACCGGCCTGCGGGGTTAATCCGTTCCAGGCGTCGCTCCCGTCTCCGTGAACCTGCCTCTGTAGGTCGGGGACGCGTCGTCCCGGGTGGACGACAGACACGGTTCCCTGCACTGCTAGCGGCGTTAACGCACCAAAGGCTTCACACAGGGGGATCGAGAGGGGAGGGGCGCCGCGCAAGCGGCGCCCCTCCCCTCCGGTTCCTATCCGGCTGCTCCCGCCAGCACCCCCTCACGCTCCCGTTCGAGCGCCCAATCGAACAGCGAGAGCGTCGGGGCTTCGTCGCGGCGACGGCCACGCGGCGGCGGTTCCTCCTCCGCCGTGTCCGCGAGGAACTCCGCCCACGAGAACAGCGACCGCTGCGGCTCAGGGTCCACAGCGTCTGCCGTGCTCTCGGCAGCTGCTGTGGCCCCGACCGCGACCGGGTCGGACTCCAACGCGCGCCAGCCCTCGTCGACCAGCAACGCCTCAGCCTCGGCCGCGACCTGCTGCGCCTGGGCAAAGACCGACTCGACCGAGCCGGCGTCCTCCTCGCCCGCAACGATCTTCCTCGCCAGGGCGAGCATGAGGTCGTCCCCTTCGTCGCCGTAGGCGGCGAGGCCGTCCTCCGGCAGCTCCCCCTCGACGGCCAGCGACGACTGGAGCTTCTGCGCCACGAGCTTGAGGGCGTCGGCCTGCAGGGTGTTCCGGTAGGCCATGAAGACAACCTGGACGGGCTCGGTCTGGCCGATACGCCAGGACCTTCGCGAGGCCTGCCTCATCGTGTAGACGCTGTAGTCGGTTTCGTACCAAATCAGCGTCGGAAACTCCACCAGGTCCAGCCCCGTCTGCACGAGCCGCGGGTGGCAGACCATCACGTCGACGCCCTCCTCGACCCGCTTCGCTACCCACGCCTCGCGGCGCTCGGGCGGCACCGCGTCGGCCTTCATCACCGCGACCCGGAAGCCGTGGCGGGAGAGGAAGTCCTCCATGCGCCCCGTGATGTCGCGCGTGCCCGTGTGGGTGGCGTAGACGAGCACTCGGCGCCCCGCCAGCCGCTCGGCGGCGACGAGGTCGACGAGGGCGCGCTCCTTCGGGTAGAGCCGCTCCTCGGAGAGGGGCGGCACCTGCACGAGCACATCTTCCGACTCGGGGTCGAAGACCGTCTCGCCGCGGGTGCAGCCGTCCGGGTAGGCCAGCAGCGTCTGCAGGTAGGTGGCGAGCAAACGCTTGGAGCCCTTCGCGAGGAGCTCCGTCAGCGCCTTCCGCAGCGTCCCGAAGAGCTCGTCGTAGGCGCTCCGCTGGGAGAGCCCGGTGCCGTCCTCCTCGGTCTCCATGTCGGAGAGGAGCACCCGCTCCTCGTAGGGCGGAAGCCCCGCGGCCACGTCCGAGAGCCTGAGGAAGACGGAGTTCCCGATGAGGTGGAAGAGCGCTGCGGGCGCCAGCCCCGGGCGCTCACGGATGACCTTGCGGTACTTCCGCCGTCGGCTCGTGCGGCCGTCCTCAAGGGACTCGCCGTCGTCGCGCCCGATGGTGTGCTCGACGAAGCCGTAACGCTCGATCCAGCGGCTCTCCTCGCCTCGCCCGAACTCCCCCCGGATCTCCGGCGAGAACCGGTACAGCAGGTGGAAGAGCGTGGAGGAGTAACCCCCCATGAGCGTGCCGCTCAGGGAGAGCGACTTGCCGCAGGCGTCGGCGAGGATGCCAGCGGCGATGCCCTGGGCGGAACCTCTTCCCTTGTATTCATGGGCTTCGTCGCCGATGAAGAGGTCGAAGAAGCCCCGCAGGCGGTGTTTCACGTAGTCCGCGAGCGGGTAGCGCTTCGGTCCCGAGCGGTCCGCCTTCCAGAGGGCGGAGCCGCACTCGTCGCAGGTGCGTTTCCTGCGCCCGAGATCGTTCAAGGTCAACGGCAGCCCGTCCTTGTCGACGATCGGCTCGAAACAGTCCGGGCAGCACGGCACCCGGAACGGCTCCAGCGTTTCCTCGTGACGCACCAGCCTCCCGTCGGCGGTTGCCCAGCGCTCGACGACGGCGGGCAGCCAGCGGTAGGAGAGTTTCGCCCGCTCGCGGGACATGACCGCGAAGAGCGGCCCTGGCCCGTGAGAGAGACGCAGGCGCTCGAGGTCGGTGATGGAAGCGACGATGGCGGCACGGGCGTCGGGCACGGTCTCCTCGACTTCGCGCTTCCACTTGCGGGTGAGGTGGGGCGGGCAGAGGACGAGGATGCGGCGGAAGCCGGCGAGGTGGGCGGCGGAGGCCGCAATGAACGTTTTCCCCGTCCCCATTTCCCCGACGACGGTGGTGCCGCGGCGCTCCCCGAGGGAGAGGGCCGCGCCGCGGATGGCGTCCACCTGCGCCCCCAGGGGCGTGCGCAGCAGGTGCGGCAGAGGTCTTTTGCACGCGGAGGGCCGGTAGCGGGGCGGGTAGGACTCCACCACCCGCTGGGCGATGGCGTCGCGGTAGGTGTCGATGAATTCAGCCAGGTCCATGGTGTGTCTCCTTCTCTTGTGAGGGACGACACCAGGACCTGGGCGCACTGGCCCCGGCCAGCAGCCGGGGACAGGTGAGCACAGGCTGCTGGAAGCGTCCCCGGTGAGGTCGTTGGTGCGAGGCTGCCGGTTGCTCGGCGGGCCTCGTGCTTGCGGGTCGGCGTTGACCCGTCGGGAGCCGCCAGCTAGAGGCGACTTGAAAGAAACTAGGCGGCGATGTCGGTGACCTGGCCCGTGTCCAGGTCGAGGGCGACGACGGTAGTGAGGAGACGCTCGCGGAAGGTCTCCTTTGTGGGTGTGGTCTCGACGAGGTGCATCTCTTTCGAGGTGCGCCCCTTGACGAGGATGCGGCTGTCCCCGGCTTCGAGCTGGAGGTTGTCGAGGAAGCCAGCCGCCACAAGCATGGCCAGGTGGCCGCGCCTGAGCGGCATGAGCGGTCGCGTGCGCTGGTCCTGGGCGGGCCAGAGCAGGTCGGTCACCGCCGTGCTCGCCCAGAGCCCCGAGTGCCGCGCCTCGTCCGCCGCCGCCACCGGGTCGACGGTGCGGGTGGCGAAGAGCACGTCCCCCGCGGGCGTGGCCGTGGCCAGGTAGAGGGGGTAGCGTCGGGGAGCCAGCTCGGGAGCTTCACCCGCGGCCCACGCGTGGATGCGCTCCTCGGCATGGGCGTCGAGGAAGACCTCACCCTTGCGGTAGCCCATCAGGACGACCTGGTCGTAGGCCTCGCGCTCCGGCTCGGGAAAGGCCCAGCAGTCGAGGCGTGCGAAGTGGGAGGCGAGGTACCTCGCCGACACCGCCAGCCGCTGCCGGGGCACGACGAGGACCAGCAGGCCGTCCTCCGCCAGGTAGCGGGTGCAGTGGGTGAGAAAGCTGTGCTCGACGCGCCTCTCCTCCCCCGAGTCCCAGTCATAGGGAGGGTTCAGGTAGAGGAGTCCGAAGGCGCCGTTGGCGATCGAGGTGGCGAAGAGGTCGGTGCCGAGCACGTGGTCGAGGCGGCTCTTCGCCGCCTCCGCGCGATCGGCGTGAAGCTCCACCCCGTAGGTCTCGACGTCGGCCGCATGCGGCTTCCTGAGGGCTGCCGCCAGCCGGACGAGGGCATCGCCCTCGCCGCAGCAGGGGTCGAGAACCCGCAGCGTTTCGTCCTTGCGGGCGTAGCCCGCGGGAGGCTGGATCAGCTCCGCCATCAGGTCGGTTACTCGTGGCGGCGTCGGGTAGAAGCCTCCCTTCGCCTGTGCGGCCAGTCTCATCGGTTCTCTCCTTCCGGGTTGGTGGTCGGTGTTGATGCGTCCCCGTCGTGCGGCAGCGTCAGGAGTCCCGACGCGACCGCCACGGAGAGGTCGTCCCGGAGCGCCTCCGCGTCCGGGTCGCAGCGGTAGGCGACGACGCCCTCCGACTGCAGGGGAACGGCTTCCTCCCGCGCCAGCGCCCGCCGCCAGAGCCAGTCCGCCCAGGAGCGGTGCAACGGCAGGGGGCTGCGGCGGTCGAGGAAGCGGTGGTGCAACGAGGGCGCCTCATCCTCTGTCTTGGCCAGGAGGAGGAAGGCGTCCCGCTCGAAGGCGTACTCGGCGAGCCTCGTGTAGACGAGGGCGTGGTAGCCGCCCGAGACGGGCAGGCGGGCGATCTTCGTCGTCCACGTCCCGACCGTCTCGCGGGGGACGTGGCAGCGCTGGTAGCCGCCTGAAAGGGCCATCCCGTCCGCTCCGCGGATGAGGTGGGCGGGGTCGGGGGGCTGCTTGAGGAGGGAGCCCCAGATAGCCTTGAGGGCGGTCTGGGAGCCCACCATCGAGAGGAACCAGAGACCGCCGTCCTCGGCGTCCCTGGCGAAGGCGTCGGCCGTGGCGGAGAAGCCGCCGGCGCTCACGGTGTGGAGGTCGTCGGGCGTCACGACGCGGCCTCCAGGTAGTGGGCGCCGAAGGCGGCGCCCAGGTCGCACCAGTCATCCGCCCGCAGGGACCACTCGCCGCAGGCGCAGCGCCCGTCGTAGTAGAGCGGCCCGGCGTCGAGCCTCACCGTCAGGTCGTGTGGGAGCGTCCACGATGGCAGTTTCTCGAACCCCGCCATCTCCGCGGCCAGGTGGCGGTCGCAGTAGTGCCCCCAGCTGTCGTCGCCGGGGTCGTCGAGTATCTCGGTGGTCGCGGGATGCGGCTGCGGACAGTCGTCGCAGAGCATCCCCTCGACCGCGGGCTGGGTGGTGAAGGTGTGCCGCCGGTCCTCGAGGACGGCACGGATGGTGGTCATGGGTCCTTCTCCTTCGGGTGGGTGGTCGGAGTGGACGCACGGGGAGGAACCCCGCGTGATGCCGGGCCGTCGTGGGACGCCGGTCGGGTGGTGGATTACGAGCGGTCAGTCGAGGAGGCCGCGGTCCTTGAAGCTGACGGCCTCGTCCCCGCCGATGACGACGTGGTCGAGGAGCGACAGGCCCAGCAGCTCCGCCGCCTCCCTCAGCTCCCCCGTGACCTTGATGTCCTGGGGGCTGGGGGAGGGGTCAGCGCTGGGGTGGTTGTCTGCGATGATGATATTGGGGACGCCTTCTAGCACCGCCGGGAGCAGCACCTCGTCCGGCCTGATGACGCTGCTATAGGC
>VXLW01000090.1:1800-15253 GCA_009841435.1 Dehalococcoidia bacterium | reverse complement strand
CCGCCCCCCACCGAGAGCCCCCCCCGGAAGCGCGCCGGCTGCGACCGATGGCTCTCCGGGAGCGGGGGCTGGGGGCTCTGAGCCTCGCGATCGAGGAGGAGGCGCGGGAGGCGCTGGTCGAGGGGGCGCATGGCGACGCGCGGGCGGCACTGAGCGCGCTGGAGATCGCGGCGGACTCGGCGCGACGCGACGGCCGCGAGCAGATAGGGACGGGGGACGTGCGGCGAGCGCTGCAGGAGCGCCGTCCGTACTACGACAAGGAAGGCGACTACCACTACGACGCCATCTCGGCGTTCATCAAGTCGGTGCGGGGGTCGGACCCGGACGCGGCGGTGTACTGGCTCGCGCGCATGGTCGAGGCGGGCGAAGACCCGCTGTTCATCGTGCGGCGCATGGTGATCCTGGCGGCAGAGGACATCGGGCTGGCGGACCCGCAAGCGCTGGGGGTGGCAACCTCGTGCCAGCAGGCGGTGCACTTCATCGGCATGCCGGAGGGGTTCCTGCCGATGGCTGAGTGCGCGCTCTACCTTGCGCTCGCACCCAAGAGCAACACCGCGCTGACGGCCTACGCACGGGCGAGCGAGGACGCGCGGCGCACCTCGCACCTGCCCGTTCCCCTGCACCTTCGCAACGCGGCGACGGGGCTGATGCGGGAGATGGGCTACGGCTCCGGCTATCGCTACGCGCACGACGAGCCCGACCACTACGCGGAGGGCGAGCGCTACCTGCCCGAAGAACTGGGCGAGACGCGGTACTATCACGCGGGCTCGCTGGGAGCGGAGGCGTCGCTGGCCGACCGACTCGCCCGGCAGCAGGAGCCCGGGGAGGAACGCTCTGACAGCAGCAGCGATTCGGGTTGAGGTTCTGCACGCACGCGGGCAGTCGCCGGGTGACGAGGCCGAGGAGAACCTGCGCCTCGCCATCGAGGCGACGGGCGTCGAGGTCGAAGTCACCTACACGGAGGTACTGAGCCAGGAAGACGCGACCACGAAGCGTTTCCTGGGCACGCCGAGCATCCGCGTCGAAGGGATCGATGTCGAGTACGGGAACCGTCCGCCGGAAGAGGTGCAGATCGGGACGCGCTACTACAACACGCCGGAAGGCTGGAAGCCGTTTCCGCACGCCCGCCTGATCGCGAACGCGATCCTGGAAGCGCACAACTCACAGGGGAACCGCTAGCCGTCTGGGGTCGTGGCCTCGTTCGCGTGCGGGGCCGCGCCGGCGTACTCGGCAAAGCGCCCCTCGCTGTCCCAGAGCAGCCACCATTCGCGCTTGGCCTCCATGCGGAGGAAGCGCTCGTTGCGGCGGAGCACGGTCTCGGTCTCGCGGAAACCGGCACGTTCGAAGGAGCGCCGGGCGCGCTCGTTCCACTCGAGCGTGTGGAGGTAGATGCGCCGCAACGGCAGCGATTTCCAGGCGAAGCGAAGGAAGGCGATCGTGGCCTCGGTGCCGAGCCCCGCGCCACGGCTTTCGGCTGGGCCGATGGAGATGCCGTATTCGGCCGTGCCGGAGACGTGGTCGGCGTTGTAGTACATGAGCGCGCCGATGTGCTCGCCCTCGACGGTCTCGATGGCGTACGCGTGCCGGGCCGGGTTCGAGAAGCGCAGATCGCGCTCGAACTGCTGGACGTACTCGCGGTAGGAGAGGATGAGGGGCGGGGTTGCGTCGTAGCGGGCAACCTCGGGGTCGCGGCGCCAGGCGTACTCGGCGGGCGCGTCCTCGATGCGCTTCTCGCGGATGCGGAGGCGGGGCGTCTCGGCCACGACGACGACCGGCTTCGCCTCGCTCATGCCTCCGCCCCCAGAAGCGCCAGCGCCCTCTCGAGGATGGTGCGCTCGGTCGCGAACGTAATCTGGGCGAGGGCCTCGCCCGCGGTGACCCAGATGACCTCGTCGTACTCGTGGTCGCGGTGGGCGAAGTCGCCACCGCTGACGGTCATGAGCCAGTGGTGCACGTGCTTGTGGTAGCGGCGTCCGCCCTGGGAGAACCAGTAGTCGATGACGCCCACCTTCTCGCCGAGCACCACCTCCAGGCCGGTCTCCTCGGCCACCTCGCGGAGGGCGGTTTCCTCGAGGGTCTCGCCCTTGTCGGGGGTGCCCTTGGGGAGGCCCCAGCGCCGATCCCGCTCCTGGTAGCCGATGACGACCTCGATGCCTCCCGCGGCATCCCGGCGCCAGACGACGCCCCCCGCGGAAACGGAGTCGATGATGGGCAGCCGACGGGCGGCGCGCGTGCTCATTCCTCGAACTCCGCGTAGTCGCGCTGGACCGCGGAGGCCGCCTCGATGGCCTCGGCAATGACCTCTTCCCAGCCCTCGGGCGCTTCCTCGGCGAACTCGCGCAGGTATTCGAGGGCGACCTCACCGCCGATCTCCCCCGTTGCCTCGATGGCCGCCCTGGCCACCTCCTCCTCAGCATCGAGGAAGAGGTCCGCGAGGCGGTCGACGGCGTCTTCGGAGTCGATCTCGCCGGCGGCGATAACAGCCTCGCGGCGGAACTCGGGATCGCCCGATTCAAACTGCTCGAGCACGTATTCGAGCCAGTCTTCGCGGGCAGAGAGCCCCATGGCGCGCACGGCGGCGAGCCGCACTGTCTCATCGTCGCCGTAGTAGGCCTCGAGGACGAGGCCGTCGATCCAGGGCAGGGTGCGGGGGGCCAGCGACTCAAGGGCGCTGGCGCGAACGGCGGGGGCGCGAGCAGGGTCGGACGCGGCGGTGCGGAGGCTTTCGACCACGGCCTCGCCCTCGCGCTCGGCGAAGTGCCCCAGCTCAAGGCGCATCACGAACTCGCCGAGGATGTCGGCAGCGTCGGCGGCTACCTCCTCGTCGTCGTCATCTCGCAGGACGGACGTCAGGAGTCTGGCGGTGGTGCGGTGGGTGGACTCGCGCAGGGCCTCGACGGCAGCGCCGCGCACTTCGGCCAGCGGGTCGGCGATGGCCACGCCAGCGAAGCGGGAAAACTCGACCTCGACGCTCTCGTCGGAGAGGCGCACGGCCTCGGTGATGACCTTGACGCGGGCGTCGTCGGGGATTCGGGGCCAGGCGTCTTCGAGCGCCTTCACCTGCTCGCGGTCGAGGTCGGAGAGGACGGGAAGCTCGGAGGGGAGCAGGTCAGCGCCACCAGCGAGCCGTTCGAGCGCCTCGTTGAGCTCGGCGAGCGGGGTCGAGGAGCCGGTCATGCCTCTGATCGTACACAGCGGGTCAGCCCTCGGCGCGAAGGTCGCGGGAAAGAAGCGCCTCCAGGGCATCGGTGACCGAGCGCTCGCCGGAGATGACGGCGTTGACCTGCTCCGCGATGGGCATGTCGAGACCGTGGCGGGCGGCCAGCGCGAGAGCAACCGGGGCGGTGGCGGCCCCCTCGACGACGCCGCCGGCAGCCTCCATCGCCTGCTCGGGGGCGTCTCCCGCGGCGAGGCGCTCACCGAAGCGGTGGTTGCGGCTGAGCGGGGAGTAGCAGGTCGCCATGAGGTCGCCGACCCCGGCAAGGCCGAGGAGGGTGGTCGCCGATGCGCCTTCGGCAACGGCGAGGCGGGTGATCTCGGCGAGTCCGCGGGTGGTGAGGGACGCGAGGGCGTTCGCGCCGAGGCCGAGCCCCGCCCCCACCCCCGCGGCGATCGCGACGACGTTCTTGAGGGCTCCGCCAAGCTCGACGCCAACGATGTCGGGGGAACGGTAGACGCGGAAGCGGGAGGTGCTGAGGGCGCGCTGCCACATCTCCGCCTCCGCCTCGCCGGCGGAGGCGACGGTGGAGGCGGCGGGGAGGCCCGCGACGATCTCGCGGGCGAGGTTGGGGCCGGAGAGGGCGGAGATGCGCTCGGGGGGCCAGCCACAGGCGGCGAGGACCTCGCTCATACGCAGCAGCGAGCCGTGCTCGATGCCCTTGGCGGCAGTCAGCACAGGAACGTCGCGGGCGAGGGCGGGGTGTTCCGCCATCGCGCGGAAGGACTGGGCGGGCACGGCGACGACGATGCCGTCGGGAGTGGCGGGTGCAGCGTCGACGGGGCAGATGGCCACCGAGGCCGGGAGCTCGAAGCCGGGAAGGCGGGCGAGGCCGCGGTCACGGTCGACGGTGGCGGCTTCGTCCGGGGTGCGAGCCAGCAGGGTGACCCCGGCGCCGCCCTGGACGAGGAAGCTCGCGAGGGTCATGCCCCAGGAGGTCGCGCCGGCAACGGTGAAGGAGGGCACGGCTCAGCCGCTCGCAGCCGTGTCGCCACCCTGCCCGAGCTTCGGTTCAGTGCCCGCGATAAGGCGGCGGATGTTCGGGATGTGCATGTAGTAGAGGAACGCGACCATGCCGAGGGCGTACCAGGCGACGATGGGGTCGAGATCACCGGCCAGGGCAAGTCCACCCGTGATGCCGACGGCAGCAATCCCGCCGACCAGCGACATGACCGAAGCCATACGGGTGATGCCGACGGCAATGACACCCGCGCCGAGCATCGCGAGGGCAAGCAGGGGCGTGATGGCGAGGAGCGTACCGAGGGCGGTCGCGACACCGCGGCCGCCGCGGAATCCGGCGAAGACGGGCCACACGTGCCCGACGACGGCCGCTCCGCCACCGGCCATGGCAACGCCAACGTCGTCGAAGAGGAAGCGGCCGATAACGACGGGCGCAGCGCCCTTGCCCACGTCGACGAAGAGGCCGAGGGCGGCGGGGATGGGGCCCGCGGTGCGCAGGATGTTGGTCATGCCGGTCTTGCCGCTGCCGAACTCGCGGATGTCCTTGCGCAGCCAGAGATAGCCGAGCACCAGTCCCGTCGGGATCGAACCGAGGACGTAGCCGATCGCGATGTTGCCGATGTACTCGCCGATCATTCCGGCTCATCTTCCTCGTTCGAACCGCGGAAGGCGAACCGGATGGCAGTGCCTTCGAAGTCGTGCGCCTCGCGCAGGCAGCGCTCGAGGTAGCGGCGGTAGCTGAAGTGGAGGAGCTTGGGGTCGTTGACGAACACGACGAAGGTGGGCGGGTCGACGGAGGGCTGGGTGGCGAAGCGGATCTTGAGGCGCTTGCTGTGAACGACCGGAGGGGCGTGGTCGCGGAGGGCGCGGCGGAAAATCCCGTTCAGTTCGCCCGTGGGGATGCGGCGGCGGCGCGCCTCGCGCGCCTCGGCGGCGAGGCGGAGCAGGTCCGGGAGGCCGGCGGCCTCCTCGGCCGAGACGAACGTGAACATCGCCCAGGGCAGGAAGCGGAAGCGCTCGCGCATGGCGGCAAGCAGGCGGGCGCGGTCTTCCTCGGGACTCTCCCAGAGATCGGTCTTGTTCACGGCCACGACGATGCCGGTCGAGGCTTCCTGGGCGAGGCCGGCGATGTGCGTGTCCTGCGAGGCGACGCCCTGCGAGCCATCGACAAGGACGATGGCGACATCGCAGCGGGCGAGGGCGGCGGTGGCGCGGAGAACGGCGTGGCGCTCGACGCCCTGGCCGCGCTTGCCGGGCCGCCGGATGCCAGCGGTATCGATGAGCGTGAATGCGCCCTCGGGGGCGTCCAGGTCGGTGTCGATGGCGTCGCGGGTGGTGCCGGCAACGTCGCTGACGATGACGCGCTCCTCGCCGATGAGGGCGTTCACGAGGGTCGATTTGCCCACGTTGGGTCGCCCCACGATGGCGACGCGGACACGGTCCTGCTCGACGAGGGGCGGGGTCTCGGGGAGGCGCTCGACAACCTCATCGAGGAGGAGGCCAACGTTCAGGTCGTGAAGGGCGGACACGGGGAGGGGAGGGCCGAAACCGAGCGCCCCCGCCTCGGCGGCGGCGACGATCTCCCGCGATTCGTTGTCGGCCTTGGTGGCGACGAGGATGGCGGGGGTCTGGCCGCGCCTTACGGCGTCGGCCACGTCGTAGTCGCTGGCGGTGAGGCCGTCGCGGGAATCGACGCAGAAGAGGACGAGGGTGGCCTCGTCGATGGCGGCGTTGATCTGGGCGCGGATGAGGTCCGTGTAGTCGCCCTCGTCCTCGACCTGAAAGCCGCCGGTATCGAGCAGGAGGAAGGGGCGGTCACGCCACTCGACCTCGGCCTCGAGGCGGTCGCGGGTCGTGCCGGGTTCGTCCTCGATGATGGCGAGCCGTTCGCCCACGATGCGGTTGAAGAGGGACGACTTGCCCACGTTGGGGCGGCCCACGATGGCCACGCGGGGGAGATGACCCGAGGCGATCACTGCCCGGCCTCATCCTCTTCTGCAGTCTCGTCCGACTCGCCCTCTTCGTCGGTGGCGGCCTCTTCCTCTTCAGGTTCGTCCTCGGGAGGGGCGACCAGTTGGACCCAGAGGGGCGCGACGGACACGACCTCGATGCCCTCGGGCACGGAAACCTCGGGCTGGTGGCGGGAGAACCTGGGCGGGGCCCCGGCCAGGGAGACGCTCGCCGTCACGTCGTCCAGGCCGAGACGAGCGAGGTCGGGCTCCAGGCCGGCGATGCGCACTTCCACGAAGTACACGCCGGCCGCGAGCTCCAGCCCTTGAGGGGTATCGCTGAAGACGGGGACGACGCGCAACACGCGCGATCCTATCTGTGGGTCGATGGTGACCGTGATGAAGACCGTGTCTACGTTAGCGGACACACCCGGGGGAAGGTCGAGCTCGCGGCTCTCGATGACCTCGGCGATAGCGCCGCTGACATCAGCATCCTCGACGACGAAGGCGGAGAGGCTCTCGACGATGTCGCGTGGACCCGTAACTTCGATGGGGGAGGGGCTGACGGCGACATCGGTAACGGTGTAGCCGCGCGCGGGGGCGCCGGTCGCCCCCCCGAGGACGGCTATCTGGCGCGTCAGCAGCGCTTCCTCGACAGGCACGGTGACCCGCGCACGGTTCCGGGAGAGGGTGACGGTGACGCGGGACCCGTCGCTCGTTCGCGGAACGAGCTCGACGTTGAAGGTCTGGGTGTTCTGTAGGCCGGCGATCGAGACGGTCGCCTGGATCTCGTCGACAGAGTCAACCAGCTCTTCCCTGCCCGTGATCTCGACGAAGGGAGGATCGACCGCCTCAAGGCCCTGCCGGAAGCCCGAGGGGAGCTCCCCGGTGATGACGACCGTCACGGGAAGCTCCCTGCTGACGGTCGCCACCACGGAGACCTCGACGGTCCGCGGTTCAGGGCGGATGACGCGGACCTCGCGGCGCTCGGTGGTGACGGTGACAGGGAGGCTACGGATGTCCCCGGCCCCGACCTGCGAGGCGTCGACGACCGCGCTGAAGTCGGCGGCGCGCAGCTCGTCCACGTCTTCCTCCCGGGCCTCGACGAAGACGCGGATGGGTTCAACTTCGCCCACGATGAGGCCGCTCGGCACATTGACCACCTCGACGGGGATGGCGGCCTGCTCCTCCGTGGGGACGGTGGCCTCGATGCGCGGGTTCTCGACGTCCTCCACCAGGAACCAGATGGCGAAGGAGAGCACGAGGCTGAAGATGGCGAGCGGCCAGTTGTGGACGACGGAGAAGACCGTGGCCCTCGCAAGGGTGCGCGCGGTCAGCAGGAGCGGGCGCAGGCGTACCCAGAGGTCATTCATTCGTCACGCGCTCTAGGCCAGCGGGCTCGCCGTGGCCGCCGTCGGGGTGGCGCTCCATGCGCCGGTGAAGCTCCTGGGCGAGGAGCGATCCGCGAGCAACCCGGTCGAGGCGGCCACTCTGAGCCACGCTGATCTCGCCAGTCTCCTCGGAGACGATGACGGTGAGGGCGTCGGTCTGTTCGGTGATGCCGACGGCGGCGCGGTGACGCGTCCCGAGCCTGCGCACGCCGAACCCCCGCACCTCATCGGCCAGGGGCAGCTCGCAGGAGGCAGCGACGACGCGGGCGCCGCGAACGACGGTGGCCATGTCGTGCAGGGGCGAGTTCGGGAAGAAGATGCCTTCGATAAGCTCGGAGGAGACGCGCGCATCGACCGGCACGCCGGTCTCGACGACGTCCTGGAGACCCGTCTCGCGCTCGAAGACGATGAGGGCGCCGTGCCGTTCCCGCGCCATGCGCGTGGCGGCCTCGGCGACGGCATCGATGGTGTCGTCGGTTGGATCGTGGGCGAGGAGATCCTGGATACCGGTTCGGCCAAGGAGGTCGAGGCCGCGCCGGATCTCGGGCTGGAAGATGACAGCGGCGCCCACGATGAGGGCGACGAGGCCGTTCTGCAGGATCCAGTTGACGGCGGTCAGGTCGAGCGCGAGCCCGAGGATGACGAGGACGAGGATGAGGCCCACGGCGCCGCGCAGCAGGGTGATGGCGCGCGTGCGGCTCAGCAGCCGGAAGGCAGCAAAAATGGCGGCCGCGATGAGCAGGACGTCGATCGCGGCCGACCAATCGAACTGATTGAGGACTTCGCGGGCCTCCTGGAAGTCCATGGTTCATCGCTCGCGGCGCGTACGCGCCGGCCTCCCCCGGCAATCATAGCGAACGCGACCACGGCCAGAGGTTCAGGCGGCAGGCGCCTCGACGAGCCCCAGAAGGAAGGCGACGACGGCCACCTGCGCCCACACGCGGTTCTCCGCCTGGTCGAAGATGATGGAGTTGGGGGACTCCATGACCTCGTCGGTGATCTCCTCGCCGCGGTGGGAGGGGAGGTCGTGCATGATGAGCGCGTTGGGGGAGGTGCGAGCAACGAGCGCCTCATCGAGGCAGTACCCGACGAAATCGATACGGCGGCGCTCCGACTCCCGCTCCTGGCCCATGGAGATCCAGGTGTCGGTGTAGAGCGCGTCGGCGCCTGCGGCGGCCTCGTCGGGGTCCGCCGTGAGCAGGAACGAGCCGCCGGTCTCGCCGGCGCGAACCTGCGTCTCGGTCAGCAGCGCCTCGGGCGGACGGTAGCCGTCGGGCGTCGCGAGACGCACGTCCATGCCAAGCGAGGCCGCGGTCACGATGAGGCTGGAGGAAACGTTGTTGCCGTCGCCGATGAAGGCGAGGGAGTGGCCGCGCGTGTCGCCGAAGCGCTCGCGCAGGGTGAGGAGGTCGGCGAGGGCCTGGCAGGGGTGCTGTTCGTCTGTGAGGGCGTTCACGACGGGGATGTCGGAGAAACGCGCGTACTCCTCGACGATGGTCTGTCCGAAGGTGCGCACAGCGACGATATCGACGTAGCGGGCAAGGACGCGGGAAACGTCCTTGATCGCCTCGCGCTCGCCAAGCCCCACCTCTTGCGGGGCGAGGTAGAGGGTCTCGCCACCGAGGTGGTGCATCCCGACCTGGAAACTGACGCGGGTGCGCAGGGAAGGCTTCTCGAAGAGGAGCGCGAGGTGCTTCCCTTCGAGGAGCTTACGGGGACGGCGCTTGAACTCCAGGGCGGTCTCCAGGAGGAAACCGATCTCGTGGGGCGTGAGGTCGGCGGAGTCAAGCAGATGTCGTGTCATTGAACGAGTGTTGGGGAGGGACGGCCAACGAACAATGATCGCCGGGAGAGGCTGTCGGGGCCCGTGTCTCGGGTGTTTGGTACGATCTCTGGGCCGCAGGGGTGTAGCTCAGTTGGTAGAGCATCGGCCTCCAAATCCGAGTGTCGCGGGTTCGAGTCCTGCCACCCCTGCCAAACCCTCTTCCTGAGATCGGGCGGGCGGCAGTTCGCGCGCTTGCCGCAGGCCCGCGTGCTGCCTACGATCGATGGTCTGGGCCCAGGTGGTGGAACCGGCAGACACGCTGTCTTGAGGGGGCAGTGCCCTTCGGGGCGTGTGAGTTCAAATCTCACCCTGGGCACCAGTTTTTTCTCGCGGCGCCGTGGCCAAGTGGTAAGGCAGAGGTCTGCAAAACCTTTATCACCGGTTCGATTCCGGTCGGCGCCTCCAACCCCGCTTCCCTCATCCATCGGGCGTGAACGCACAGGGGCCGCTAGAATCCGGCGACTCCACGCCGAGGACCGCCCATGACGTTCGCCGAGACCATCTCCAGCGCTCGCGCCGAGAACCGCACTCTGCTCTCTGAGGTAGAGGCGAAAGCAGCACTGGGCAACGCCGGGATCCCCGTGACGGCGACGACGCTTGCGCAGACGCGCGAGGAAGCGGCGGCGCAAGCTGAGGCAATCGGCTACCCCGTGGCGCTCAAGGTCGTCTCCCCGAACGTGGCGCACAAGAGCGACGTGGGCGGCGTCGTGCTCGGCCTAGAGAGCCACGAGGAGGTCGCCGAGGGATACGACGAGATCATCTCCTCGGTACAGGCGGCCCAGCCCTCGGCGAACATCGAGGGCGTTTCCGTTCAGGAGATGGCCTCGCCGGGGGTCGAGGTGATCGTCGGGGTCACGACGGACCCGCAGTTCGGGCCGGTGATGATGTTCGGGCTGGGGGGAATCATGGTGGAGGTGCTCGGCGACGTGGCCTTCCGGCTGGCGCCTCTCGGCGAGGGCGACGCACGCGACATGATCGACGAGATCCAGGGACGGCAGGTGCTCGACGGCGTGCGGGGGCAGCCGCCCGTCGACATCCGCGCGATCGAGGCGATGCTCGACGGCGTATCGGCGTTCGCGGCGGAACACCCGGAGGTGGCGGAGCTCGACCTGAACCCGGTTATCGCCTCGCCCGAGGGCGCGATCGCGGTGGACGCCCGCATCGTGCTGGCGGAGGCCTGAGATGTCGGTACCGGGACACCCGCTCGACCGCATGTTCAACCCGAAGACGGTAGCCATCATCGGCGACAAGGGTCCGAACTACATGTGGCTGCGGAACAACCAGCCCTTCAAG
This sequence comes from Dehalococcoidia bacterium, assembly GCA_009841435.1. Taxonomy (GTDB): domain Bacteria; phylum Chloroflexota; class Dehalococcoidia; order Tepidiformales; family Tepidiformaceae; genus UBA2991. Next base: position 4,618 of record VXLW01000090.1, on the reverse strand, counting down.
GACCGGGGCGGCAACCTCTACTCGGTGCAGATCGACGAGAAGGAGATTCCCGGCATCGAGGAGCTGGGCATCGAGAACTTCCGCGCGCTCACGGACATCCCGGAGCCGGTCGACTACGCGCTCGTGGCGGTGCCGCGGCACGTCTCGCCGTACGTGATGAAGGACCTGATCGAGGCGGAGGTGGGAGGCGCGGCGTTCTTCACTTCGGGCTTCGCGGAGACGGGCGAGGAGCTGGGGGTGAGCCTGCAGGCACAGCTCACGGAGATGGCGCGCGAGGCCAACTTCAACGTCGTCGGGCCGAACTGCATGGGGCTGTATCTGCCCCGCGTGGGGGTCCGCTTCAACCCGGACGTGCCGGTGGCGGACGACGGGCGGGTCGGGTTCGTCTCGCAGTCGGGGACGCACAGCATCATGTTCAGCCTGGTGATGGGCGCGAACGGGATGCACCTGAGCCGTTGCGCCAGCTTCGGCAACGCGATCGTGCTCGACATCAGCGACTACCTCGAGTACCTGACCGAGGATCCGGAGACGGACGTCATCGCGATGTACGTGGAGGGCGTGAAGGACGGCCCTCGCTTCGTGAAGGCGCTGCGGGCGGCGACTGCGCGCAAGCCGGTGGTGGTGTGGAAGGGCGGCCAGACGGACGCGGGAGCCCGCGCGACCATGTCGCACACGGGCTCGCTTGCCTCACCGCACGCGGTCTGGCAGGGAATCATGCGGCAGTGCGGGGCGATTTCGACCAACAGCCTCGACGAGACGGTCGACGCGGTGAAGGTGCTGCTCGACGCCAAGCCCTCGACGGGCAAGCGGATGGCGTTGATGGCGATGACGGGCGGCCAGTCGGTCTCGATCACGGACGCGTTCGTGGGGCAGGGATTTGAGGTCGGGCGGCTGAGCGAGGGGTCCTACGAAGAGCTGTCGAGCTTCTTCAACATCATCGGCGGGAGCTTCCAGAACCCGCTCGACATGGCAGGCACCGTGCAGGGGAAGCGGGAAACGCTGGAGCGCATCCTCAGCATCCTCGACGCCGACGAGAGCGTCGACGCGCTCGTGATGGAGCAGTCGGCGATGTTCGGAGCGCGGCAGTGGAAGGACCACCCCGAGCGCGTCGAGGACCTTGTCGACACGCTGGCGAGTCACATCGAGCGCTCGGCGAAGCCGTTCCTGATGGTGATGCATCCCGCGCACGAGGAGGCGTTCGTGGCGGAGGTGCGGTTGAAGTTCGCGGAGCGGCGCATCCCGGTGTTTGCGAGCTTCGAGCGGGCAGCAGCGGCGGCCGCGCGGGCGCTGCCACAGGGGACGCGGAGCTAGCGCTCGGGGCAAGCCTCGCAGCGTGGCAGGGCTTCGTGAGGCTCGCGCGCCACGACACCCGCGGTCGCGAGAAAGGCGCGCAGGCGCCAGAGCGGCAGCCCCATTACCGAGCAGTAGCATCCGTCGAGCGCAGTCACCGTGGGCAGGTCCTCGTCCTGGATGGCGTAGGCACCCGCCTTGTCGAGGGGACGGCCGCTGGCGACGTAGGTGGCGATGGCGTTGTCGTCGAGGTCCGCGAGCGTGACATGTGAGGCGCTGATCTCGCTCGCCGCTCCGCTCGCGGAGACGACGGCAATGCCGGTCACGACAAGGTGCGTCTTGCCGCGCAGGGCACGCAGCATGGCCGCCGCCGTCTCGGCGTCCCCGGGCTTGCCGTAGGCGCGCTCGCCGTCGTGGACGATGGTGTCGGCGCCGATGACGACGGCTCCCGGGTGGCGGCGGGCGACGGCGGCGGCCTTCTCGCGGGCGAGGCGCCGAGCATCGGCGCGGGGGTCATCGGTGGTGCGCTCGTGGATGTCCGCGGGATCGACCGCGAACTCGTCGAGGAGCGCCCTGAGCAGCTCACACCGTCGGGGCGAGGCGGATGCGAGAACGACGGGAACGGGCACGCTCAGGCGGGGGTCCGCATCAGGCGCGAGACGCACTCGATGTGGGCGGTCTGCGGGAACATGTCGATGGGTGTGACGCTCTCCAACCGGTAGCCCGCATCGGTGAGGCGGCGGAGGTCGCGGGCGAGGGTCGTGGGGTTGCAGGAGACGTAGACGATGGTGGGAGGCGCGAACCCGACGAGGGCTTCGAGCACCTCGGGGGCGCAGCCGACGCGGGGTGGGTCGAGGAGGACCACATCGGGTTCCTCCGCGAGCCCGGGCAGTAGCTCCTCCACCTTGGCGCGCCGGAACTCCACATTCTCGATGCCGTCGAGGTTGACCTCGGCATCGCGGAGGGCGGAGGGCGACTCCTCGATGGCGATGATGCGCTCGAAGCGCCCGGCGAAGATGACGGCGAAGGTGCCGACGCCCGCGTAGGCGTCGATGAGCAGGCGGCCCTGCTTTGGTAGCTCCGAGGCGACAAGCTCCACGAGTTTCTCCGCCTGGGCGCTATTGACCTGGAAGAACGAGGACGCGCTGACGCGGAAGCGGCGCCCGGCGAGCTCTTCGACGTAGTGCTCCTGGCCGCTTTCCTCGGGGAGCACTTCGAGGGCGGGGGCAACCAGGGTGCTGCCGGTGGCGGCGTTGCGCCGGAGCTGGATCTGGTGGAGGCCACGGGCGTGCCCCTGGAGGCGAGGGAGGACGGCGTTCACCCAGGGGTCGGCGATGGGGCACTTCGTGACCTTGAGCAGGCCCCGTCCGCGCCGGTGGATGAAGCCCGCGTCGCCGAACTTGCGGCCGGCGGAGAAGCGCATGTGGTTGCGATAGCCCCAGGGGTCGGGGGGGGGGGCGCGCCCGGGGGGGGGGGAAAAGGGGAGCGCCCCCCAACGGGACGCCGAGTCGCGAGACGCGCCCACCGA
>VXLW01000090.1:0-1790 GCA_009841435.1 Dehalococcoidia bacterium | reverse complement strand
CCCCCCCCCCCCCGACCCCCCCCCGCCCGCGCGGGCGCGCCCCCCCCCCCCGCCCGGCCGGGGGGGCGCGGCGGCGGCGCCGTGGTGGCCGCCCCCCCCCGCGGCGGCCCCCCCCCCCCCGACGGGGTTCACGGTGACATCGGGAAGGCCGCCGATACGGGCGAGCTGCTCGCGTACGACGCCTTCCTTGACTGCGAGCTGGGCGGGGTACTCGAGGTGCTGGAGCTGGCAGCCGCCGCAGTCGCCGAAGAGCGAACACTCCGGCTCCACGCGACTGCGGGAGGGTTCGAGCACGTTGGTGACGACTCCCTCCACGTAGTCCTTGTGGATGCGCTCAACCTCGACCTCGACAAGCTCTCCCGGCGCACCGAAGGCGACCATGAGCGCCTTGCCGTCGGGGAGGCGCGCGAGTCCACGTCCGCCCGCGACGATCCGCTCAATGCGAACGGTCTGGAAGCGTTCTTCCTCGGGGATTTCCTGCCTGCGGCGCCGGCGGCGAGCCATGGAGCTAGCGTAGCGGCGGGCCGGGAGAGGGGCGAACGGCGCTAGTCGAAGGCGCCCGCGGCGGCGAGGTCGGCGATGTGCTCGTCGTCGTAGCCGAGAATCTCCTTGAGAATCTGCTCGGTGTGCTCGCCGACGGCCGGTGGCTGGCCGACGCGGGCAGGGGTGCGGGAAAGGCGGAAGCGGGAGCCTTCGACGACCGACTCGCCATGGAGGGAGTGAGGGACGTGGACAATGTGGCCGCGGTGCTTGAGCTGCGGGTCGTCGACGGCGTTGCTGGCGCGGATGACGGCGTGGGCGGGGACGCCCCCGGCCTGTAGGGTGGCCTCGGCTTCCGCAGGAAGGCGCTCTGCCGTCCAGGCGGAGATTGCGGCGTCGAGCTCGTCCTGCGAGGCGAGGCGTCCGGCGAGCGTCGCCAGACGACCATCGCCGGCGAGGTCAGGGCGCTCGATGACAGCGCAGAGGCGCTGCCAGTCGCCGTCGTCGCGGACGGCGATGGCGACCCAGTCGTCATCGCCCCGGGCGGGGTAGACGCCGTGGGGCGCCATGTCGGGGTCGCGGTTGCCCATGCGAGTCAGGGCACGGCCGTTCAGCTGGTAGTCGAGCAGATAGGGGCTGACGAACTGGACGGAACTCTCGACCTGGGAGTGGTCGATGTACTGGCCCTCACCGGTGCGGCGGCGGTGGTCGAGGGCGGCAAGGAGGCCGGCGAGGAGGAAACGGGGGGCGATGGTGTCGGTGTAGGCGCTGAAGGGCCCGGCGGGAGAGCGGTCGGGGTAGCCGGTCAGGTCGATGAAGGTGGAGACGGCGGCGCCCATCGTGCCGAAGCCGGAAACGTCGGAGAGGGGGCCGTCCTGCCCGAAAAGACAGCTGCTCACCATGATCAGGTCGGGCTTGATCTGGCGCAGGGAGTCGTAGTCGAGGCCCCAACCGCGAAAGGCCCTGGGGGCGAAGGACTCTGCGACGACATCGGCCCACTTCACGAGGTCGCGGGCAATCTGGCGGCCCTCTTCGCAGCCGAGGTTGAGGGCGAGGCCAAGCTTGCCCGCGTTCATGTTGTCGAAAAAGAGGGAGTTCTGGGGGGCAAACTGCCCGCCACGGAAGGGCGCCATGCTGCGTCCGGCGCCGGGGCGCGACGGTGTCTCCACGCGGATGACAGTAGCCCCGTAGTCGGCGAGCACGCGGGTGGCGGCGGGTCCTGCCATCACCCACATGAAGTCGAGGATCTTCAGGCCTTCGAGGGGTAGGGCAGTTGGGGGTGGATCGGCAGGCACGGGAGAGGCGGGGCG
>VXLW01000109.1 GCA_009841435.1 Dehalococcoidia bacterium | reverse complement strand
CCTCCCGCCCAACCGCTTCCGCTTCCCCGATCCCCGCAACGCGCCCCCCAGCGGCTTCGTCGCCGCCGGCGGCAACCTCGCCCCCGAGACGATCGTGGGGGCTTACCGCGCCGGCCTCTTCCCCTGGCCGCACGACGGCGTCGATACCCTCTGGTGGTCCCCCGACCCCCGCGCCATCCTTCCCCCCGAGCGCTTTCACGTCTCCCGCCGCCTCGCCCGTCGCGTCCGCCAGGGCCGCTTCCGCGTCACCCTCGATGCCGCCTTCGCCCAGGTCATCGCCGCCTGCGCCGTCCGCCCCGAGGGCACGTGGATCACCCCCGGCATCATGCGCGCCTACCTCCGCCTCCACACCCTCGGCTGGGCCCACAGCTTCGAGGTCTGGAACCCGGAGGGGGCGCTCGTGGGAGGCCTCTACGGACTCCGCGTGGGGCCGCTCTTCGGGGCCGAGTCGATGTTCCACCGCGCCACCGACGCCTCCAAGATCGCCCTCCTCGCCCTCTGCCGGTTCGCCCCCCGCGATGGCATCGCCCTCATCGACGTGCAGCTCCCCACGCCCCACCTCGACTCCCTCGGCGCCGAGGCCATCCCCCGCGCCGAGTACCTCCGGCGCATCGCCGCCGCGGGCCTCTGAACAGGCGAACCGGTACACTCGAAGCATGCCTTCTTACCCGATTCTCCTTGCACCCGGCGACGGCATCGGCCCCGAGGTTCTCGAAGAAGGACTGAAGGTGCTCAACGCCGTCGAACGCCGCTTCGGCCATGAGTTCCAGTACGAGAACGCCCTCGTCGGCGGCGCCGCCATCGACGAGTACGGCATCGCCCTGCGTGACGACACCCTCGAGGCTGCCGCCCGCTCTCGCGCCGTCCTCTTCGGCGCCGTCGGCGGGCCCAAGTGGGACGATCCCCAGGCCTCCGTCCGTCCCGAGCAGGCCATCCTCGGCCTGCGCAAGGGCCTCGGCCTCTTCGCCAATATCCGTCCCGTGCGCGTCAATCCCCTCCTCCTCGCGGATAGCTCCATCAAGTCCGAGGTCCTCGAGGGCGTCGACATGGTCGTCATCCGCGAGCTCACCGGCGGCATCTACTTCGGCAAGCCCCAGAAGCGCTGGGAGAACACCCGCGGGCGCCAGGCGGTCGACACCATGCGCTACAGCGAACGCGAGATCGAACGCATCCTCCGCACCGGCTTCGAGCTCGCCCGCGGCCGCCGAGGCAAGCTCACCAGCGTGGATAAGGCCAACGTCCTCGATACCAGCCGTCTCTGGCGCGAGATCGCGACCGAGCTCGCCGCCGAGTACGCCGAAGTCGAGCTTGAGCACGTCCTCGTCGACGCCTGCGCCATGCACCTCATCACCCACCCCGCCACCTTCGATGTCATCGTCACCGGCAACATGTTCGGCGACATCCTCACCGACGAGGCCTCTGTCCTTGCCGGCTCCATGGGGATGCTTCCCTCCGCCAGCCTCGGCCGCCGCCGCCGCAACGGCACCGGTATCGGCATGTACGAGCCCATCCACGGTACCGCTCCCGACATTGCCGGTCAGGGCATCGCCAACCCCCTCGCCATGATCCTCAGCGTCGCCCTCATGCTGCGGCACTCACTCGCCCTTGAGGAGGAAGCCGTCGCCATCGAGGAGGCTGTCGACGAGGTCCTCGCCGAGGGCTATCGCACCGCCGACATCGAGTCCGGGAGCGGCTCAACCGTCGATACCGCCCGCATGGGCACGCTCGTCGCCGAGCGCCTTGCCACGTGATCGAACGTAACGCCACGCCCCTTGCCGAATTGGTAGGATAGGGCGCTGTTTCACTCATCCACCGGCGCGCACCCGCGCCGCGGCACCCCGCCGTGAGAGAGAGGTTTCTGTGACCACGACCGAGATCCAGCGCGGCCTTGAAGGCGTAAACGTCGCCGCCACCAAGCTTTGCACCATCGACGGTCAGAAAGGCCAGCTCATCTACGCCGGCTACGACATCTACGACCTCGCCGAGCACGCCTCCTTCGAAGAGACCGCCTACCTCCTCTGGAACCTCGATCTCCCCACCAGCAGGCAGCTCAATGACCTGAACGCGCTCCTCATCGAAGAACGCCCCCTCTCCGACCTCAACCGCACGCTCATCCACGAGCTCGCCGGCAAGTGCCTTCCCATGCGCGGTCTGGAGATCTGCGTGACCGCCCTTGGCGCCCTTGACCCCAAGGCCAGTGATTTCTCGCAGGAGCAGCTCAAGTGGACGGCTGCGCGCCTCACGGCCCGCATGCCCTCGGTCGTGGCGGCCTTCCACCGCCAGCGACAGGGCCTCGACATCCTTGCCCCGCGCGATGACCTCAACCACGCCGCCAACTTCCTCTACACCCTCACCGGCGAGGAACCGTCCGAGCTTCAGGCCAAGGTCTTCGACGTCGCCATGACCCTCCACGCCGAGCACGAGATGAACGCGTCGACGTTCTCGGCAATCGTCACCGCCTCCACCATGAGCGACATGTATTCCGCCATCGCCTCCGCCATCGGGACCCTCAAGGGGCCCCTCCACGGCGGCGCCAACAGCGCCGTCTTCGAAATGGTCGAGGAAATCGGCGACGAGTCGAACATCGAGAGCCACATCGAAGCCATGCTCGCCCGTGGCGAGCGCGTCATGGGCATCGGCCACCGTGTCTACAAGACCACCGACCCCCGCGCCATCATCCTCGAGGAGCTCGGCGAGCAGCTCGCCGAGACCTCCCCCGACCGCAAGTACTTCGACCTCTCCCGCAAGGTGCGCGACTACCTCGCCGAGCGGCTGAGCGGCCGTCCCCTCTACCCCAACGTCGACTTCTTCAGCGCCTCCGTCTACCGCATGCTCGGCATTCCCCACGACCTCTACACCCCCATTTTCGCCGTCGCCCGCATCGCCGGCTGGAGCGCCCACCTGCTCGAACAGTACGCCGACAACCGGCTCGTACGGCCAAACGCCGTGTACGCCGGCGAGAAGTTCCGCGCCTACGAACCGATCGAGGCCCGTGGTCAGGGCGAGAGCTCTACTCCTCGCTGACCATCTCCTCGTAGCCCTCGTCCCCTTCCTGTTCGCGCAGCTCGGCTTCCTGCGCCTCCAACTCTTCGCGCTCCTCGCGCTGCTCGGCGCTCTCCGCCATCAGGCCGCCCTGCGCGTCCACCTCGAACTCCGCCTCCCGCGCCTCCCGAACCTGCGCGTACCAGCTCCCCCCCAGGAACGTGAGGGGGCTGAAATTCCGCTCTTCCAGCAGCCAGCGCTCGGCGTATGCCTCGTCAAGCGCCTGCACCGCCACCACTTCGCCCACGAACAGCACATGGTCGCCCGTGGGAATCACGTCTCGGAGGCCGCACTCGATCCACGCCAGGCAGCCCTCCAGCAGCGGTGCGTCCACCCGCAGCGCCGTGAACGCATCCAGCTTGCTGCCCTCGACCTTGTTCTCGTCGACTCCCGACCGGCTTCCGAAGTACGCCGTCTCCCGCATGAGCTCCGGCCCGGGAATATTGAGCGCGAACTCTTCGCTGAAGCGGATCATGTCCGCCGTGTGCCGGATCGGGTGCAGCACCACACCCACCATCGGCGGAGACATCGAGAGCGGCGCCGTCCACGCCACCGGCGCAGCGTTCGCGTCGCCGCGCCAGCTCGCCGTCACGATGCTGACCGGCCCGGGATTCAACAATCTCCGGGCATCCGTGGGATCGTAGAGGCGACGCCCCACCGCGGTGCTCCTGGCTTGGTGTCGCCCCCGACTCGTGCGCGGGCGTGCGGCTATGTTAGCTGCCGCCGACCAGCTCCATCGCCTGCTCTTGCTCCTGCGCGTTTCGCCAGCGGATGAACTCCCAGTACTCGAGCAGTTCCTCGATGTCTTGCGGCCGCCTTTCCAGCTCGTTCACCAGGTTCGCGATGCGGCTGTCGCGCACGTACAGCACCACGTCGATGGCGCTCAGGAAGTAATGCAGGGGCCGGTTCAGGATGCGCGCCACGTTCATCAGCATGTCGATGCCGACTGCCCGCTGTCCCGCCTCGTAGAGGCTGATCGCGCTCTGCGTCGTGTTCAGCAGCTGCGCCAGCCGCACCTGGCTCAGGCCCGCGTCCTTGCGTGCTTGCCGAATACGATTACCCAGTACCGCCGAAGTGAGGTCTTTGCCGTTGTCGTTCACGAGTGCTCACCATCACCCCTCTGGCTGCCTGAGGCCTCCCGGCCCATTCGCTGTGAGGGGTAGAGAAGATTGTGAAATAGAGTACAACCCCCTCGGTATAGGTCAACTCTTCGTCTTGTGTGGCTGCCTCTCCGGCCTAGCGCCCGTACCCGAGCCGCTCGGCGAGCCCCCGCGGAAGGCCCGCCTCCTCCATCCGACGCTGCGTCTCGCCGATGTCGTAGGGAACGCGGTAATGCGTCACCGTCCCCGCTTCCGTGTCGATCAGCGCATACGACGACTGTGGGTCGCCGTCCCGTGGCTGCCCCACCGACCCCGGATTCACGCACAGCAGCCCCTCCCCGAGCGCGACCGCCTCGCCAGGTACCGGCGTCTCTCCCTCCACTCCCGCCGTCCCCTGGCGCACCAGCAGCGGGACATGCGTGTGTCCCACGGCGCTGTACGGTGTTTCCTGCAGCGCGAAGTGCCCCTCCGCCGCCTCTTCCGTGATCAGGTACTCCCAGAGCGGCTGGCGAAGCGTTCCGTGCGCGAGACTCCAGTCCCCTTCCCGTGCCACCTCGCTGAGCCCCGAGAGGTAGGCGGCGGTCTCCGGCTCCAGGTGCGCGCGCGTCCAGGCCGCTGCCTCCGCCGCCAGCGAGTTGAACCAGTCCGTCCCGATCGCCCCCGTCGCCGCCGCGTCGTGGTTCCCCAGCACCGAGACCGCCCCCGCCTCCGACAGCCTCGCCACCACGTCGTTCGGATCCGGCCCGTACCCCACCGTGTCCCCCAGGTTCCAGATCGCCTCGGCGCCCCGCCCCGCCGCGTCCGCCAGCACGGCCTCCAGCGCGACGAGGTTCGAGTGAACGTCCGAGATGAGGGCGATCCGCACGAGGCGCTCCTTCCGCGGCGTGGGGCGCAACAACGCCCCTCCCTATACTGGACCAGCGATGACTGCCGCCGTCGAGACGACCCTCACCACCAGCAGCGAGGACGCTACGCGCGCCCTCGGCGAGCGCCTCGGCGCCCGCTTGCGCGCTGGCGATGTCGTGCTCCTTAGCGGTGACCTCGGCACTGGCAAGACCCGGCTCGCGCAGGGCATCGGCCGCGGCCTCGACTGCCCCGGCCCAGTTACCAGCCCCACCTTCGTCCTCGTCAACACGCACGTGGGGCGCGAGCGCCTCTTCCACGCTGACCTCTCCCGCAGCGCCGGCGCCGGCGATCTCTCCGAGCTTGGCCTCTGGGAAGAGGCGGAGCGCGGCGTCCTCGTTGTCGAGTGGCCCGACCGTGCCGAGGGCCACCTCCCCACTGCCACCCTCACCATCGAGATCGCCGGCAACGACGGCAACGAACGCAGCTTCCGCCTCCGCGCCGGCGACGCCCGTGGCCGCGAGCTGCTCGCCTCCCTGGAGCTGGCGTGAGCGCCGTCCTCGCCATCGACACCGCCTCCCCCGCCTTCGCCCTCGCCTTCGACGAGGGCCCCGGTGAAGACCCCCGCGTCGTCGAGAGCGCCGCCGACTTCACCCACGCCTCACTCCTCGCCGCCGTCGAGGAGCGCCTGCGCGGCGCTTCCCTCTCCGCCGTCGTGGCCGTATGCGGCCCCGGCAGCTACTCGGGGCTGCGCGCCGGGATCGCCACCGCCCAGGGACTCGCCCTCGCACAGGGCTGCGATCTCGCGGGTATCTCTACCCTCGAGGCCGTCGCCGCCGCCTGCCAGAGCGACACCGGTGCGCCCCTCCTCACCGCCGTCCACCCCGCCGGTCGCAGCGAGCTTGCCGTGCAGGACTTCCGCGGCCTCGCCCACGATGGCCCCATGCGCATCGTCGCCCCCGACGACCTCCGTGCCGCCGCCCTTGCCGGCGAGGGTGCGGGCGCGCTCCGAGGCCGCGAGGTGCTTCCCCGCGACCGCGCCGTTGCGGCCCTGGCGCGCTTCCGTGCCGGTGCCCTCGAGCCCGTCGCGGAGCTGACTGCCATCTACCTTCGCGACCCCAACATCACCGCCCCCCGCCGCCCCTTCGGTTCCGCTGGCGCGCAGGACCGTCTGCCAGCACGATAGCCGCATGGCAACTGAACGCACCCTCGTACTCGTCAAGCCCGACGCCATGCAGCGCGGCCTCGCCGGAACCATCCTCCAGCGCCTGGAGAACCGCGGCCTCCGTCTCATCGGCCTCAAGCTCATGCAGGTCGAGACGGACCTTGCCCGCCGGCACTACGCCGAGCACGAAGGCAAGCCCTTCTTCGCCGGGCTCGTCGAGTACATCACCAGCAGCCCCATCATCGCCGCCGTCTTCGAGGGCGACTCCGCCACCGGTGCGGTCCGCAACAGCGTCGGCGCGACCAACCCCTCCCAGGCGGCCGCCGGCACCATCCGCGGCGACTTCGGCCTCGAAGTCGGCCGCAATCTCGTACACGCCAGCGACAGCCCCGAGAGCGGCGAGCGCGAGACCGCTCTCTTCTTCACCCCAGAAGAGCTTGTCGCCTGGTCCCGCGACACCGACCGCTGGATCTCCGAGGACGCCTGAGCGCGAGCGAAACGCCCCGCTCTCGTATGCTTGCCCCACCCCACCGACTGGAGCACCCGTGAAGCAGTACGACGCGCCCCCCGCCCTCTCCATCGACCCGGAGAAGAGCTACACCGCCACCATCGAGACGTCTGCCGGCTCGATGACGGCCGAGCTTTTCCCCGACGACGCCCCCAACACCGTCAACAACTTCGTCTTCCTGGCCCGCGACGGCTTTTACGACGAGGTCATCTTCCACCGCGTCATCAGCGGCTTCATGATCCAGGGCGGCGACCCCACTGGCACCGGCCGTGGTGGTCCTGGTTACCGCTTCGACGATGAGCCCGTGACCCGCTCCTACGACCGCGGAACGCTGGCCATGGCCAACGCCGGTCCCAACACCAACGGCAGCCAGTTCTTCATCATGCACGCCGACTACCCCCTGCCCCCGAACTACACCATCTTCGGCAAGCTCACCGCGGGCGAGGATGTGGTCGACGCCATCGCTGGCGCCCAGACCGGCGCCAACGACCGGCCCGTCGAGCCCATCGCCATCAGCGGGATCTCCATCGCCGAGAGCTGACCCTTAGCCCTCCGCCGGCGTCCCCTCCGCCTCCGCCTCGTCCGGGTGGGCCGGCCGCGCGTATCCGTACACGAGCCCGTAGGCGATCGTCAGGACGGCCGTGAACCCTGCCACCATGGCCCCCACCTGGAACGCCATCGGTGCGTCGTAGGCGTCCACCACTGCCCCGCCGAGCGCCGGCCCCACCGCCAGCCCCAGCCCGCTCAGCGCCACCGACCACCCGATCAGCGTGCCCCGGTACGACTCCGGCGCCAGGTCCATCATCGAGGCGTTGAGGGCAGGCACCTGCTGCACGTGCCCGCTGAAGATCACCGCCGTCGCCGCCGCCGCCAGGAAGATGTTCGTCGTCGCAGCGGCCGTCATCGCCCCCGCGATGATGAGGAACTGCCCGAGCAGGAGCGGGATCGTCCGCCCGATTCGGTCCGAGAGGTGCCCCGACGGCACATAAAGGATTCCGCCGGCCACCACCGCCGGGATCAGGAACACCGTCAGCTGCGCGAACGAGATGTCGAGCACGTTGTCGCCGTAGGGCCGGATCGCGGGCACCAGCGAGCTGATGCCGATCGTCGCCGAGAGGATCAGCGCGCTCAGGAACACCAGCCGCTTGGAGAGGACGCTGCGCAGCGGCGGCCGCTCCTCGTGCACCATCCCCAGCTCCCGCCGGTAGGCGGGCACGCCCGTCTGGCCGGTCATCAGCGCTCCTCCCACCGCCACGATCCCGATGATGAAGAGCGAGTCAGGGACGGTCTCCACCAGCAACGCCCCCACCAGCGCCCCCAGCCCGAAGCCCAGCAACTGGCCCACGTTCAGGAACCCCACCACCTTGCCCCGCTCGCCAGGGGGGTAGAGATCCGCCCCGATCGCGTATGTCGCCGGCCAGATGAAGGCCGTCGAGATTCCCAGCAGCGCCGAGAACCCGAGGTAAGCCCACTCCTGCTGGATGGCGCCCATCAGGGCCAGTGCCGGGACCATCAACGCGAACCCCAGCAGGAGCGCGTACTTCCGCTCGATGCGGTCGCTGATCGCGCCTGCCGGCGTCTCGGAGAGGAAGCGCGCTCCCCCGTAGAGCGCTAGCAGATACCCCCCGAACCCATCGCTCGCACCGAGGTTGTTCGGGACGAACTCCTGGAAGATCGCGAAGATGACGATCCCCAGCGCCACCTGCGCGCAGAAGATGCTGAACCCGAGAGCATGCGGCGCCCCCGTCAGCCAGGTGCGCAGCGCCAGCCACAGCCGCATCCCGAGACTCTACCGGTGCGTACCGCTTTGGGCCTTGTCCCCCGCACGCTCTCTGGTCCGTTGTCCCCACCACGCCTATCCTGACCTCGCGGTGGAGAACACCCCCGAGAGCGACTTTTCCCGGGCGATCGCTGGACACGACCACGAGGTCGACCTCTTTGGCGGCGCCGTTGCCATTGCCCGTCTCGGACGCGACGACGTCGACGCGCACGCCCTCGCCCGCGAGCTCGATCTCATCGCCGAAACCGTGCGCGAGCGCGATGCCGAGCGCTCCGGCCCAGGCCAGCTGGCCCGCGCCGTCACTGCCGAGCTCTTCGACACGCTCGGCTATCGCGGCAACCGCGAGCACTACACCGATCCCGAGAACAGCTACATCGACCGCGTCATCGAGCGCCGTCTCGGCATTCCCATCACCCTCTCGCTCATCTACATGGAGATTGCCCAGCGCGTCGGTCTGGAGTGCGACGGCATCGGCTTCCCCGGCCACTTCCTTGTCCGCTGTGGGGGCGACGACGGCTTCTTTCTCGATCCCTTCAACGCCGGGGAGCAGCTCACCCGCGAGGACCTCGAGGGACGCCTTGAAGGCCACACCTCCGACCTTCCCAGCATCGACTCCCTCCTCGCTGCCGTGACCCGCCGCCAGATCCTCCAGCGCATGCTCGTTAACCTCTGTGTCGCCTACCAGGGCATGGGTGATGCCGCCCGCTGGATCGCCGCCCTCGGGTTCCGTCTGCGCCTCGAACCATGGAACGCGGCCCTCTATCTGGAACGCGGTCTCCTCCACTACCAGGAGGGCGAAGAGGCGCTTGCCTTGGCTGATCTCGAACGGTACGTTGACAGTGGCGAAACGGATCTGAGTCCGCAAGCGCTCCGCGTACTCGATGACCTCCGAACGCGGCTTGGACGGGAAGGGGGGAATTCATGACGAGCGTTCTGCCCTGTGCCCCCTCTGGCCCGCAGCGGCCCCGGCGCCGCCAGCTCCAGATCGATACCTACCTGCGCATCGCGCGTTCCTTGCGCCGCATCTCGCGCATCATGAACGTCCTGACCGATGAGGAGCTCGACCGCCTCATCCCGCTCCTCATGGAACGCCGTTTCGCCTCCCGCCAGCTGCTCTTCTCCGCCGGCGAGGTGCCGGAACGCGTCTTCCTCCTCCTCAAGGGCCGCGTCAAGCTCTACCACACCTCCGACAACGGCAAGGAGGTCATCATCGATATCGCTGCCAAGGGCGACCTTGTGGGCGATATGGCCATCCTCGAGGGCGAAGAGCACACCATCTACGCTCGCGCCCTGGAGGAGACCGTCGTTGTCGCGATTTGCTGGGACGACTTCTTCTATCTCGTGCAACACTCCCCGGGGCTTGCCTTCACTATGGCCGAGATCATGGCCCGCCGCCTCTCCGGCGTTCAGCGCACCCTCATGAACCTGGTCTCCAAGCCCGTCTCCGGACGCCTCGCCGACGCGCTCCTCGATCGCGTCGATGGCGACGATGTTCGCCTCGGCCTCACCCACGAGGAACTCGGCCAGACCATCGGCACGAGCCGGGAGACCGTCACCGCTCTTCTCAGCCGCTTCGTCACCCTCGGCGCCATCGAGCACACCGACGACGGCTATCGTCTCGTCGATGAGGAGCTGCTGCGCAAGATCGCCAGCGGTGCGGTCGCCGTCTCGCCGCGCCACCCCGTTCGAGGCCAGCCGACCGCCCCGAAGTCTTGAGCGCCCCCGGGAGCAGCGGTGCGCAGGAATCCGCCGGCGTCTCGTCGCGTCCCGCCCTCATCGCCCACGGCGGCGGGAACGGCCCAGGCCCGGTCCGCGAGGCGCTCGCTGCCAGCGCCCCCTTCATCGAGGTCGACCTCTGGCTCCATCGCGGACGCCTGGAGGCGCGCCACGAACGCCGCGTCCCCGGGCCCTTGCCCATCCTCTATGAGTTCTGGTACCTCACCCCTGCCCCCAGACCGCCTTACCACCTGGAGGATCTGCTGCTCGCCTGCGAAGGTCGGGCCAGCGTCCTCCTCGATCTCAAGAACGGCCTCGGCAAGCTCGCACCCGTCCTCCGCCAGACCCTCGCGGCCTTCGGGAGAGGTGTCAACGTAGTCGCCTCCTCGCAGAACTGGCCCCTGCTCCGTGAGGTCAAGGTCGCCTGTCCGCATCTCGACCTGTACTACTCGATCGACACGCCCGACCAGTTCGATCTCTTCCAGTCGGTGATGCTGCACGACCCCCTCCCCGCCGGCGTCTCCTGCCGCCACACGCTCCTCGACCGGCGCATCGTCCGCGACTTCCATGACGCCGGGCTCGCCGTAGCCGCCTGGACCGTCGACGACGGCGACCGTGCCCGCGACCTCGTGCGCTGGGGGGTCGACGCCATCACCACCAACCGGGTCGAGGAGATACGCGCCGCGCTCGCCGCGTCCCTGTGAGCGCCCTTCGCCCCCTCGCCGTCTACGTCCACATCCCCTTCTGCGTGCGCGTCTGCGGCTACTGCGACTTCAACACCTACGCCGGCATGGACGCCGTCAAGGACTCCTATACCGCGGCCGTGGTCGACGAAGTCGCGGCCTGGGCGCCACACATTCCCGGGAGGGAGGCGACCTCCATCGCTTTTGGCGGCGGCACGCCCGGCGAGATGCCCGCCGAGTCGCTCGTCAGCATCATCGAAGCCGTCCGCGCCGCCGCCCCCCTCGCCCCCGATGCAGAGATCAGCCTTGAGGCCAACCCCGGCACCACCTCCGCCCCCGCCCTCCGCGACCTCGCCGCAGCCGGTGTGAATCGCATCTCCTTCGGCGCCCAGAGCTTCGACGCTGCCGAGCTCGCCTTCCTCGACCGCGTCCATACCCCTGAGGCCACCGCCGCCTCCCTTCACCTCGCCCGCGCGGCCGGCATTCCCAGCGTCAACCTCGACCTGATGTACGGCCTTCCCGGCCAGACCCCCGCCGCCTGGAGGGCAACCCTCCGGAACGCCCTCGACCTCGCGCCCGACCACCTGTCCCTCTACGCCCTTACCGTGGAGTCCGGAACCCCCCTCGACGGCCGTGTCGAACGCGGGGAAGTCACCCCCCTCGACCCAGACGCCGTCGCCGCCATGTACGAAGAGGCCACGGAACATCTCGCTACCGGGGGCTACCGCCAGTACGAGCTGTCGAACTGGGCCCGGCCCGGCCACGAGAGCCGCCACAACTGCGTCTACTGGACCTGGGGCGACTACCTCGGCATCGGCGCCGGCGCCCACGGCTTCCTCGAGGGTGAGCGTTTCGAAAACGTCGCCCACCCCCGCGCCTACATCGATACCGTCCGTCGCGATGGACGCGCCATCGCCGAGGCCGTTCGCCCCGACCCCGCCACCTCCATGTCGGACTGGCTCGCCCTCCGCCTCCGCCTCGTCGAGGGCTTCGACCCTGCTGAGTTCGCCACCACCTTCGGCGAGCCCCTCGAAACCGCCGCCGGCCCACCCCTCGACGCCTGCCGCGCCGCTGGCCTCCTCGAAGACTCCGAGGGCCGGCTGCGCCTCACCCCCCGTGGCCGCCTCCTCCACAACGAGGTCGCCGTGCAGGTCATGCTCCACCTCCGGGAACGTGCCGGCGAGTCGCCCGCAACTGCGGGAGGGGGCGGCCCCGCCGTGGCATAATCGCCCCACGCCCATGTACGTCGTTGGTACCGCTGGTCACGTCGACCACGGCAAGAGTGCCCTCGTGCGCGCCCTCACCAACATCGACCCCGACCGCCTCCGCGAGGAGAAGGAGCGCGGCCTCACGATCGACCTCGGTTTCGCCTGGCTTGCCCTTCCCTCTGGACGCGACATAAGCATCGTGGACGTCCCCGGCCACGAGCGTTTCATCAAGAACATGCTCGCCGGCGCCGGTGGCGTCGACCTTGCCCTCCTCGTCGTCGCCGCCGACGAGGGCCCCATGCCCCAGACCCGCGAGCACCTCGCCATTCTTGACCTGCTCGACGTGCCCGCCGGAGTCGTCGCCATCACCAAGTGCGACCTCGCCGAAGAGGACTACGTCGACCTCGTCGAGGAAGAGATTGTCGACACCCTTGCCGGGTCCCGGCTCGAAGGAGCCCCCATCGTCCGCACTACGGCGACGACCGGTGAGGGCCTCGATGACCTCGTCGCCACCCTCGACACCGCTCTCGACGTCACGCCCCCGAAGCGCGACCTCGGCCGTCCCCGCCTCCCCATCGACCGTGCCTTCACCATCCAGGGGTTCGGAGCCGTCGTCACCGGCACCCTCCTCGATGGCAGCCTCGAAGTGGGCCAGGAGATCGAGGTCCAACCCGGCGGCCTGCGCGGGCGCATCCGCGGCCTCCAGCGCCACGGCGGGAAGGTCGAGCGCCTCGCGCCCGGCACGCGCGCCGCCGTCAACGTGAGCGGCATCCGTACCGAGCAGTTGCGCCGCGGCATGGTCCTCGCCGCCCGTGACGTGCTCAAGCCCGCCTACGCCCTCGATGTCCGCCTCAAGGCGACCGACATCCTCACCCACCCCCTCGCCCACGACGCCGGCGTGACCTTCCTCTCCGCCACCGCCGAGTCCGAGGCGAAGGTCCGTTTCCTCGACCGCGACGAGCTCGCCCCCGCGGAGACCGGGTGGGCCCAGCTCGTGCTCGAAACCCCCGTCGCCGTCCTCGCGCACGACAGCTGCATCGTGCGCACCCCCAACGAGACCGTCGCCGGCGGTCCCATCGCCGCCGTGAACCCGCGCCGCCACCGCCGTAACCACCTCCCCACGCTCGAGGGGCTGGAGCGCCAGCTCGAGGCGCCACCCGCCGAGCGGCTCGCCGACCTCCTCGCTGGCGGGCCCCAGCCCCGCGCCGCCATCGGCTCCGCTCTCGGCCTCGAGTCCGACGAAGCCACCGCCGCCGCTGCCGACCTCGTCGCCGCCGGCCGCGCCACCGACCACGGCCCCCTCCTCGCCGGACGGCCCTGGCTCGCCGCCGCCGCCGCCGACCTCGCCGCGGCCGTCCGCGACTACCTCGCCGAGCACCCCCTCCGCCCCTCCGCTCCCCGCGAGCACCTCCGCAGCCGCCTTGCCCTCGAACCACAGCTCTTCGAGCTCGTCGCCGCTGAGAGCGCCGCCGCCGGCGATCTCGTCGAGCGAGACGGCGGCGGATTCCACCCCCCGGACTACGCCGTCACGCTCAGTGCCGCCCAGCAGGAGCAGGCCGACGCCTTCGTCGCCGCCGTCAAGGCCGGCGGCGCGAGCCCCCCGACCGAGTCGCCCCCACCCCCCGACCTCCTCGCCTACCTTGTGGCCGCGGGACTCGTAGAGGACACAGGCTCGGGCGTCGTCTTCGAAGCCGGCATCTACGCCGACCTTGTCGGGCAAATCCGCGAGCACATCAAGGCGAACGGCTCCGTCAGCCTCGCCGAGGTGCGGGATCTCTTCGGAACCAGCCGCAAGTACGCCCAGGCCCTCCTTGAACACCTCGACGCGACCCACGTCACCCGCCGGACCGGCGATGTCCGAGTCCTCCGCTCCCCGCTGGAGGCCCGCCGGTGACCCTGCGCATGGACACCGTTGCCGCCGAGCTCCCCGGCCTCATCGCCCGCCACGAGGAAACCCGCGCCGCCGCCGGGGCTGCCATCGAGAACGCCCGGGGCGCACTCCGCGAGTGGAGCGACGACCCCGTCGCCGCCTCCGCCCGTATCGAGCAGGCGCTCGGTGGCAAGGCCGTCCCCTACGCCCTCGCCGAGGACGACCCCGCCGCCACCGTCCCCACCCCTGCCCCGACGCCGGTCACCGTCATCGGCGTCGATGGATCCTCCATCACCCCCGACCGCTTCTCCACCATCCGTTGCTACGCCATCAACATCGGCCACGCCCTCCTCTCCTACGGCGTCGATGTTGACCCCTCCCTCGACGCCATCGCCGAGGTTGGCCTCGACGGTGACCTCCTCAAGGGTT
Organism: Dehalococcoidia bacterium; assembly: GCA_009841435.1. Taxonomy (GTDB): domain Bacteria; phylum Chloroflexota; class Dehalococcoidia; order Tepidiformales; family Tepidiformaceae; genus UBA2991. The sequence goes on along the minus strand of VXLW01000109.1, from coordinate 1,043 downwards.
CGGGCGACATGCGCCAGGCCCCCCGCGGTCTCGCTACCCGCCTCCTCCGCGATGTCCGCGAGCTGGAGCGCGGCGTCGAGCTCGCCCTTCCTGCGGCCGTAACCGGCCCCGCCGTCCTCCTGCTCGATGGCACGCTCCTCCCCTGGGACCTCCACACCCGCCAGGCCTCCGACGAGGCCCTCGCCCCCTATCGCCAGCGCACGATAGACGCCCTCGATCGCATTCGCGCCTGTGGCCAACCCCTGAGCATGGGCGCCTACATTTCTGCCTCCGCTGCCCGCGAGGTCGTGGCCGCGCTCGAGGTGCTCGCCCCACCTCCGCCCTCCGCCCCGCCCCTCACCGACGGTGAGGTGTTCCGTGGTCTCCTCAGGCCTGGCGAACGCAGCGCCATCTTCCACTCGCGCAGCAGCCGCCGTGGGAGCGTCGAGTCACTGCTCCCCGGCCACGACGTCGCCCTCTTCTACCTCCGCTTCGGCGACGACATCGCCCGCGTCGAGCTCCCCGCCTGGGCGGCTACCCCCACCCAGGTCGACCGCCTCCATGCCACCCTCGTCGACCAGTGCGAGCGCTGCGAAGGCTATCCGCGCGCCCTCCAGGAGGCGCACGAGCAGGCCGTCATCTCCGCCTCCGACCGCGAGCAGTTCGAGCGCCTGCTCGACCGCCTCGCCGGCGACGCCGGCATCCGCGCGCCCCTCAACGGCAAGCAGCAGAGCAAGCGGAGGAGGTCGATCTGAGCGAGACCTGCCGAGTCGTCAACGCCAGCGTGCGCGCGTTTGAGTGTGCCTACGCCCGCTACACGAGTGAGCCCTTCGCCCTCGGCCAGATGCTCGTCGTGCGCGAGGGGCGCTACGACACCTTCGGCGTGGTGACCGGGAGCGAGAGCGGCCCCGATGACCCCTCCCGGCCCCTCATCCCCCGCGGCGACCCCGGCCAGAGCGCTGCAACGGTCATGGCGACCAACCCCGAGATCGAGCTGCTCCTGCGCACCACCCTCACCGTCGCCATCTGCGGACACATCGACCGCGAGGTCGCCCGCCCCGCCC
>VXLW01000108.1 GCA_009841435.1 Dehalococcoidia bacterium | reverse complement strand
CCCCCGGCCTCTTCCGCCCCGGCCCCCGCACGCCGCTCCCCAACTTCTTCCTGGCGGGCTCGTACACCGATACGGGCTGGCCCGCCACCATGGAATCGGCCGTTCGAAGCGGTCTCGCCGCGGCAGCAGCAGTGGAGGCGAGCAGTGCATAGCCTTCGCGCCGCTCGCTCCGTATGCTGTGCCGCCAGTCTCCCGGAGGAATCACGATGGGAATCCCCCTTCGCCAGGCGTTCGCCGTCAGCCGCTACCTGCTAAAGCAGAAGCTGCTGCGTAAGGAGCGGTACCCGCTCGTGCTCATGCTGGAGCCGCTCTATCGCTGCAATCTCGAGTGCGAGGGCTGCGGCAAGATCCAGCACCCCGAGGAGATCCTCAACACCTACCTCTCCCCGGAGGAGTGTTGGGAAGCCGCCGATGAGTGCGGCGCGCCCGTCGTCTCCATTGCCGGCGGCGAACCCCTTATTCACCCCCAGATCGACGAGATCGTCGAGGGCCTGATCGAGCGCAAGAAGTTCGTCTACCTCTGCACCAACGCCATCCTCCTCGATCGCTGGCTGCCAAAGCTGGAACCCTCCCCCTACCTCACCATCAGCGTCCACATGGACGGCCTCCGCGAGCAGCACGACAAGGCCGTGGACCGTGAGGGCGTCTTCGACAAGGCCGTGGCCGGCATTCGCAAGGCGAAGGAGCAGGGCTACCGCGTCAGCACGAACACCACCGTCTTCAACGACAGCTCTCCGCAGGAGATGGGCGACCTCTTCAACTTCCTTATGGACGACCTCAACGTCGACGGCATGATGGTCTCCCCCGGCTACGACTACCCCAAGGCCCCCAACCAGAGTGTCTTCCTCAGGCGCCCTGAGATGATCTCCACCTTCAAGTCCATCCTCGATTCCCCCGACCGCCGCCGCTGGCGCTTCTTCCATACCCCCGTCTTCCTCGATTTCCTCCAGGGCGAGCGCGCCATGCAGTGCACGGCCTGGGGCAACCCCACGCGCAGCGTCCTCGGCTGGCAGCGTCCCTGCTACCTGATGAACGAGAGCTACGCCGAGAGCTTCGTCGAGCTCATCGAGGAAACCGAGTGGGAGCGCTACGGCTACGGTCGCGACGCGCGCTGCACCAACTGCATGGCCCACTGCGGCTACGAGGCCACCGCCGTCGGCGCGACCATGGCCAGCCCTCTCGAGGGCGTCCGCGCGGCGCTCGGCACGCTAGGCGGCCGCGGCAGTTCGTGAGCCTCCTCATCGTGGCGCCCACGACGCGCGAAGCGCGCGCGATCGGTTCGGGGTGCCAGGTCGCGGGCACGGGTGAGGCAGGCGAACGGGCCCTTGCCGATCTCCTCCAGGAGCAGAACCCCGAGACCGTCCTCATCGCCGGCCTCTGCGGGGGGCTCGATCCCTCCCTCGGCCCCGGCCACCTCATCCTCGCCCGCGAAGCCATGAACGAGGCCGGCGAGACGCTCCAGCCTCCCGCCATGACGCTCCAGAACGCCCGCCGAGCCCTCCGAAACGAGGGTTGCCGGTTCGTGTGCTCGCGGCTCGTGACCGTCGCTAGGCCCGTGGCCACGCGCACTGCCAAGCGCGACCTCTGGAACGAGCACGGAGCCGCCGGCGTTGATATGGAGACCGCCGCCTTCGCCCGCGTGGCCGTTGAGCACGGCGTCGACTGGATGGCCCTGCGCGCCGTCATCGACCCCGCCGCCATGGAGCTGCCCGCCCCCCTCCGCGACTGGAACGGCGAGTCGAGCGAGATCGGCATGGCGGCTGGTATCGCCCTGCGCCCCAACGCCTGGCTCGCCGGCGGACGCCTGGCGATGGCGCACCGCTCGGCGGGGCGCGCCCTGCGCGCCGCCACCCCCATCGTCGCCCGCGTGGTCCGCGACACCGTCCCCCTTGGCGACGACCTCCTGGCCTGATGCCAGCCCAGCCCGTCGTCGTCATTACCGGCGCGAGCGCAGGCATCGGGCGCGCAACCGCCACCCGCTTCGCCCGCGAGGGCGCCACGATCGTCCTCGCCGCGCGTTCGCGCGAGCGCCTTGAGCGTCTCGCCGAACGCCTCGAGCACCGCTTCGGCGTGAAGGTCCTCGTCGTGGCCTGCGACGTGCGCGATCGCGGCCAGGTGGAGGAGCTGGCGGAGGCCGCTATCTCCACCTTCGGACGCATCGACGTGCTCGTGAACAACGCCGGCTACGGTCTCTACGGCCGCATCGAGGACACCCCCGACGAGGCCTTCCGCGATCTCCTCGAGACCAACGTGCTCGGCGTACACCACGCCATTCGCGCCGTCCTGCCCCACATGCGCCGGCGGGCGTCGGGGCACATCGTCAATGTCGGCTCCGTCGTCGGGAAACGGAGCTGGCCGTATCACGGCGCCTACGCCGCCAGCAAATTCGCCCTGACGGGCCTGACGCAGGCCCTGCGCGGCGAGCTTGCCGGCTCGGGCGTGAGCGTGACGCTCGTGCTGCCCGCCAGTACCGACACCGAGTTCTTCGCCAACGCCCCCACGTATTCCTCCGAGTATTCCCCCGCGCCCCTCGGCCCCGTGCAGACACCGGGCCAGGTGGCCCGCGCCATCGTCCACTCAGTGAAGCGCCCCGCCGCCGAGGTGCACATGCAGCCCCTCATGCGCATCGCCCACGTCCTCGGCGAGGTCTTCCCCGGCCTCACCGCCTGGGCGAGCGAGCTCCACTATCGCTGGCTCCAGCGCTGACCAAGCCACCTGCTTCCAGACGCGAAGGAGGGGCGGCCTGGCCGCCCCTCCGGTCGTAGTGGTTGGGGGTTCGGGCGGCTACTCCCGCGAGACCCAGTTCTCCAGCAGCGCGTGGAAGTGGCGAATCTTTGTCTCGCCGTAGTTCCCGAACTGCACGAACTCCTTCTTCGTCGCGTGCAGACCGAGTTGCACCCGCGGAAGGTTGTAGGTGTCCTGGTTGAACACCCGCGCGAGCATCCCCAGCTCCGGTGCCTCCGTCCAGTCGTCGTCGACGCCGATCCAGTGGATGGGAGCGGCCGGCGGGCGCTCGCCGTCCTGCGGATACGGCGCCAGGTAGAGGCATTCCATGATGCTCTCGTCCGGGTTGTTCCCGTTCGGCCGGAAGCGATAGACGATCCGGTTGAACGAGCCCCACGGATGGAAGTTGGGGAACAGCGTGAAGTAGATGCTGTCGTTCAGCTCCGCATCCGGGACGTTGTCCATCAGGTCGCCGAGCACCGGGCGCAAGCCCTCGCGCATCGCGGCCGCCCCGATCTCGCGCACGGAAGCGCCGTTCGACGGCGCCGCCGTCATCTGCTCCATGCGCTTGTCCATCTCTTCCGCCGCGCTCTCGGCCTCGAGCTCCTCGCTGCCGTTGTCGTCCGTGGTCCCGCTGCCGCGACGGTTCTCCCAGTACTGGTCGTCCGTCTCGAGCTGCTTGCCCGCGAGCCACTGGCACATGTGCGGGTCGGCCTCACCGAGGTCGCCACTGATCCAGGTGCCACCCTCCGTGAAGAGCCCCGAGCGACCGTCCGGATGGGTGACGAGCACCGTGCTGTCGGGCTGCGTGTCGTAGATGGCGTTCGTCAGGGGGTGCCGCATCTTGAACGGACTCGTGTCCGGCAGCGGATCCTCCTGTTGCACGTTCGAGAGGTGCGGGCTGGGAACGCCGTTCGGCGTGATCGCCCGCGCGTAGTTTCCGAACACGTCGTACTTCGAGTTCGCGTCGCAGATGCCCGCCAGAATCTGCGGGTGCGTCGCGACCACGTGGTAGGCCTCCATGAAGGCCTCCTGCGCCACCTTCCAGTTGCAGCGCAGCACCTTGGCGACGTGCGCCTCCTTGTAGCGCTTCTCGTACGGAAGCAGCGTGAAGTGGCTCTCCAGGTCGCCCACGAAGTCCTCGAACGGCTCCGCGTCCGGATCCGGGTTGATGAACACGAACCCGCCCCAGTTCGCCACGTTCACCTCGGGCAGCGACTGCTCGTCCGGGTTCACGTAGGGGAAGTCCCACTGACAGGGGATTTCCTTCAGTGTGCCGTCCAGGTTCCAGGTCCAGCCGTGAAACGCGCAGCGAAGGTCGCGTGCCCGCTTGCCGTCCTCCTGCCGCAGCAGGCGGCCCCGGTGGAGACAGGCGTTGTAGTACGCCTTGAACTCATTCTCGGCTACGCGCACTACCAGGTAGGAGAGGTCGGCGAGGTCGTAGACGAGGTAGTCGCCCACGTCCGGGATGTCGTCCTCGTGGCAGGCCATCTGCCAGACGCGTTTCCACAGTTTCTCGATCTCGAGGTCGTGCCACTCGCGCGACGTATAGCGCTCGACAGGTACGCGGGTCGGCTGGCCCTCCTCCAACGGGGAGTCGCGCAGCAGGTACTCCGGTACGGGATGGCTGTCCTCGGCGAGAAGCTGGGTGTAGGCGACGCCCGCGGAGCGGTTCGTGCCGGTCAAGGTTTCGGTCATGGTGAGAGCCCCCGATTCGAGACCGTTTACAGGTCTTCGGTTTCGCGCCGGATCGTAGCAGAGCCAGCGGCGCAATTGGGGGCACTCACGCGCGCAGCGGCGCATGGGGTAGGCTGACGCGCATGCGGCCCCTGCGGGCCGCCATGCACGAAGAGAAGGAGGGAGCACGATGCTCCTCGAAGGCAAGGTTGGGATCGTTACCGGCGTGGGCATGGGCATGGGCGAGGCCGTCGCCAGGCGCTGGGCCCGCGAGGGAGCGCGCGTTATCGGCACCGACGTCAACGACGAAGCGGGCCACGCCGCCATCGAGGCGATCACGGCTGCGGGCGGGGAAGCGCACTACGTCCACGCCGATATCGCCAGTGAGGACGACTGGCAGGCCGTCTCCGCCTACGCCATCAATGAGCTCGGCGGCATCAACATCATGCACAACAACGCCGCCGTGCATTTCTGGTTCGACTCCCTCGAGGATCCAATGGAGAAGTGGGACCAGATGATGGACATCAACCTGCGCGGCGTGCTCCTCGGCTGTCGCTACGCCATCCGACACATGATCACGGCCGGCGGCGGCGCCATCGTCAACACGTCCTCCGTCTCCGCCCTCCACGGCGTCCCCATGCAGGGGCTCTACGGCTCGACCAAGGCCGGCGTCATCAACCTGACCCGCTCGCTTGCTCGCGCCTACGGCCCCCAGGGCGTGCGCGTGAACGCCATCTGCCCCGGTACCATCGACACGCCCATGCTCCACACCGCCGCCGCCGAGGCTGCCGAGCTCTACCGCGACCAGGACGAGCCCGTCGGCGGTCGTGGTGGCAGCACCGGCCCGACGCTCGACGGCGGCCGTCTCGGCACGCCGGACGAGATCGCGAACGCCGTGACGTTCCTCGTCTCGGACGAGGCGTCCTACATCAGCGGCGTCTTCCTCCCGGTCGACGGAGCGATGATGGCCTAACGGTTCGGCGTTGCGAGTGCGACTGATGGTGCGGGAAGCATGGAGGTTGACACGCGGAGAGTAGCGCGGTTACATGTAACGACCGGATGCGAAGGGGGCGACTTCTGATGTCCGCCGAGCCACGCCCGCGGTCCTCACGAGATAGAGTTCGCGCTTACCGCGACCGCCTGCGCAAGCAGGGCCTCCGTCCGATCCAGCTATGGGTGCCGGACACAGGCTCGCCAGACTTCGTCGCGGAAGCGCATCGGCAGTCACTGCTGGTGGCACGCAGCCCCCATGCGGAGGAAGACCAGGCCTTCGTCGACTCCATTTCCGACGCTATCCCCGACTAAAGGCAGCGTGGGGTGCGACGAGGGGAACTCTGGACTGTCGCGGGTGGCGGAGACTACACCGCCAAGCCTCGCCCGGTCGTCATCCTGCAGGACGACAGCTTCGATGCCACCGAGTCAGTCACGGTCTGCCCCCTGACCACCGACCCAACCGAGGCGCCCCTGTTCCGTATCCCGATTGAACCGAGTGAGCGCAACGGCCTTGACGAGCCCTCGCTCATCATGGCCGACAAGATCACAACAGTGCGGAAGTCGCGCCTGGGCGAGGTGCTGGGAAGCCTCAGCGATGAAGACACGCTCCGGCTGAACCGCGCTGTTCTGGTGTTCCTTGGGTTTGCCTCCGCCCGAGCGCCCTGAGTTGGCTACACCCCCGCCTTCGCCGGCTCCTTCGCCCAATCCAGACCGCGGCGCACGAGCTCGTAGAACACCGGCAGCTCCCACGAGCCGCGCATGATTGGCGCTTCCTCGATCATCGGCTGCATGTCGTACTTGCCGCATGAGTGGCCCAGCGTCAGGTAGAAGACGGCGCCCTCGCCCAGCTCGCGCACGTAGGCGATCAGCCGGGGGTCGTCGTCCGGCCAGTCGTTCTCGACGTAGCCCGCCTCGAACTTCCCGGTGAAGCGCGTCTCCAGGAGTGGCGTAAGACCTTCCGAGTAGTCGCACAGGTAGATCTCGTCCGAGGCCTCGAACGGCTCGATGCCGGCGACGAGGGGGTGGTCCGGCGCCGTGACCGTCACCTGGAACGGCTGGGTGGGCGGGTGCGAGATGAATCGGCTGCCGAGCGTTTCCATGAAGGTGTCGCAGATGCGGGGCGCGATGATTCCCTCCGGACCGAAGTCGAGCAGCGCGTTCGTGGCGTGCAGCGCCACCCAGCGCCCCCCGCCCGCGACGAAGTCGCGCAGGGCCTCCTCCTCCTCGGGTTCGGGGCGCAGGTCGCAGGTGTACGTGACGAGGATGTCGGCGGCGCGGATCCCCTCCGTATCCGCGAACGACTCGGCCACGCGAACGCGCACGTCGTCGTCCTCGTGGAGCAGCTTGAGCAACTCGAGGCGGGCGAAGTCGGTGTCGTGGAAGCGGGCGTTGGCGACGAGGTAGGCATCGATACGCGGCATGCCCGCGATAATACGCCGCCTATCCCGGCGTTTTCGCGACTTCCACCTCCTGGACGAATTCCCAGAGATAGCCGGAGGGGTCGCGGAGCTCGAAGGAGCGCAGGCCCCACGGTTTCGTCTCGGGCGGGGCCTCGGGGGCCGCGCCGCGGGCGGACACCTCCCGGTGGAAGGCATCGACATCGTCGACGGCGAGGTGGAGGTGGAGGTTCTGCTCGCCGGGAGTGGAGCCGCCGACGTGCAGGAGGAGGCGGAACTCGCCTGCGCGGAGCATCCGGGCGCGGTCGGAGCGGGTCTCCGGTTCGAAGCCCAGCACGTCCACGTAAAAGTCGGCTGTGCGGTCCAGGTCCTCGACGAAGAGGGTGGCGGAGTAGAGGCCCCGGATCGTCACGCCGCTGGCCTATCCGATCACGCCCTGGTCGAACAGTCCCTCGAGTTCGTCCTCGCTGAAGTCGAGTTCGCACAGTACTTCGCGCGTGTGCTGCCCGAGCGTGGGCGCCACCTCCATAGGCACGTCCGAGCCCGACAGCAGGGCGGGCATGCGCATTACCTTCACCGTGCCGAGCTCCGGATGATCGAGCTCTTCCACCATGCCGCGCTCGCTCAGGTGTGGGTCCGTGAACAGCTCATACGTATCGAGGGTCGCCGAGCAGGGCACGCCCGCGCTGCCGAGTTCCTTCATCGCCTCGTGCTTCGTCCGCTGGAGCGTCCACTCCTTCACGATGTCGAAGAACTCGGCGCCGTGCTCGAAGCGCCCCCGCTGCGTCTCGAAGCGCGGGTCGCTGATGAGCTCGGGCATCCCGATGGTCATGCAGAACGCGTCCCACTGGGCCGTCGTCACGACCATGACGAAGATGTAGTCGTTCTCGCCGCCCCCCTTGCAGGGGTAGACGTCCGTGCCGGGACCGCGTGCGTTGCCGGTGCGCTCCTGCGGCGCCTCGCCCCAGGTTCGCAGACCGAGTGTGCGCATGAACAGCGTGACCGCTTCCTGCATGGATATCTCGATGAACTGGCCCTCGCCGGTGCGCTGCTTCTGCACGTAGGCGGCGGTGATCGAGAGCGCGAGCTGCGCCCCCGTCCCCGAGTCTCCGATGGTTGGGCCCGGCCTCGTCGGCGGGTCTCCGGCCCGGCCCGTCACGGAAAACGTCCCTGCCGATGCCTGCGCCACCCAGTCGTAGGAGGGAAAGCCCGAGTACGGGCCGCTCAGCCCGAATCCCTTCAGACGCGCGTAGATGATCGAGGGGTTGGCCTTCTTCATGACGTCGTAGGTCAGGTTCAGCTTCTCGATGACCCCCGGCCCGTAGTTCTCGACAAACACGTCGAACTTCGGTGCCATCCGCAGCAGGAGGTCGCGCCCCTCCTCGCTGGCGAGGTCGATGACGATGCTGCGCTTGTTGCTGTTGTAGTTCAGGAAGTACTGCGGCAGGCCCGCGGCCGCGACCACGCCCCGCCCCGGGTCGCCGCGCGGCGACTCGATCTTGACGACGTCCGCCCCGAGCCAGGCGAGGAGCTGCGTGCACGAGGTGCCCGCCTCGTACTGAGTCATGTCGAGCACCCGCATGCCATCAAGAGCCGGCATCCTGTCCCTCCGGAACGACTGGCGCGATGATACGCCCTGCCCCCTCGCGGGGGCCTGCGGAGCGTTTCGCATGCGTGTCGTATGCTGGCCCTGTGGCGTCTGGACCAACGACGAACCGGCCAGATGAGGCCCCCGACGACGCGCTCGACCCGCCTAACCTGCCCGACTTCCGCAAGCTCGCCCACGGCGACTTCAGCGCTGTCGACTGGCGCATCTTCTGGAGCCTCCTGCCGCTTGTGGTCTTCCTGGTCCTGAACTCGTTCTGGCCCGAGGACCTGTGGCGCACCCAGGTCGCGATCGTCGCCTCCTTCGCGGCCTCGACCTGGGTGTTCGCGACGAACCGCGACAGCGGCGTCATCCGCTTCATCACCGTGCTCGGCTTCATCGTGGTCGCGGGGTCCGCGGTCGTGGGGCTTGCGGCCGACAGCGCCAAGGCGTTCGCCGCCCAGAACATCTACAGCGACTTCCTCGTCGCCGCCGTCTGCCTCGGCAGCATCGCCATCGGCAAGCCGCTCGTCGGGGCGGTCGCGCGCGAGAGCATCCCCGCCCTCCGCACGCTCATGGACCCTCGCCACCGCGTGTTCGTCATCCTCACGCTCGTCTTCATGACCTACAACATCGGCACCGGCATCTTCCGCATCTTCCTGCTGGGCGAGTTCTCCGCCAACGAGTACGTCATCGTGAGCCGCGTCACGTCCCCCATCAGCCTCGCCTTCTTCCTCGCCGCCTACTTCATGATCAAGCGCGCCGCCGGCCTCAGCCAGCAGAAACCTGCAACCTGAACCCGCCGACCGGCCCGCGCCCGCTGCGTACAATGACCCCGTGGCGAAGCCGTTCCTGAAGTGGGCTGGGGGCAAGGCGAGACTTGCCCCGCTCATCGCCAAGCGGATCGAGCGGGAGTCGATCCGGATCGCCCGCTATCACGAACCCTTCCTCGGCGGGGGCGCCGTCTTCTTCGCCCTGCACGAGGCCGGCCTCATCCGCGACGCCTCTCTCGCCGACAGCAACGCCGACCTCATCGCCACCTACCAGTCCATTCGCGACGACGTAGAAGGCGTCATCGACGCCCTCGGTGCGTACGCGCGGTCCTACCTAGCCCTCGAACCCTCGCAGCGTGGCCTCTACTACTACGACGTCCGAAACCAACGACGCCTCCGTCGCCCCGACAGGAAGGCCGCCCGACTCCTCTTCCTCAACAAGACCTGCTACAACGGCCTCTACCGGGTCAACAGCAAGGGTCACTTCAACGTGCCCCACGGGCGGTACGTGCGCCCCACAATCCTCGATGCCGAACGACTGAGCGAGGCCTCAGCCGCCCTCTCCGGCGCCGAACTCCACGCCGAGGACTTCGCCGCGGCCTGCGCCCGTGCCCAACCGGGAGACTTCGTCTACCTCGATCCGCCCTACCAACCGCTCAGCGCAACGTCGCAGTTCACGAAGTACACGGGCGCAGACTTCGGATTTGCCGACCAGCAGCGCCTGCGTGACGCGTTCGACGACCTCACGTCGCGTGGGGTCCCCGCTCTCCTCTCGAACTCGTCCCACCCGGACATCCACAAGCTCTACCGCGACTACGACAAGGACCTCGTGCCCATGGGCCGGGCCATCAACTCAAACGGTCGCGGCCGCGCAGCCATCGACGAGCTGCTGGTCAGCAATTTCTCGCGCGTCGAGGGAGCGACTAGCCGCGCAGTTCCAACCCAAAGTAGAGCCTGAGCCAGACCTCGAGGTCGTCGAACGCGATCGCCTTGCCGGTTGAGTCGAGGTAGGCCCGCATGTTCGCCGAGAAGCCGGGTCCGTCGTAGGCCACGATGCCGTCGATGGGCCAGCTCTCGATGTCGGCGATCACAGCTGGGAGCTTCTCTTGCGCCGTACCGGCGGTCCTCTGGTACTTGCACTCGATTCCGAGGCGCTGGCCACTCTCGGGGTCGGTCAGGATGAGGTCGATTCTGCGCCTGGAGCCCCACAGGCGGCGCCCGACATAGAGCTCCTTGTCGACCGTGAGGTCGAGGTCCTCGGCAAGCTCGGCGACCCTGTCCCGAAACTGAGTTCCGGTCAGGGTTGATTCACCGCGACCGGGCACCGCTTCCTACCCCGCAGGGACCGGCGCTGCCAGGAACTCCGTGATTGCCGACGCGTACGCCTGCGGGTGCTCGACCAGACCCGCGTGCGCCCCCGGAAGCTGGCGCAGCGTCCCGTTCGGGAGCGCCTCCGCCAGCGCGGCCGCGTCCGCCGGGTCGACGAGGATGTCCTCCTCGCCGGAGAGCACGAGCGCCGGCTGCTCGATGCCGGCGAGCTTCGAGGTCGCGTCGTAGGCGAGGAACGCCTGCGCCTGGCGCGTGTAGGCGTGGTCCTGGGCCGGATACGGGTCATTCGCGCCGCTCTCGACCGCCTGGTTGCGACGCTGCCCGTCGGCCAGGAGCTCGGACGTGTACAGCCACGGAGCCGTGAGCGCGAACGCCTGCTCGCGGCTCAGGTTCGAGCGCCGGGCGTCGGCCCAGCCTTCGGTCACGAGCCGCTGGCGGCCCGATGGAGTCGCTGAAGTCCCGATCAGCACGAGGTTCTCAACGCGATCCGCGTGCTCGGCCGCCAGCTCAAGGGCGATTACCCCGCCCATGCCGTAGCCGGCCACGCTCGCCGTCTCGATCTCGAGTTGGTCGAGCAGCTGGAGGGCGTCGTCCGCCATGCCTGCGATCGAGTACGGCTTGTCCGGGGCGCTCGTGCGGCCCGCGCCGCGGTTGTCGAAGGCGATCGCGCGCCGTCCCAGGGAGAGCGCGCGCAGCTGCAGCGACCACAGTCCCGAGTGGCCTCCGAGGCCCGCGATCAGCAGCAGTGGCGGGCCCGAGCCCGCCTCCTCGTAGTAGGCGACGACGTCCCGAAGCTGTACATGCGGCATGACGCGGCTAGCCTAGCGGGGCCGCTGGCTACTGGCTATCGCCCAGAGCCCGGCCCCACCAGCCCCCGCCGGTCCGCTTCCTCGATGATCTGGACCACGTTCGTGGCCGCTCCCTTGCGGATGCTGTCCGTCACCGCCCAGAGCGCGATCCCCCCCGGACACGAGCTATCCGCGCGGATGCGTCCGACCAGCACGTCGTCGTTCCCCGCCGCGTCCACCGGCGTCGGGTAACGCTCCCCGTCCGGCTCGTCCACCACGCGCACGCCCGGCATCGTCGCGATTGCCTCGCGCGCCTCCGCCGGGTCCACAGGGCGCTCGAACTCCGCCCAGATCGCCATCGCGTGCCCGAAGAAGGTGGGAATGCGGACGCAGGTCGCGCTCGCCGCGAGGTCCGGCGCGTCGAGGATCTTGCGGGTCTCGTTCACCATCTTCGTCTCCTCCTTCGTGGAGGCGTCCTCGCCGAAGACGTCGACCTGGGGCACGGCGTTGAACGCGATCTCGCGCTTCTGCGTCCCCGAGGGTTCGTGCCGGCCCGCGAGCGCGGCCGTCGTTTCCGTGCGCAGCCCCTCCACCGCCGCAGCGCCCGCGCCCGCCACCGCCTGGTACGTGCTCACGACGATGCGCCGCAGCGGGTTCTCGCGGTGGATGGGGTACAGCGCCATCACCATCGGCGTCGTCGTGCAGTTCGGCTGGCTCACGATGCCGTGGTGCCAGCTCAGCGCGTCCGCGTTCACCTCGGGGATGACGAGCGGCACCTCGGGGTCCATGCGGAATGCGCTCGAGTCGTCGATGACGAGCGCGCCGCGGTCGCGCGCGAGCGGCGCGTACTGCCGCGAAGCCTCGCCCGAAGCCGAGAGGAACACGACATCGTCGTCACCCGCGAAGGACTCCGGCGATGCCTCCTCGATCGTAATCGTTGAGCCCCGGAACTCGACCGTCGAACCGGCCGAGCGCTTCGTCGCAAGTAAACGCAGGCGCCCGACCGGCGTCTCGCGTTCGTCGAGGATCTTGAGGAATTCGCGGCCCACGATTCCCGCGCCGCCGACCACCGTGATCGCGTAGGGATTCATGCTTCGCATGGTAGCGCACGGCCTCGTACCGACCCACGCAGGTAACCCTGCTGGAAGGCGAAGCGAAGCGGGTGTTCGGGGGGCTAGTCGACGGTGGCGGGCTCGGTCGGCTGCGGTTCCAGCTCGACCGCGGGAGGCTCGATTGCCTTCGGCTGCGGCTCCATGTGCTCCAGCCCGGCGATGCTGAACCCGAGGTCACCCAGCTCGCAGAGGAAGCTGCAGTAGGTGAGGCGCAGGGAACTGGTCGACTTGGAGGGCACGTAGCGAAGCTCGCAGCGCGTGCAGCGCAGCATCTCCTCGCTGTCTGGGCCAAAGACCGGGGCCGGCAGGGAGTCGGGGCCAGATGTATCAGCCATCGCACTCACCACTCTAACGCTTCGCGGACCGACCGCAAGCAAACGCGACTCAATCTAAACGCATTCTTGAAGAGGCTTGCCGGGGCTGGTAGCCTCGTAAGGCTACAGCCATCCACGCAGCAAGCCTTGGAGGGAGGCGATGCAGCGACCGCAGTTTCTTTCCCGCCCCACCAAGCGGCCTCTCCCCTGGTATCTGGATGTGCGCCGGCTCGGCATCGCATCCGTGGAGATGTTCGGTACGGTCGGGGCTCTCTTTATCTACTTCTTCATTCGCGGAGGCCGTCCCGACGACATCGAGGCCTCGCTCAGCCGCGGCCTTCAGATCATCGATATCGAGAAGCGCCTGGGAGTCTTCACGGAACTGCACTGGCAGGAGTTCTTCCTCCCCTACGAGCTCCTGATGGACATCGCCAACCAGGTGTACGCGTGGGGCCACTACCCCGTGCTTGCGGCCATCGGCACCTGGCTCGCCATCAAGAACCCCTCCCGATTCCGCTTCGTGCGCAACGTCATGCTGCTCTCGGGTGTTGTCGGGATCATTTCCTACTGGCTCCTGCCCACCGCCCCGCCACGCCTCATCCACCTCTCCGGCATCGACTTTGGCTTCGTCGACACGGTCCATGGCAGCGCCGATGTGGTCTACCTGCAGCCCGCGCCCTTCGTGAACGACTTCGCCGCCCTCCCGAGCTTCCACTTTGGCTGGATTGCGCTCGCCTCGGCGGCCATCTGGGTGAACACCAGCAATCCCTTCCTGCGGGCCTTCGCCGTCGCCCTCTCGGTGGTGATGTGGTGGGCCATCGTCGTCACGGGGAACCACTTCTTCTTCGACATGATCGCCGGCGGACTGGTGGTCGCCGTCTGCTGGATTGCGGTGGCCTATCTCGACCGCATCGGGGTGAGCAGGCGGCTCACCGATTTCCTGTCCGCTGCGGCCCGGCGCCTGCGCTCCTACCTTGGCGCCTTCCTGCACCGCCAGGTGGTTGAGCGGCTGGCCCCCCACCTGGCTCCACGCCTGCGGGCGCCTCGCGTCGACGAGTGGCGGCGCTCGCGCGGCAAGGACGCGGTAGCGTAGCCTCCCGCCCGTGCCCGAACTCGATCGTGGAACCTGGACCCTCGCCTACGATGTCGCCGGCGCTGCGGATGCCCCCGCCGCCCTCCTCCTCCACGACATCCCAGACGACCGCCGCGTCTGGCGCGCGCTCGCCACGGACATGGTCGAGGTGTTCCGCACGATTGCGCCCGACCTCCGCGGCTTCGGCGAGAGCGGCCAGCCCCCCGACCCCGCCTCACCCCCGGCGATGCGCGACTACGCCGCCGACCTCGCGGCCCTGCTCGACGCCGAGGGTGTAGCCGCCTGCGCCGTCATCGGCGCCGGCTTCGGCGCGGAGGTGGCGCTTGAGCTGGCCCTCGACGCCCCCGATCGCGTCGACCTCATTGTGCTCAATGGCGCCCTCCCCGCCGCCGACCACCCGACCTACGACGAGGCCCTCCGCGCCTGCGAAGCCGAGCGCGCCGAGCACGGCCGCCTCGCCGGCCGGTTCGGCACAGGACGCGTCAGCGCGGGGGCAGCCATGCCCCTTACGGGCACGTACCTGCGCGCCTCCGCCCGTGAGCGCTACCGGCACACGGATGCCGACGCCTTCGCCGCCGCGCACGCCGCCCGCGGCGACCGCGACGACCTGCTCACGCGGCTCGCCGCCCTCCCCGTCCCCGCCCTCGTCGTCGCGGGCGCGGAGGACCCCCTCTTGCCCGCTGCACGGCTCCTCGCGGAGACGCTTCCGAACGGTCGTTTCGAAGTCCTCGAGGGCTGCGGGAGAGGCGCGCCCTTCGTTGCCCCACAAGCCTTCGAGGGGGCGCTGGGCGCGTTCCTCGGCGATGTTCGCGCCGCCGGGGCGCATCCATAGACGCGAATGCTCGCAGGGGTCGGACTGCTATACTCGGACTTGCTCCCTACGACTCACCAAGGGGTTTGCCAACGCATGAAGCGCATTCTCGCCCTCCTCGTTCTCCTCGCCGTCGCCGCCTCCGTGGTGGTCGTGATGCGCCGCAGCGCTGGCGTCGACGACTTTCTTGATGAGGACCTCGACTAGCTGAGCGACGCGCCGCAGTTCCCAACCGAGCCCCTGCCAGGCCCCACCGCCGCCCCGGTCATTACGGGCTACGGCGCCGTGACCGCGCACGGCAGCGGCGTCGAGCCGATGTGGGCGGCGCTGGCCGAAGGCCGCTCGCCCGCTACCGATTGGTCCCCCGACGACGGTCTCGAGACCTTCCGCGCCGGACCCATCCCCGACGACTACCGCCCCCACACCCGCATCCCCCGCAACCTCGTGCACTTCCTCGACCGCGGCTCGATGGTCGGCCTCGACGCCGCCCTGCAAGCGGTCGAAGCCGCCGGGCTGACGGCCGGCATCGCCGACTCGCGCCGCTTCGCCGTGGCCGACGGCCTCGCTTTCCGCGCGCCCGGCCAGGCGACCCTCTTCGTTCCTTACGGACAGCTCGTCGCGCGAACGCTTGGCGTGCGCGGGGCCGTCGTCGGGCTTTCCGGGGCTGAGGCGAGCGGTCTTGCCGCCGTCGCCGAGGCAGCGGCCATTGTCGCCCGCGGGGAGGCCGACGTTGTTGTGGCGGGAGCGGCGCAGGCGCTGCAGGCCCCCGTGCTCGCGCACCTCTCCCAGCAGGGACTGGTCGCCTCCGAGCACGCCCACCCCCTCGACGCCCACCCCGACGGCAGGATACCCGCCGAGGGAGCTTCCAACGTGGGAGTTTAGGCGGAGTAGCCCCCCCGTTGGCGGGGGTCGACCCTAACCCCCCGC
>VXLW01000045.1 GCA_009841435.1 Dehalococcoidia bacterium | reverse complement strand
GGGGAGGGTCGGGCGACTGACCCCCGATCAGAGGTTCTTCGTCGGGAGGGCCCGGACGGTCCTGCTCACTCACACGCGATGCGCCTTCGCCACCACCGCCTCAGTATCCCACCCCGCTCGCAGAAGGCAATCCGGCGCATCTAGAGCGGCCAGTCCCGGGCGTCCTCGCAACCGAGTCCGGCGGCGAGGCGAATGGCGTAGCGATCGGTCATGCCGCTGACGAAATCGGCGGCGCGACGGGGCAGGGGGTCGTCGGGGAGGGAGTAGCCGGAGGAGATGGAGTCGGGGTGCGAGACGGCGTGATCGAAGAGGAAGCGCACGATGTTCTTGGCGTGTTCCACCTCGGCGCGGCGTTCGGCGAGCAGGTAGACGTGCTGGAACATGTACTCCCGCAGCTCGTTCACGGCTTCGTGCACCCGGCTGCTTAAGGTGATGGCGGGCGTCGCGTCGGCCTCGTCGCGCCCCTCGCCGGTGGCGGCCCAGCTCGACTCGACCACATCGGTAACCAGAACCTCGAGGCGCTCGCCATGCGAGCGTCCGAGTACAAGCTGGGAGATGTCGGGCAGGTCGCCCTCGCCGATGATGCCGGCTCGGATAGCGTCCTGGACGTCGTGGTTCAGGTACGCGAGAGCGTCGGCGAGCTTGACCACCTGGCCCTCAAGCGTCTCGGGAACTCCCCAGCCCTCGGCGAGCACGTCCTCGCGGGCCTTGCTGGACTTGCGCACGCCATCGAGGACGGCGTGCGTGAGGTTGAGCCCGCGCCCGTCGTGCTCGAGCTTGTCGAGCACGCGCTCAGACTGATAGTTGTGGCGGAAGCCCTCGGGGAGGCACTCGGCCAGGGCCTCCTCGCCAGCGTGCCCGAAGGGACCGTGGCCGATGTCGTGGCCGAGGGCGATGGCTTCGGCGAGGTCCTCGTTGAGCCGCAGGGCGCGAGTGATTGTGCGGCCGACCTGGGCCACCTCGAACGTGTGCGTAAGGCGCGTGACGAAGTGGTCCTGCTGGGGGGCGATGAAGACCTGCGTCTTGTGCTTGAGGCGGCGGAAGGCTTTGGTGTGGATGATGCGGTCGCGATCGCGCTGGAAGGCGGCGCGGACGGAGGAGGGGTCCTCGGGGCGGGAGCGGGTGGCGTTTGCGGAGCGAGCGGCGAAGGGGCTCAGGCGCTCCTCGTCCTCTTCGATACGGCGGCGCACACGGTGCAGGTCCAACCGTCGCTCCCTCCAGCGCCGGGTCAGCTTCTCCCGGCGAGCGCGGCCTGGGCCGCGGCAAGGCGGGCGGTGAGCACGCGGTAGGGCGAACACGAGACATAATCCAGGCCGACGTCGTGCCCGAACGCGATCGAGGCGGGATCGCCTCCGTGCTCGCCACAGATGCCCAGCTTGAGGTCGGGCTTGACGCCCCGGCCACGCTCGATGCCGATACGCATCAGCTCGCCCACACCGTCACGGTCAAGCTCGACGAAGGGGTCCTTCTCGAGCACGTTCTGGCTGATGTAGTCGGGCAGGAAGCGGCCTGCGTCGTCCCGGGAGAGGCCGAAGGTGGTCTGGGTGAGGTCGTTCGTGCCGAAGGAGAAGAAGTCGGCGTGCCCGGCGATCTGGTCCGCGACCACGCAGGCGCGAGGCAGCTCGATCATTGTGCCGATGGTGTAGTCGAGGCTCACCCCGCGCTCCGCGGTGACCTGGGAGGCAACAGCCTCGACGCGCTCCCGCAGCCGCGCCAGCTCTTCGGCGGCGCCGACGAGCGGGATCATAATCTCGGGCTGGGCGTCGACGCCCTCGGTGCGGAGGTCGCAGGCGGCCTCGATGATGGCGCGCGTCTGGACCTCGTAGATCTCGGGGTAGGTGATGGCGAGGCGTACGCCGCGGTGGCCGAGCATGGGGTTGAACTCCTGCAGGGCCAGCACGCGCTGGGAGACACGCCCCGGCTCGACGCTGATGGCGTCGGCGAAACGCTCCATCTCCTCGGCGCCGTGGGGCAGGAACTCGTGCAGGGGTGGGTCGAGGAGGCGGATGGTGACGGGGAAGCCTGCCATCGCGCGGAGGATGCCTTCGAAGTCCTGGCGTTGCATGGGGAGGATGCGGGCGAGGGCGTCTCGGCGGCCGGCCTCGTTCTCGGCGAGGATCATCTGGCGGACGGCGAGGATGCGGTCCTCGCCGAAGAACATGTGCTCCGTGCGGCAGAGGCCGATGCCCTCGGCCCCGAACTCGCGGGCCTTGGCGGCGTCCTCGGGCGTATCGGCGTTGGCGCGCACGCCGAGGCGGCGGGCATCGTCGCCCCAGGCCATCAGGCGGGTCAGGTCGTCGGGAAGCTCGGGGTCGGCCAGAGGCACGGCGCCGAGCATGACCTCGCCGGTCGTGCCGTTCAGGGAGATGACGTCGCCACGGCGGATGGTGAGGTTGCGGCCGCCTGCGTCGACGCGGAAGGAGCCGGCGGCGTAGTCGATCTCGAGCTCGCCGCAGCCGGCCACGCAGCATTTCCCCCAGCCACGGGCGACTACCGCCGCGTGGGAGGTCATGCCGCCACGGGCCGTAAGGATGCCCTGGGCGGCGAGCATGCCCTGGATGTCCTCGGGGCTGGTCTCGACGCGTACGAGGATGACGTCCTCGCCGGCTTCCGCCTGCTCGGCGGCTTCCTCGGCGGAGAACACGACCTTGCCGACGGCCGCGCCCGGGGAAGCGGGGAGACCGGTGGCGATGACATCGGTGGAGGCGCCGTCGGCGAAGACGCTGTGCAGGAGCTCGGAGATCTGCTCGGGGTCCTGGCGGCGGAGGGCCTCGTCGTGATCGATGAGGCCCTGGTCGACGAGGTCGACGGCCACCTTGACCATGGCGGGACCGGTGCGCTTGCCGTTGCGTGTCTGCAAGACCCAGAGCTTGCCGCGCTGGACGGTGAACTCGATGTCCTGCATGTCACGGAAGTGGTCCTCGAGGCGCTGGGCAGCGGCGAGGAGCTCGCCGTAGACGGCGGG
Organism: Dehalococcoidia bacterium; assembly: GCA_009841435.1. Classification (GTDB taxonomy): domain Bacteria; phylum Chloroflexota; class Dehalococcoidia; order Tepidiformales; family Tepidiformaceae; genus UBA2991. The sequence goes on along the minus strand of VXLW01000045.1, from coordinate 93,911 downwards.
CTGCGCCTCTTCCATCGAAGGCGGGCCGTCGTCGATGCGCTCGGCGAGGCGGATGGGCTGGGGCGTACGCACACCCGCGACAACGTCCTCGCCCTGGGCGTTCACGAGGTATTCGCCGAAGAGGCCGGTAGCGCCGTTCTTGGGGTTGCGGGTGAAGGCGACGCCCGTGGCGCAGTCGTCGCCGAGGTTGCCGAAGACCATGGCCTGGACGTTGACGGCCGTACCCCACTCGCCGGGATAGCCGTTGAGCTGGCGGTAGACGATGGCGCGATCGCTCTCCCAGGACTCGAAGACGGCGCCGATGGCGGCCCAGAGCTGCTCCCAGGGGTCGTCGGGGAACTCGATGCCGAGCTTGGCGCGAATCTCGGCCTTGGACTCGGCCACGATCTCGCGGAGGGCGGCGGCGGGGAGGTCGGTGTCCTCGGAGACGCCGCAGGCCTCCTTCTTGCGTTCGAGGATTGCCTCGAAGGGGTCCTCGTCGAGGTCGGACTCGCGCTTCAGGCCGAGGACGACATCGCCGTACATGGCGACGAAGCGGCGGTAGGAGTCGTAGGCGAAGCGCTCATCGCCGGAGCTGCGGGCGAGGCCCTGGACGGTCTCGTCGTTGAGGCCGAGGTTGAGGACGGTATCCATCATGCCGGGCATGGAGACGCGCGCGCCGGAGCGGACGGAGACGAGGAGGGGGTTCGCCGCATCGCCGAAGCGGGCGCCGACGATGGACTCGACGTGGGCCATCCCGGCGCGGACCTGCTCGTCGAGGCCGTCGGGGTAGCGGCGGCCGTTCGCGTAGTAGGCGCTGCAGACCTCGGTGGTGATGGTGAGGCCGGGAGGAACGGGGATGCCGAGGCTGCTCATCTCGGAGAGGCCAGCGCCCTTGCCGCCAAGGAGATTGCGCATGTCGGCGCCGCCCTCAGCACGTCCGTCGCCAAACAGGTAAACGAGCTTTGCTGAGAGCTCCGTGCCCGACTGCGGGCTGGCGGTGGTGCTGGTCATGGGGGTCCTCCGGGTGTCTGCGAACCGCGGCTCTGGGCGGTGACCCGAGCGTATCCCGGCGGGGGGACCCAGACCAGCGGAAACGCCCGGATTTCCTCGAACGTTAACGGGGCGCGCTGCGGCGCTACTCCACGGTGACGGTCTTGGCGAGGTTGCGGGGCTGGTCGATGTCGCAGCCGCGGGCATCGGCGGTCGCATAGGCGAGCACCTGGAGGGGCACGATGGCAGCAAGCGGTTCGAGCAGGGCGGGGACGGGGGGCACGGTGAGGGCCTCGTTGGCGAGGGCGATCAGTTCGTCGTCGCCCTCGGTGACGATAGCCAGCACCTCGCCGTCGCGGGCGCGTATCTGCTCGATGTTCGAGACGATCTTGCTGCGCAGGGCGTGCTGCCCTGCCAGCGCGACCGTCGGGAACGTGGGGTCGATGAGGGCGATGGGGCCGTGCTTCATCTCCCCGGCGGCGTAGCCCTCGGCGTGGACGTAGGAGAGCTCCTTCATCTTGAGGGCGCCCTCAAGGGCGATGGGGAGGGCGGGACCGCGCCCGAGGAAAAGGATGTGCTGGGTCGTGCGGAAACGATCGGCGGCTTTCGCGATGCCGTCGAAGGATTCCAGCTGGCGGCCAACGATCTCGGGCATTGCGGCGAGGTCGCGCACGTGGCGGGCCAGTTCGTCGTCGCTGATACGGCCGCGGACGCGGGCAGTTTCGAGGGCGAGGGCGAAGAGGGCCGCGATCGAGGTCGTGAACGTCTTCGAGCTGGCGACGCCCCGTTCGAGGCCGGCGTACGTGTGGACGGCGCCGTCGGCGACCCGGGTGGTCTGGCTGCCCGGGGTGTTGCAGATCGTAATCTGGGGGGCGCCCGAGGCTCGGGCGACGTTCATCGCCTCCAGCACGTCCACGGTCTCCCCCGACTGGCTAACCGAAACGACAAGTGTCTCCGGTCCGAGGACGGGCTCGCGGTAGCGGAACTCGCTGGCGTTGTCGGTGTCGGCCGGCAGGCGAGCGATCTGCTCGAAGTACCAGCGGCCGACCATGGCGGCGTGCAGGCTCGTGCCCATGCCCACGAGGAGGACGCGTTCGACGCGCTCAAGCCAGGGGCGGGCCTCGCCGAGGTCGTCGAGGGTGAGGCGAGCGGGCTCGACCGTCATGAGGCCGCCGAAGGTGTCGGCGAGGGCGGCGGGCTGCTCCATGATCTCCTTGAGCATGTACGTGTCGTAGGCGCCCTTGTCGGCGCTGGCGGGGTCGAGCGAGACCGTGCGGGGCTCGACCTCAGCGGCAGCGGACCCGTCGAGGGTCTCGTAGGTGGCGCCACGCTCGTCGATACGAACGAGCTGGCGGTCGGCGAGGAAGGCGACGTCGCGGGTGTGGGGGAGGAGGGCGGCAAGGTCGCTGGAGAGGAGCATCTCGCCCTCGCCGTAGCCGACGACCACGGCGCCCGCATGCCCGATGCGGGCACCGACGGCGACGCCGGGCTCCCGTGAGGTGAGGGCGACGATCGCCTGGGACCCGGCAAGGCGGGCGCACGTCTCGCGCATGGCGGCGAGGAGGTCATTCCCGCTGTCCAGGGCCTCCTCAAGCAAGTGGGCGATGGTTTCGGTGTCGGTCTCGCTCTCGAAGGCGTGGCCACGTTCGCTGAGCTCCGCACGGAGGGCGGCGTAGTTCTCGACGATGCCGTTGTGAACGATGACGACATCGTTCCCCGAGCCGGTGTGGGGATGCGCGTTCGCGTCGCTGGGGGCGCCGTGGGTGGCCCATCGGGTGTGGCCGATGCCGGTCCGTGCGGGCGGCAGCGGCTCCGCGCCGATGGCGGCGTCGAGCTCGGCGATCTTGCCGCGGCGTTTGGCGACGGCAGGCTCGCCTCCGGACTCCGGAAGGAGGGCGACGCCGGCCGAGTCGTAGCCGCGGTATTCGAGGTCGCGCAGGCCGGCCAGCAGGATGGGCGCGGCCTGACGCGAGCCGGTGTAGGCGATGATCCCGCACATACAGCTTCCCCGTGGCACTCGGGAGACGCGCGCGTCCCCGGTCGATGCTCGGTATGCCTGGTGGGGAGAAGGGCCGCGAGCCCTTCGCACGTGGCCGGGGTTTTGTCAGGCGGTTACCCGCCCTGGTTTGTTTCCAGCCTTACGACCGTGCCGCCGGGAGGCCACCCGCCGAATGGTTCGATTCTGCCTCCGCCTCGTCATCCGCGTGGTGCGCGGACCTGGCGCTTGACCGATCCCACCTGTGGTCGATTGGGTCAGGTGTGCGATTCACCTCCCGATGCGGTGTTGTCCTGAGTGTCGGGCGGCCAACGCGCCGCGTCAACGGTGCGGGGGTCGAAATCAGCTGGATTCGCGGGGGATGCCGGCGATGCCGAGGAACTCGTCCTCCCAGGCGAGGACTGACTCGATGGCGCGCTCGTCGGTGGGGGAGAGGAGGTGGCTCTGCTCGCGGAAGGCGGCGGCGACGCCCGCGGCAATCTCGGGAAGGGGGCGGGCGTGGAGGTTGAGCTCGCGCTCGGTGGTGAGGATGAGCTCGATGAGCTCACCGGGGACGAAGAGACCTTCCTCCTGAATCTGCTCCCAGATCCACTCGGCGCACTCCTCGAGGAGTGCGCCTTCGAGCTTGCGGGCGCGGCCTTCGCCGTTGCTCACGGGCCGTCCGGTCCGGGTGCGCCGACTTCCTCGCGGATTCGCTTCAGGCGGTTGACGTTCTCCTCGTCGGGGCCGCCGCCCTCGATGCCAGGGACCTCGAGGAGGAGGGGGGCGTCGCGGAAGGCGGTGTGGGCGAGGATGTTGCGGAATCCTTCGAGACCCATGTGGCCGTCGCCGATGTTCTCGTGGCGGTCGCGGACGCCGCCGAGGGGCATCTTGCTGTCGTTGGCGTGGACGGCGCGGAGGCGGTCGAAGCCGATCTCGCGGTCGAACTCGGACATAGCCAGCTCGCAGCCCTCGCGCGTCGTGATCTCGTAGCCCATGGCGAAGGCGTGGCAGGTATCGAGGCAGACCCCGAGGCGGGGATGGTTGTCGCAGCCGCGGATGAGCTCGCCGACCTCGGCGAAGGTGGAGCCGATGCCGTTCCCCTGGCCAGCGTTGTTCTCGATGAGGAGCATGGAGTCGTTGTCGGCAGCCTCAAGGACCTCGAGCATGACGCGGCAGATCTGGTCCCTCACGGCATCGAACCCGGCGCCCTTGTGGCTCCCCACGTGGAAGATGGTGCCCTCGACGCCGAGCGTTCCCGCCCACTTCACGTACTGCTTGAGGGAACCGGCCGAGCGATTGAGGAGCTTCTCGTCCTGTGTTCCCAGATTGACGAGGTAGATGCCGTGGAAGAAGACGGGCACCGGTACGCGCTCGTGCTCCCCGTGGAAGGCGGCGACGGCCTCGTCGCCAACGCTGGGAGGACGCCACTGCTGGGGCGGAGAGATGAAGAGCTGGATGGCCTCCGCGCCGATCTCTTCGGCGCGACCGAAGACGTTCTGGGGACCTCCCGCGGAGGAGACGTGGGCGCCGACTCGCATGGCGGCGAGTGTACGCGGGGCCGGAACGCGACGCAGGTCTGATAGGATAGGGGGGTACCCTATCAGGGGAGGCGCGACATGCTCCCTGAGACCCAGCAGCAAGCGAGCCGGCGACTCAAGATCATCGCGGGGCAGATCGAGGCGTTGCAGAAGCAGGTCGAAGAAGACCGCTACTGCGTCGACTTGCTCGACCTGTCGCTCTCGGTGCAGCGGGCGCTGCGCAGCCTCGACGCGCTGGTGCTCGAAGGGCACCTGCGCACGCACGTCATCGAGCAGGTGACGAGCGGCGAGTCCGAGCGTGCGGTCAACGAGCTCTTGCGCGTCTACAAGATCCAGGGACCCGTGGAGGGTTCCCAGCCAGCACACAACGGAGGACACCATGGCTGAGACAATCGAACTGAAGGTCGACGGGATGACCTGCGACCACTGCGTGCGCGCGGTGACCGACGCGATCACGGGCGTGGACGGCGTGACCGAAGCGAGCGTCGACCTCGACGCCGGCGCGGCCACGGTCAGGGGGAAGGGGGTCGACCTCGGAGCCGTGGTCGCCGCCGTGATCGAAGAGGGGTACGAGGCCGCACCGCAAGCCGCTTCATGACGAGCCCCGATCGCGCGGTCACCCTGCGAATCGGGGGGATGACGTGCGCGTCCTGCGTGCGCCGGGTCGAGCGGGCGCTGAATCGCGTCGACGGCGTTGACGAGGCGAGCGTGAATTTCGCCTCCGCCACGGCACGAGTCTCGCTGGGCGACGCAATCGGGGCAGACGACCTTGTACAGGCCGTCGAGCGGGCGGGGTACGACGCCTCTGAGCTCGACGCTGGCGCCGAAGCGCCGGACGAGGGCTCCCGAGCGCGCCTGCTGATGCTGGCGGCGGGCGGGCTGCTCGCGGTGCCGGTCATCATCGCGAGCATGGCCATGGACATCGCCGGCCTGGCGCTGTTCGGCAGCGAGCGGGTCACGGGGTGGCTGCTGCTGGGCGGGGCGGCGATCGTGCAGGGGCTGCTCGGTTGGCGGTTCTACCGCGCCTCGTGGCCGGCCCTGCGGGCGCTGACGCCGAACATGGACGTGCTGGTGGCGCTGGGCACGACCGTGGCGTTCGTGTTCAGCGCGTGGGTGGTGCTGGCCGACCGCAGCGAGTCGATGTTCTTCGACGTGAGCGCGGCCGTGTTGCTCTTCGTCAGCCTGGGGCGGTTCTTCGAGGACCGGGCGCGGGCGAGCGCGGGCGGGGCCATCCGCGCTCTGCTGGGCCTGACGGCGAAGTCGGTGAACGTGTTGCGCGAGGGGGTGGAGGAAGCGGTGCCGGTCGAAACGGTGGCGGTGGGGGACGTGTTCCGGGTGCGGCCGGGCGAGCGGGTTGCGCTCGACGGCGTGATCCGGGCGGGCCGCAGCGCGCTCGACGAGTCGCTGCTGACAGGCGAGTCGATGCCGGTCGAGCGGGGACCCGGGGAGGCGGTCGTCGGGGGCGCGCTCAACCAGCACGGGGTAATCGAGGTGGAGGCGACAGCGGTGGGGGAGGACACGGTCCTGCAGCGCATGGCGGCGCTGGTGGCAGAAGCGCAGGGGTCGCGGGCGCCCGTCGAGCGGGTGGTGGACGCGGTGGCGGCGGTGTTCGTGCCGATCGTGCTGGTCCTGGCGCTGGGGACGTTCCTCGGCTGGGGATTGCTCGACGACTCGTTCGTGCGGGCGATGGTGTTCTCGGTGGCGGTGCTGGTCATCGCCTGTCCGTGCGCCCTCGGGCTGGCAACACCGACCGCGATCATCGCGGGGACGGGGATGGGGGCGGAGCGCGGCATCCTGATCCGGAACGCGGAGGCGCTGGAGACGGCCACACGGATCGACGCGGTCGTGCTCGACAAGACGGGCACCCTCACGGAAGGGCGGCCCGAGCTGGTCGAGCTCGCGTCGGGCCCAGGGTTCGGCGAAGACGAGGTGTTGGCGCTGGCGGCTGCGGTCGAGGCGCTGAGCGAACACCCGCTGAGCGCGGCCGTCGTGGAGGCGGCGGAGGGGCGCGGGCTCGCGCTGGCCGCCGCGGACGGCTTCGAGGCCCTGCCGGGGGCGGGGCTGAGAGGGGAGGTCGACGGGCGGACAGTCCTCATCGGGACGCGGCGGTTGTTCGAGGAGCGCGGCATCGCGCTCGAAGGGGAGGCGGAGGACGCGCTGGCGCGGCTGGAGGAGGAGGGGCGCACGACCGCGCTGGTCGCGGTGGACCGGGCGTACGCGGGCGTGCTCGCGTTCGCGGACCCGCCGAAGGCAAACGCGGCGCAGGCGGTCGCGACGCTGCGGTCGCTGGGGGTGCGCACCATCATGGCGACCGGCGACAACGAGCGGAGTGCGTTTGCCGCCGCCCAAGCGCTCGGCATCGAGGAGGTGCGCGCGGGGCTGCGTCCGGAGGACAAGCTGGCGCTTGTGCGAGAGCTGCAAGCGCAAGGACTGCGCGTGGCGGTGGCGGGGGACGGCATCAACGACGCGGCCGCGCTCGCACAGGCGGACGTGAGCATTGCGATGAGCACGGGCGCCGACGCCGCCATCGAGGCGAGCGACGTGACGCTCCTGCACGGCGACATCGCGAAGATCGCGGAGTCGATCCTGCTGAGCCGGGCGACGCTGCGGACGATCCAGCAGAACCTCGGCTGGGCGTTCGGCTACAACGTCATCGCCATCCCCATCGCGATGGCGGGCCTCCTGAACCCGATCGTGGCGGGCGGGGCGATGGCGCTGAGCTCGGTGAGCGTGATGGCGAACAGCCTGCGGCTGCGCACGCAGCGCCGCCGCATCGTGGAGGCGAGCGGCGGCGCCTACGAGGGTCCGCGCGAACGGTTCACGTCGATGAACCGCGGCCCGCTGCTCGCGCTGGCGTCGATCGTGGTGGTGCTGCTGGCGCCGTTCGTCGTGTTCACGGGCATCGATCGGTCGTGGTGGGGGTAAGCGGCCTCCTATCGCCGTTCATGGGAGTCGGGCTACACTCCGCAGCATGAAGCGAGCAGAAACGCGTGCCGTGAAGGCGGGTTCGATCACCATTGGCGGCGGGGCGCCTGTCGTCGTGCAGTCGATGGCGGCGACGAAGACCCAGAACGTCGAGGCGACGATCGACCAGGTGCGGATGATCCACGGGGCCGGCGCCGGCCTCGTGCGCGTCGCCGTCGACAGCCGCAAGGACGTGGAGTGCCTGGGACAGGTGCGGGAAGCGGTTCCCGAGGCCAATTTCGTGGTCGACCTGCAGGAGAGCTACCGGCTCGTGACGCAGGTGGCGCCGCACGTCGACAAGGTTCGCTACAACCCCGGCCACCTGTACCACCACGAGAAGTCGAAGCCGGTGGCGGAGAAAGTCGCGTTCATCGCGGAGACAGCGGAGAAGCACGACTGCGCCATTCGCGTGGGCGTGAACTGCGGGTCGGTGGACCCGGCCATGGACGAGAAGTACGAGGGGGCGGACGAGCCCGGGCTCGAGGGCGTGACGGCGATGGTCGAGAGCGCGCTCGAGCACGCGCAGATGCTCGACGACATCGGGTTCACGCGGTTCGTGGTGTCGATGAAGGACAGCGACCCGCGCAAGGTGATCGCGGGGAACAAGCGGTTCGCGGAAGCGCGCCCGGAGATCCCGCTGCACCTGGGCGTCACGGAGGCGGGGATGCCGCCGGAGGGCGTGATCAAGACGCGCATCGCCTTCGAGCAGCTCTTGAGCCAGGGAGTGGGCGACACGATTCGCGTCTCGCTGACGCTGCCGTTCGCGGAGAAGTGGCGCGAGGTGGAGGCGGGGAAGTCGATCCTGGACGACATCGAGGCGGGGCGGTTCCGCTCGGTGCCGGAGTTCCTCGACGGGGGTCTGAACATCATCAGCTGCCCGAGCTGCAGCCGCGTGGAAAACGAGGCGTTCATCGAGCTGGCGCAGGACGTCAAGGAGATGACGACCTACGCGAAAGAGCACGACATAACGATTGCGGTCATGGGCTGCCGCGTGAACGGTCCCGGGGAGACGGACGACGCGGACCTGGGGCTCTGGTGCGCGCCCACCTTCGTGAACCTGAAGCGGGGCGAGGAAGAGCTGGGCGCCTACCCGTACGACGAGGTGCTGGGACGGCTCAAGGTCGAGCTGGATGAGCTGATCGCGGCCAAGACCGGCTAGCGAGGGCGGCGCCCTAGAAGGGCAGACCCTTCTCCCCCTGCACACCCCTGAGCGCGGCGATTTCGCCCCAGTGGCTGGCGACGTGCACAACTCCCACGTTGGCGAGCATGTCGATGACGCGCTGCTCGCCCATCGGTGTTTCCATCGAGCGCTGGAGCACCTCGTCCTCGGCATCCGCGAGGAAGGCGTCCGTTGCGGCCTGGACGGCCGCGAGGTAGTCGCGGACCGTGGCCAGGTCGAAGCGCTTGTCCGCCCACGAGGAGGCGTCGCGGGGGCCGGCTGCTTCCAGGCCCAGCTTCGCGTCCCACCCTTCCGACTCGAGCAGCGTCGGACGTCCCTGGACGAGCCCGTGGACGATGCCGTCCTGGGTCATGCCAACGTGGGCGTAGATGGCGGAGATGGGACTGATGGCCCAGCCCTCGTCGCGATGGTCGGCTGTCTCTTGCGAACAGTCGCTCATCGTGCCTTCGAGGAGTTGGTGGACCCAAGCGAACTGGGCGCGCAGGAGGTCACGGGCGTCCATGGGGCTAGTTCCTCCCGGCGAGGATGCCTTCGATGTAGGTCCTGAAGGCCCACTTGAAGGGCGTGAAGTCCATGTCCTGGAACATGAGGTCGGCGTTCTGGCGGGTGATCTCGCGCTCTTCCCCGCAACGCCTGCACTCCAGGCAGTCAACGGCCTCTTTCATGATGGGCCACACGTGCTTGCATGACTTCGGCATGGGGTCCCCTCCCACGTGCCGGCTAGCATACGACGAGGCCCCGCGTTTGCGGGGCCCCGTTCGTTGGCGTTGGTGGAGACGCGGGAGAATCGAACTCCCGGTCCAGCCAGGGTCTGCTCCGAGTTGTCCTACAGGCTTTCCCACCAGTTGGAATCTCGTTCCATCGCTCCGCAGGTGGGGGGCGAATACGGTGGAACCAGCCGATGAATCTTAGGTGAGCGGTATCGGCGTCAGCTCACAGCGCCCCAACTTTTATGGCGCCTCACCGTGCTCCGTCGGGGAAGGGGCTATCGGTGAGACGTCTCACGGGCTATGCCGCGAGAGCGAGTTCGCGATCTTCGGCGCTTACTCAAATGGCCGCCTGATTAACGAGGGTGACGACCAACCTCGGCCTGCTACCCGGTTACGTTCCCTCCTGTCGACACCTTTCGTCCCCAGATGCATCCAGCGTAGCACAGGCGTTTCGCGGGACAAGGGAGGGGTGGCTCGGGTTCAGACGGAGTGGCGGAGGGCGCGGGCGACCTGGCGACCTTCTTCGCGTTCGCGGATCTTGCGTCTCTTGTCATAACGCTTGATGCCACGGGCCACCCCCAACTCGACTTTGGCCATGCCCCGCTTCAGGTGCATGTTGAGGGGCACGAGCGTGAGGCCGCGCTCGTCGAGGGCCTCGCGGATGCGGCGCAGTTCCTTCTTGTGCAGCAGGAGCTTGCGGTCGCGGCGCGCCTCGTGGTTGAGGTAGCCGGCGTTCTGGTAGGGAGCGATGTAGGAGTCGAGCAGCCAGGCCTCGCCGTTGCGGATGCGTCCGTAGGCGCCCTGGATGTCGACCTTGCCCAGGCGGATGGACTTGATCTCGGAGCCGGTCAGCGCGAGGCCGGCCTCGTAGCGGTCGAGGATCTCGTAGTCGCGACGTGCGCGGCGGTTCTGGGCGACGATCGCCTCACCAGGGGGCATGGCTCCAGTCTCGCACGCAGCGGGGTGGGGCCCAACCGGGCGGGACTACTCCTCGTCCTCGGCCGCCTCCTGTGCGTGGGGGTCTTCGCGCTCAATGACGGTCGGAATGTCGGGCCGCTCGTCGTCGTCCTCGTCCGAAACGCGCTCCGGCGGAGGCGGCGGCTCGATGCCGCGGAGGATGTCGATAGCGGCGAAGACCTGGAGGTCGCCGTAGTCGATGTAATCGTCGCCGGTCAGCGGGATCTCGTAGTCGGGGACTATGCCGAGACCCTCGATGACCTGGCCGTTGGGTCGCAGCCAGCGGCCCACCGTGACGTACAGGGCGCCACAGCCGGCGGGGTCGCCGCACCTGGTGAGGGGATGGAGCTGGTTCACCGTGCCCTTGCCGAAGGAGCGCACGCCGACGACGACGGCGCGGCCGTTGTCGACGAGGGCGGCGGCGAGGACCTCGGAACCGCTGGCGCTGGCTTCGTCCTGAACGAGGACGATGGGGATGGAGGTGGCGATTCCCCCCTCCTGGGCGCCGAACGTCACGACGTCGCCGTCGGCGTCGATCTCGCTGAGGATGACGTCGCCGTCAGGGAGGAACTCGTTCGTCGCCTGCACGGTCTGCCGGAGGAGACCGCCGGGGTTGCCGCGAACATCGAGGATGAGGCCGATGTAGCGCCCGCTCTCGGCATCCCTGAGGGCGGAACGCAGCTCGGAGGGCGTCTCCCCGTGGAACTGGGCGATGTTGACATAGAGGATGTCGTCGACGAGGTTGCCGTCGCGGTCGACCAGGTCGGAACCGGTCTCGCCGGGGACGAGCTCGAGGCGCGGCTCGGTGAACACGCTCTGGATGAGGATCTGGCCGCGGACGATGGTGATGTCCTCGATCTCCGGGGGCGAGCCGCCGGTCGCAAGGTCGGTGTGCTGGACGGTGAGGGTGACCTCCGTACCGCGCGGTCCGCGGATGCGCTGGACGGCCTGGGTGCTGGTCCAACCGTCGGTCGACTCGCCGTCGACGGCGAGGATGATGTCGCCGGGACGGATACCGGCCTCCTCGGCGGGGGAGCCGCGGAAGGGCGACACGATCTGCACGACGCCGTTGCGGTCGGTAACGGTGGCGCCAATGCCCTCGTAAGTGGTCTCGATGGCGCCGATGCCGAGGGCCAGGTCCCCAGGGCTGAGGTACTCGGTGTAGGGATCGTTGAGGGAGTCGATGGCGCCGCGGATGGCGGCATCGCGGAAGGCGCGCTCGTCGAGGATCTCCTTGTCGACGAACTCGTCGAGGAGGACCTCGAAGGTCTCCTCGAGGATGGAGGCGCCAATGGCGAGCTCGGAGCGCTCACCAGACTCTTCCCGTGCCTGTTCCTGGTCGGTCTGCTGGGCGGCAGCGGGTTCGGCATCGGGTGCGGCGGTCTCAACGATGCGGACTTCGTCGTCGCTCGTGAGGTCGCTGACGCCGTAGCCAAGACCGAACATAAGAAGAAGTCCCGCAATGGCGAGCAGCGCGACCGCGACGTTGCGAACGGCGCTCGAGCCCCGCGACGGGGATGCGGGGGGTTCTGGAGTGATCTCCATCAGGTGCTCCGGGGGGCCGGTTGGGCCTGCGTTCGAGTGTAGGTGGGGGTGTGGCGGGCGGCAACGCGAAACACGAGCCGGCCTTTTCGGAACCTATCCGGAGGCGGGCGGCGGCGGGAAGAAGCCGATGCCGGCCTGCCCGATGCGCTCGATGGGGGAGCCGCGCTCCGGGCGCCAGGAGAGGATCGCGTCATGGGAGCCATCGCTGAAGGCAACGGCGGGAGAGTCGGTAAAGAGCCGGCCACCGGCGAGGAATACGGAGCCGTCGGGCGCCCAGAGGCGGTGCGAGCGGCCGTACTGGTCGAAGAAGCCCGCCATGGTCTGGTAGTCGGGGGAGGGGGTGAAGGGGGCGCTTGCGCCCAGGAACTCGCCCGTGGCCGTGCGAGCCTGCAGGGAGACAGAGCCATCGCCCGTGGCAGAGGGGACGATGAAGGCGAGCTTCTCGCCGGTGGGGTCCCAGAAGACGCTGGTGAAGGCCCGGCGCAGGAGGATCTCCGGCTTGCCGTCACCCGAGAGGTCGACGGTCCACAGCTCGTCGAAGGCGCCCGAGGCCGGGCGCGTCGTGACGGCGATCGTCAGGGTGCGCGTTCCGGGTCGGAACGCGAGGGCGACGCCGCCGGGAAGCTCGTGCACGGCCTCGCTGGCCTCTCCTGAGCCGGCCGCGACCTGGACGACGACGCCGTCCCCTGTGCCGTCGGGCGTGGCGAAGGCGAGGAGCTCGCCGTCGTCGCTGAAGGCGGGGGTGCGGAAGCCGCGGGCGTCGGCGGAGATGGGCCGGGAGGCGCGGGCCTCCGCCAGCTCCATCACGGAGAGGTTCACCCCCGCATGGACGGCGAGCCGGCCACTGTCGGGTGACCAGGCGAGGAAGAGGGGCGCGCCGGTCTGGATGGGGTCGGCGATGAGGGGCCCGTCGGCTTCGCTCAGGAAGAGGGTGAGGCCCGCGCGTCCCTGGGCGACAAGCGCGAGGCGGTCGCCGCCCGGCGACCAGAGCGCGTAGTGGGGCACGTTGGGCGCGATGACCGCATCGCCACCGAGGGGGCTCTCGTAAAGCGTGCGGAGGTGGTTGCCGTCGAGGTCGAGCATCTCGATAGCGCTGCGCTGCCGCTTCCCCGCGTCCACGACAACGGAGACGGAGACCGCGTCGTGGCCCGGCCGCCAGGCCGGCCAGAAGCCGGCGCGCGCGACGGGCGAGCCGCGCCAGCCGCCCTCCTCCTGACGGAGGAGCGTGACGGCCTTCCCCGGCTCAACGGCGATGATGGGCGCAGACACGATTCGGGGGTTCCTTGGGCGGGATTGTAGGGGATGGGGTGTCAGGGGCAGGTACGGGAGGTCGGCGGAGGCCTCAGAGAGGGGCTCTGCTCATGGACAGATTTACTTCGCACTATTCCAGTTATGTGCGTGAAGTGGCCGGATCTGGGCCTTCTGAGGGCAGACGGGGCCCTCTTCGTTGGCAGAGGCGGTGCCTGGTACCGGGGGAAGGGCAGTCAGCTAGTCGATTTCGTGCTCTCCTTCGCTGTGCCGAGGGTACGAGGCGGGGTGGTAGTGCCGTTCGTAGTAGATCGGCCTGAACCGCCTATCGCAGCCCCCATCGTTCCTGATCCGGGCACAGTGTTCGTGCCAGTACCCCTCAGCGGCAGCAGTCGCAGCAGGGGTCGAAGCACGGCGGGGGGTAGCCCGAGGTGTGGATTCAGGGGTGGAGGCAGACGTAACTTCGGGCGAGGGTGAAGCCACCGCACCAGCGGCACCTGCGCCAGGTATGACCAACTCCCACCCGACTCCAAGGTTGCTGCAATTGGCGTCGATACGAGGATTGGCTTCCATGAGCGCCTTCGTCGTCACCCCGTGTTCTTCGGCAACCCTCCAGCACACATCGCCCGCCTTGACGGTGTAGGTGAGGGGGCTGGGGGCCTGAGTTGGGGTCGGCTCAGGTCGTGCTGGAGTTGTCGGTGTGGGGCTCGGAGCCTGAGTCGGAGTCTCCGTCTCTGCCGTGGCCACTTCCGTGACAGCTTCGGTCGGTGGTGGGAGTGATGGGATCGATTCTTCCTCGCAGGCTGTCGCAGAGAGGGCGGCAGCCACGACGAGCGCGGCAATAGTCCATTTGTTCACGGATATCCCTAGGTCGCTGACGCGTAGGCGCGCATCCTGACGAAGACAGGTCGGGTGTGCAATGCGTCGGGGGGCATCGGCTGGACCTGGGCCTTCTCTGAGGGAGGTGTAGGGGCACCCGCGTGCACTCTCCCCGAACCTTTACCTTGCGGTCCCCGCCCTTGACCTAGGCTAGGATCAAGACGATCGCAAGGGAGAGGCCATGCGAGTTCTGGTGGTTGAAGACGAACAGTCCCTCGCTTCCGCGCTTGACCGGGGCCTGACGAAGCTCGGGTACGCCGTGGATGTCGCCTACGACGGCGAGGAGGCGCTCGACAAGGCGGGCGGGACGCCCTACGACGTCGTGTGCCTCGATCTGAATCTGCCCAGGGTCGACGGCATCGAGGTGTGCCGCCGGCTGCGAGCCGACCGCTTCAGCGGCGGCATCATTATGTTGACCGCTCGCAGCGGCATCAAAGAGCGAGTCGAAGGGCTCGACGAGGGCGCCGACGACTACCTCGTGAAGCCGTTCGCGTTCAGCGAGCTGGCCGCCCGTATCCGCGCCGTCACGCGGCGCGAGGGCTCGCCCCTCGACCCCGTGCTCTCGACGCGCGGGCTCGAGCTCGACCCGAACACGAATCTCGTCCGGCGCGAGGGGGTCTCGATCCACCTGACGCCGAAGGAGTTCGAGCTCCTGTACTACCTGGCGAAGCACGAGGGGCGGGCGATTCCCCAGGAAGAGCTGATCGAGCGCATCTGGGACGAGCGCATGAACCCGTTCACGCAGACCGTGAAGGTCCACATGAACAACCTCCGTCGCAAGCTGAACGACGGCTTCCAGGAAGCGATGATTACCACCATCCGGGGGAAGGGCTACGTCCTTTAGGCCGACACTGCCACCCGTCGTGCGGACCGTCCGCTTCCGGCTGACGGTCTGGTACTCCACGCTCCTGCTGATCCTCGGACTGGCGTTCATCCTCTTCCTGAACGTGGCGGCGCGGCTCGACGAGCCGGACGATCAAGCCGTGATGGAGGAGATGGGGCTCGACGAGGCCGAGTGGCAGGCCGCGGGGGTGGAGGCCGCGGGGGTGGAGGCCACGACCGAGGAAGCCGGCGGCATGAGCGACATGACGCCCGCCCAGCTGGTCGACGAGGCCGGGGAGGAGTTCCAGGCGGAGAACCTGGACCGGCTGCGGACGTGGTCGATCGTGGCGGGCTTCGGGCTGGCGTTCATCTCCGGGTTCGGGGGGTTTGCGCTCTCGGGCATCATCCTGCGGCCGATGCGCGACATCACGGAGGTCGCCTCCGAGATCAGCGCGACCAACCTCTCGCAGCGCATCAACCATCAGGGACCGGACGACGAGCTGAAGCAGCTCGCGGACACGTTCGACTCGATGATCGAGCGCATCGAGCGGGGGTTCGAGGCGCAAAGACGCTTCGTGCAGGACGCCTCGCACGAGCTGCGCACGCCGCTCGCCGCCATCCGCACCAACATCGAGGTCGCGGAGATGGCCAGCGACACCGGCAACGAGGAGCAGCGGGCGCTGCTGGAGACGGTGAAGGGCCAGACGGAGCGCCTGACGCGGCTGAGCGAGGACCTTCTGCTCCTGACGGCCCCTCAGGCCTCCCTGCCGATGGAGACGGTGAACCCGGCCGAGCTGGTGGCGATGGCGCTCGAGGAGATCGGACCGCTGGCCGGGCGGGCCAACGTGACCCTCACCTCTCATACGCAGGAAGGCTGCGAGGCGGTGGCGAGCACGGACCTGCTCTATCGCTGCGTGCTCAATTTGGTCGACAACGCCGTGAAGCACACGGGCGAAGGCGCGACCGTGACGGTCGAGAGCGGGTGCGAGGAGGAACAGGTGTGGATCCGGGTGCGGGACAACGGACCGGGGATCTCCGCCGAGGACCAGGAGCACGTCTTCGATCGGTTCTACCGGATCGATCGGAGCCGGGTGCGGGGGCGCGGCGGGTCGGGTCTTGGGCTGGCGATCGTGCGGGAGTTGATGGACTCGATGGGAGGCTCCGTTGATGTTGATTCGACACCGGGGGAGGGGGCGACCTTCACGCTGCGCCTGCCCCACGCCACGACGACGAACGGAGCTTCGCCCCATCGACAGGGAATTTCCGGGCCTTAACCTTTCCTTGACCTTTTGCCTCCGGCTCGCGTATACGACCGGAACACGGTTCGACGGACGCGGGTAAGCGTCCTAACTGCGGCTGGGAGCCGCAACGGGTTCACTCCCATGAGGGGAAACCCCACAAGGAGGCTTCTCATGAGCCTTTTGCTTGACAAGATCGACTCTCCCGCCGACCTCCGCGACCTTTCGCCCGAGGAGCTGGAGCAGCTGGCGACGGAGATTCGCGAAGAGCTCGTCAACACCATCCAGGGGATCGGCGGCGGCGGACACCTCGCCTCGAACCTCGGCGTGGTCGAACTGACGCTCGCGCTGCACCGACAGTTCGACTCGCCCAAGGACCGCATGCTCTGGGACGTGAGCCACCAGGTGTACGTCCACAAGATGGTGACCGGGCGTCGCGGGCAGATGGAGACGATCCGGCAGTACCAGGGCCTCTCAGGGTTCGCGGACCGGAACGAGAGCCCCCACGACCTGTTCGGGGCGGGCCACGCCGGCACCTCGATCTCGGCGGCGACGGGCATGGCCGCGGCGCGCGATTTGCGCGGCGAGGACCACCACGTCATCGCCGTCATCGGCGACGGCGCCATGACTGCGGGCATGGCCTTCGAGGGCCTGAACCACGCAGGCCATCTGGGCACCAACCTCATCGTCATCCTGAACGACAACTCCATGTCGATCTCGCCCAACGTGGGGGCGCTCAGCCGCAACGTGAACAAGCTGCGAATCGAGCCCCACTACCGACGCTTCAAGCAGGAGATCGAGGGCCGGATCGACGGCATGGTGGAGCAGTTCCCCATCGGCCGGAACCTGGCGAGGGACGTCTGGCAGGGCGCGCAGCGCGTGCAATCCAGCATGCGGGACCTGATCGTGCCGGCGAGCTTCTGGGAGCAGTTCGGCTTCGACTACTACGGACCGATCGACGGCCACAACCTGGGTGAGCTGGAAGCGACGCTCTCCGCCGTGAAGAAGGTGCGGGGCAAGCCCGTGCTGCTGCACATCCTGACGAACAAGGGCCACGGCATTCCCGAGGCTGCCGCCGACCCGGTGAAGAGCCACAGCGGCACCTTCTGGCTGAAGAAGCCACCGGCTCCGGACGCTCCGAAGGCGCCGCCCACCTACAGCCAGGTGTTCGCGAATGCCGTGGGCGAGCTCATCGAGCAGGACCCGCGCGTGGTCGCCATTACCGCCGCGATGCTGGAAGGCACGGGGCTGGCGGCGACGCAGAAGGAGCACCCGGAGCGGGTCTTCGACGTGGGCATTGCCGAGCAGCACGGGGTTACCTTCGCGGCCGGGCTGGCGACGCAGGGCATGCGCCCCATCGCGGCCATCTACTCGACGTTCCTGCAGCGTGGCTTCGACTCGATCGTGCACGACATCGTGGTGCAGAAGCTGCCGGTCATCTTCGCCCTGGATCGCGCCGGGTTCGTCGGCGACGACGGCAAGACGCACCAGGGCTTCATCGACACGTCCTACCTGCGCTGCCTGCCGAACATGGTCGTGAGCGCGCCCAAGGACGAGGCCGAGCTGCGCGACCTGCTCGCCACGGCGGTTGCGCACGACACGCCGTTCTCGGTCCGGTACCCGCGTGGGGCCGGTCCCGGTGCGCCCACGGACCAGCCGATGAAGAAGATCCCCGTCGGGCAGTCGGAGCTGCTCCGGGAAGGCCGCGATGTCACCCTCATCGGCTTCGGCGCCTCGGTGATCGAGTGCGTGAAGGCCGCCGACCTGCTGGCGCTCGAGGGTATCGACGCGCGCGTCATCAATGCGCGTTTCGCCAAGCCGCTCGACGAGGACGCCATCCTGGCGGCCGCGCGCGAGACGGGCGGCATCATCACCGCCGAGGAGAACGTCCGCGCGGGCGGCTTCGGCGAGGCGGTGCTGGCCGTGCTGGCGGACAACGGGCTGCCGGAGACGCTCCTGCTGAACCTGACGATGCCGGACGACATCGTCGACCACGGTCCGCAGAAGGTGTACCGGGGCGTGTACGACCTCGACGGTGACGGCATCGCCCGGCGGGCGATGGAGGTCCTGAAGGACCGCGGGGCCGAGCGCAAGGAGAGCCTCGCCACCGCCTGAGCAACGCGAAAGGGGGAGCAGGGCCGCATGACGACCGCCGCAGCATCGCCTCCATCGGCGTTGACCGCCCACCTCGACGCGCTCGAGGAAGCCCTTCGCGCCGCCGTCGGGACGGATGAGGGCGGGTTAGCGGCGTCTGCTCGTTATGTCATGGGATGGGAGGACGAGGAGGGGCGGCCCGCCACAACCGGCGGAAAGCGCATCCGGCCGGCGCTCTGCCTTCTGGCAGCGGAAGCGCTGGGCGGCTCGGCGGCCGAGGCCATGCCGGGCGCGGTGGCGGTCGAGCTCATCCACAACTTCTCCCTTGTCCACGACGAGATCCAGGACCGCGACGCGGAGCGCCACCACCGCCCGACGATCTGGCGGATCGTGGGCGAAGCGCAGGCGATCAACGTCGGCGACTTCCTCCTGACGCGCGCGCTGCGGGCGCTGTCCGAGTCGGACGCGCCCAGCGAACGGCGCGTGGCCGCGCTCGACGCCTTGCTGGCGGCGACGGACGACATGATCGGGGGGCAGTGGAACGACCTCAGCTTCGAGCCCCGCGAGGACGTCTCGGTCGAGGACTACCTGGCGATGGTGGAGGGGAAGACGGGGGCGCTCATCGGGGCGCCGCTGCAGATGGGCGCCATCCTGAGCGGAGCGCCCACGGAGCAGAGCGACGGCATCCGCGACTGGGGGCGCAAGGTGGGGCTGGCGTTTCAGGTGCGGGACGACATCCTCGGCATCTGGGGGGACCCTACCGTGACGGGCAAGTCGAACCAGAACGACTTGGCCCGGCACAAGAAGACACTGCCCGTCATCGCGGCACTGGCGGAGCCGCGCACGCGCACGGCCATCGAGCGGCTGTTCGCGCACGACGAGCCGCCGGCAGCGGAGATCGAGGCGGTCTCGGTGCAGATGGAAGCGGACGGCATCAAGGCGGTGGCGGAGGATCACGCGCGACGTTATGTCGATGAAGCCAGCAGCCTCCTCGACAGCCTCGGTTTGCGGGAGGACGAGCGCATCCTGCTCGCGACGGTCGCGCGCTATCTCATCGAGCGGGCGGGGTAGGAAGGGTCTCCAGACCCTACGGCAGGGAGGTCTCGCCCATCAGGTAGCGGTCGATGCCGCGGGCGGCGTCGCGGCCTTCGGCGATAGCCCAGACGATGAGGGACTGGCCGCGCGTCATGTCGCCAGCGGTGAAGATGCCGGGGACACTGGTCATCTTGTTCTCGTCGGCAGCGACGTTGCCGCGGTCGGTCAGCTCGACGCCAAGCTGCTCGAGCATGCCCGGGCGCTCGGGGCCGAGGAAGCCGAGGGCGAGCAGTACGAGGTCGACGGGCTCGACGAACTCGGAGCCGGGGACCTCGGTCATCTGCATGCGGCCGTCATCGCCGGGGGCCCATTCGAGGCGCACGCCGTGGAGGGAGGTGAGGCGGCCGTCTTCGCCGGTGAACTCCTTCGTGAGGATGCTGTAGTCGCGATCGCCGCCCTCCTGGTGAGCGCCCGAGGTGCGGAATATGTTCGGCCAGGTGGGCCAGGGCGTCTCGGGGGGACGGGTATCGGGCGGGCGAGGGAGGAGCTCCCACTGCTTCACGCTGAGGGCGCCGTGGCGGTGCACGGTGCCGAGGCAGTCGGCGCCGGTATCGCCGCCGCCGAGGATGATGACGCGCTTGCCGGCGGCGGAGATGACCTCGCTCTCGGGGACGTCGTCTCCGGCGACGAGCTTGTTCTGCGGGGGCAGGAAGTCCATCGCGAGATGGATGCCGTCGAGATCGCGGCCGGGGATGGGGAGGTCGCGGGAGTGGGTCGCGCCACCCGACAGGCAGATCGCGTCGAACTCGTTCACGAGGTCGCGCGCGTCGACGTCGACGCCGATGTTGACGCTGGGCCGAAAGACGACACCCTCGGCCTCCATCTGCTCGAGGCGGCGGTCGATGAAGCGCTTCTCCATCTTGAACTCGGGGATGCCGTAGCGGAGGAGGCCGCCGATGCGGTCGTCGCGCTCGAAGACCGTGACGTCGTGGCCGGCGCGGCGCAGCTGCTGGGCGGCGGCGAGGCCGGCGGGGCCGGACCCGATGACGGCCACGCGACGCTCGGTGCGCTGCTGCGGCGGCTCGGGATGGATCCAGCCCTCGCGCCACGCGCGCTCGATGATGCTGACCTCGACCTGCTTGATGGTGACGGGGTCGTCGTTGATGCCGAGGACGCAGGCCGCCTCGCAGGGGGCGGGGCAGAGCCTGCCGGTGAACTCGGGGAAGTTGTTGGTGGCGTGGAGGCGCTCGATGGCGTCGCGCCAGTGGCCGCGATACACGAGGTCGTTCCAGTCGGGAATGATGTTGCCAAGGGGACAGCCCTGGTGGCAGAAGGGCACGCCGCAGTCCATGCAGCGGGCGGCCTGCTCGTTGAGCTGCTTGGGCGGCATCTCCTCGTAGTACTCGAGCCAGTCGGTGACACGCTCGTCCACGGGGCGGCTGGGCGGTCCCTGCCGCGTGAATTCCATAAAGCCCGTGGTCTTAGCCACCGGTGGCCCCCACCTGCTCGCGCTCGGCCTCCTCGCGGGCCTTCTGCTCGTTGAGGACGCGGCGGTAATCGAGGGGCATAACCTTTACGAAGCGCGAAATTGTGCCCTGCCAGTCCTCAAGGAGGCGGTCGGCGACGGTGCTGCCGGTGTGCTCGCGGTGGCGCTCCAGGAGGCTGCGCACGAGGTCGATGTCCTCGTCCTCGGCAAGCGGCTCCAGATCGACCATCTCCTTGTTGCAGCGGATGTCGAAGTCGCCCTCGTCGTCGAGCACGTAGGCGACGCCGCCGCTCATACCGGCGCCGAAGTTGCGGCCCGTTGGCCCGATGATGACGACGCGGCCGCCAGTCATGTACTCGCAGGCGTGGTCGCCGGTGCCCTCGACGACGGCGTGGGCGCCGCTGTTGCGTACGCCAAAGCGCTCACCGGCCACACCACGGATGAAGGCGGAGCCGGCGGTGGCGCCGTAGAGGGCGACGTTGCCGATGATGATGTTCTCCTCGGGCACGAAGGTGGAGTCGGGTGGCGGGGCGGCCACGAGACGGCCGCCAGAGAGGCCCTTGCCGAAGTAGTCGTTGGCATCACCCGAGAGGAGAAGGGTCATGCCCTTGGGCACGAACGCGCCAAAGCTCTGGCCGGCGGAGCCCTTGAAGCGGAAGGTGATCGTGTCGGGGGGGAGGCCGGCGGCGCCATAGCGTCGCGTGACCTCGCTGCCGAGGACGGTTCCGACGACGCGATTTACGTTTCGGATAGGTACATGGACGTCCACCGGCTCCCCATCCTCGAGGGCGGGACGGGCGAGCTGGATGAGATCCTGGTCGAGCGCGTGGCGGAGGCCGTGGTCCTGCTCGGCGATGCGGCGCGTAGCGATGTGCTCGGGCACCTGCGGCCGGTAGAGGATGGCGGAGAGGTCGATGCCCTGCGCCTTGTAGTGGTCGACGGCGCGGCGCGCGTCGATGAGGTCGCTGCGGCCGATGAGCTCGTCGAGCGAGCGATAGCCGAGCTCGGCGAGGGTCTCGCGAATCTCCTCGGCGACGAACTCGAAGAAGTTGACGACGTGCTCGGCCTTCCCCGTGAACTTCTCGCGGAGCTGCGGGTTCTGGGTGGCGACGCCGACGGGGCAGGTATCGAGGTGGCAGACGCGCATCATGATGCAGCCCATCACGACCAGCGGGGCGGTCGCGAAACCGTACTCCTCGGCGCCGAGGAGGGCGGCGATGACGACGTCGCGGCCGGTCTTCATCTGGCCGTCGGTCTGGACGATGATGCGGTCGCGCAGCTTGTTCAGGACGAGGGTCTGCTGGGTCTCGGCGAGTCCGAGCTCCCAGGGCACGCCCGCGTGCTTGAGCGAGGTCAGCGGGCTCGCGCCCGTGCCGCCGTCGTGTCCGCTGATGAGGACGACGTCGGACTTGGCCTTGGCGACGCCCGCCGCGACCGTCCCGACGCCGACCTCGGCGACGAGCTTCACGCTGATGCGGGCGCGCGGGTTCGCGTTCTTGAGGTCGTGGATGAGCTGGGCGAGGTCCTCGATCGAATAGATGTCGTGGTGCGGGGGCGGGCTGATGAGGCCCACGCCGGGGGTCGAGTAGCGCACCTGCGCAATCCAGGGCCAGACCTTGTGGCCGGGGAGCTGGCCACCCTCGCCGGGCTTGGCGCCCTGGGCCATCTTGATCTGGAGCTCGTCGGCGTTGACGAGGTATTCGCTCGTGACGCCGAAGCGCCCGGAGGCGACCTGCTTGATGGAGCTGCGGCGGAGGTCGCCGTTCTCGTCGGGGGTGAAGCGGCGCGGGTCCTCGCCACCCTCGCCGGTGTTGCTGCGGCCGCCGATGCGGTTCATGGCGATGGCGAGGGTCTCGTGGGCCTCGGCGCTGATGGAGCCGAACGACATCGCGCCCGTGGCGAAGCGGGGGAAGATGCTGGAGACGGGCTCGACCTCCTCGATGGGGATGGGCTCGCGGTCGGAGCGGAACTCCATGAGGCCGCGAAGGGTCGCCATCTGGCGGGCCTGGTCGTTCACGAGGGTCGTGTACTCGCGGAAGATCTCCTGCCGCTTCGTGCGGGTGGCGTGCTGGAGCTTGAAGATGGTGTCGGGATTGAAGAGGTGGAACTCGCCACCGTGGCGCCACTGGTACTGGCCGCCCCACCCGATGTTGTAGAGGCCACCGTCGCGATCGGGGTAGGCGCGGGCGTGGTGGGCGAGCATCTCGGCGGCGATCTGCTCGAGCCCCGCGCCGCTGATGCGCGAGACCGTGCCGGTGAAGTAGCGGTCGATGAGATCCTCGTTGAGGCCGACCGCCTCGAAGATCTGGGCGCCGCGGTAGCTCTGCACCGTGGAGATGCCCATCTTCGACATGACCTTCACGACGCCCTTCTTGAGGGCCTTGATGAAGTTGCTCTCGGCCTCCTCCCAGGAGATGTCGCTCTCGAGGGAGCCTTCGTCCTTCATCTCGCGCAGGGTGTCGAGGGAGAGGTAGGGGTTGATGGCGCCGGCGCCGTAGCCGATGAGGAGGGCGAAGTGGTGAACCTCGCGGGCCTCGCCCGTCTCGACCACGAGCCCAACCTTTGTGCGGCGCTTGTTGCGCACGAGGTGGTGGTGGAGTCCGGCGGTGGCGAGGAGGGCGGGAATGGGGGCGTGCTCGCGGTCGATGTCGCGGTCGGAGAGGATGAGGATGTTGGCGCCGTCCTCGATGGCCTGGTCGGCGCGCTCGAAGAGCTCGTCGAGGGCGGGCTGCATGCCCGCCGGGCCTTCGGCCGCGGGCATCGTCATCGGGAGCACGGCGGAGCGGAAGCCGCCCGCGCCGTCGAGGTTGCGGAGCTGCGCCATCTCGGCGTTCGTGGGGAAGGGGGTGGGCAGCGCGATCATGCGGTAGCCGTCGTCGAGGCCCTCGCTGAAGAGGTTGCCCTCGGCGCCGATGAGGGAATCGACGGAGGTCACGATCTCCTCGCGGATGGCATCGAGCGGGGGGTTCGTGACCTGGGCGAAGAGCTGCTTGAAGTAGTTGTAGAGCGGCTGGGGGCGCTCGGAGAGCACCGCCAGGGGCGTGTCCGTGCCCATTGAGCCGATCGATTCCTGGCCCTGGCGCGCCATCGGTCCGAGGTGGTATTTCGCGTCCTCGACGGTGTAGCCGAAGGCGATCTGGCGCTCGAGCAGGTCCGCGCCGCCGATAGGGGCAGGGGGCTCGGCGGCGGGGAGATCGGCGAGTCGCGTCAGGTTCTCGCCGAGCCAGCCGTCGTAGTCGTGGGCGCCGGCGAGCCGCTGCTTCAGCTCGGTATCGCCGATGATGCGGCCCTCTTCGAGGCTGACGAGGAACATGCGGCCGGGCTGGAGGCGGCCCTTCATGAGCACGTTGTCGTCCTCGACGGGGAGGACGCCGGACTCGGAGGCCATGACGACGAGGTCGCCCTTCGTCACGAGGTAGCGGGAGGGGCGGAGGCCGTTTCGGTCGAGGACGGCGCCGATGGTGCGGCCGTCGGTGAAGGCGACGGAGGCGGGGCCGTCCCAGGGCTCCATGAGGAGGCTGTGGTACTCGTAAAAGGCCTTCTTCTCGGCGCTCATCGTCTCGTGGCCGGACCAGGCCTCGGGGATGAGCATCATCATCGCGTGCTCGACGGGACGGCCGCCGAGGGTCAGCAGCTCGAGGGCGTTGTCGAGACAGGCGGTGTCGCTGCCGGCCTCGTCGATGATGGGGAGGATCTTCTGGATGTCGTCGAAGTGAGGGGTTTCGAGAAGCGCCTCGCGGGCGGCCATCCAGTTCTTGTTGCCGCGGAGGGTGTTGATCTCGCCGTTGTGGGAGATGGTGCGGTAGGGGTGGGCGAGCTTCCAACTGGGGAAGGTGTTGGTGCTGAAGCGGGAGTGGAACATCGCCAGGGCGGTGACCATGCGGCGGTCTCGCAGGTCGGGGTAGTACTCGGGCAGCTGGAGGGCCGTGAGCATGCCCTTGTAGACGACCGTGCGGCAGGAGAGGCTGGGGAAGTAGAAGTCCTCGGAATCGCCGATGCCGCGCTTCTCGACCTCGCGCTCGAAGAGCTTGCGGATGACGAAGAGGCGGCGCTCGAAGTCGTCCTCGGTCTCGACCCAGGTGCCGCGCCCGATGAACACCTGGTGGACGGAGGGTTCGGCGAGAAGGGAGGTCTCGCCCAGCATGGAGTTGTCGGTGGGGACCTCGCGCCAGCCGAGGAGATGCTGCCCTTCGCCCCGGACGAGCTCGGCGAGCAGGTTCATGGCCAGGCGGCGGGCGTCCTCATCGCCGTGGCAGAAAAGCATCCCGACGCCGTACTGGCCCCGCTGCGGTAGCTGGATACCGAGCTGGGCGCACTCGTGATGGAAGAACTCGTCGGGGGTCTGGATGAGGAGGCCGGCGCCGTCGCCGGTGTTGACTTCGGCGCCGCTGGCGCCGCGGTGGTTGAGGTTCGCGAGTGCCTCGATCGCCTTCTCGACGATGGCGTGGGAACGGTGTCCCTTGAGGTGCACGAGGAAGCCGACGCCGCACGAGTCGTGCTCGAGGCTGGGATCGTAGAGTCCCTGCTTCGCGGGCCGGGTATGCGCGGCCATCAAGCAGCCTCCTCTCGTTCGCTTTGCCCGGTGCGGAGCCGCCGGGAAGGGCGGCCCGTGCGCGGGGTAATACCTTCCCGCGCCTCGCCTCGCGAGGCTCACGCCTCCCAACGCACACACGGGTGAACGATAAGTATAGCCAGATCAGCCAATGGAGATCGCCCCCGGCCGTTACGCGCGTGTTAACGGTGGCGCGTCAAAAGGGCGCTCCTGCTCGCCTGTGAGGAGCCCCGCCGCCATACTGAAGGCCATGCCCGAGATCCCCTTCTGGACCCAGGACTCCCTCGAAGACATTGTGAGCGCGCGCTCGAAGATCATGGGCGCCGGCGTGTGGGCCGCAGCCCGCCCCGACGACCGTCCCGTCATCTCGTTCGCCGGCGGACTGCCCGACGTTCCCTCGCTGCCCGACGACGAGCTGCTGCGCGCCACCCGCGCCGTGCTCGACACCGAGCGTCGCGAGGCGCTGCAGTACGGCGGCACCTTTGGCCCGCAGCCGCTGCGCGAGGCGATTGCGGAGCGTTCCGCCGGCATCGAGGGCATTCCCCTGACGGCCGAACACGTGACCGTGACGTCGGGGGCGGCGCACGGCATCGGCATCGCCTCCGAGGTGCTCATCGACCCGGGCGACACGGTGCTCGTCGAGAGCCCGACCTTCCCCGGCAGCCTGCGCACGTTCGTTTCGTTCGGGGCGCAGGTTGAGGCCGTACCGATGGACGACGAAGGGCTGCGGGTCGACCTCGCCGAGGAGGCGCTGAAGCGCCTGGCGGACAAAGGGCGGCGGGCGAAGCTCCTCTACCTGATCCCCACACACCAGAACCCGGTGGGCTCTACCATGCCCCGGGCGCGTCGCGAGCGGCTGCTGGAGCTGGCGCGCGAGCACCGCGTGCTGATCATGGAAGACGACGCCTACGGCGAGCTCTGGTTCGGCGACGAGCCACCGCCGCCCTCGCTGTTCTCGCTCTCAGGCGGGGAGCTGGCGATCAAGGTCGCGAGCTTCTCCAAGATCATTGCGACGGGGCTGCGGCTGGGCTGGAACCTGGCGCCGCCCACGCTCATCACGCGCATGGCCGCGCTTCGCTACGACATGGGATCGAGCCCGTACCTGGGCCGCGCGGTGGCGGAGATGATCCGGAACGGCGACCTCGACCGGCACGTGGAGCGGCTGCGCGCCATCTACCGGCGCAAGCTCGACCGCCTCTGCGAGGCGATCGACGAGCACTGCGACGACTACGTGACCTACCAGCGACCGGGCGGCGGCTTCTTCGTCTGGCTGGGGCTTCACCAGGGGCTTTCGGCGATCGAGGTGCAGCGCGTCGCGAACGAGAAGGGCGTCCTGATCGGCGCCGGGCCGCATTTCTTCGCCGACGGCAATGCGACGCAGCACCTGCGTCTCGCTTTCAGCTACACGCCCGTCGAGGAGATTGAGGAAGGCGCTCACCGGCTGGGCGAGGCACTGCGAGAGGTGGCCGCCAGCTCGCCGGTCAAGTAGCCCCTTCCCTGCACGGTTCTGGCTCGGGACACGGGCAGCGCGTAGGCTCGATTTCCCAGATTTCGACCCACCTGGAGTGCCCCATGTCGCTTGATCCACGCCACCGCAGCCGCACGCTCGTCGACGGACCGGACCGGGCGCCGGCACGGGCGATGCTGAAGTCCGTCGGCTACGACTCGGAGTCGCTGAAGCGACCGCTCGTAATGGTCGCGCACAGCTGGATCGGGACGATGCCGTGCAACTTCAACCAGCGCGAACTGGCCGCCGAGGTCATGCGCGGGATCCGGGACGCGGGCGGGACGCCCATGGAGATCAACACGGTCTCCATCAGCGACGGCATCGCGATGGGCACCGAGGGGATGAAGGCGTCGCTGATCAGCCGTGAGGTGGTGGCGGACAGCATCGAGCTGTGCGGGCGGGGCTACCTGTTCGACGCGGCGGTCGTCATCGTCGGCTGCGACAAGACGATCCCGGGGGGCGTGATGGGGCTCTCGCGGCTCGGCGTTCCGGGGCTCGTCCTCTACAGCGGATCGATCGCGCCGGGGAACTACGAGGGCCGCGACGTAACCATCCAGGACGTGTTCGAGGCGGTAGGGAGCCACGCGGCAGGCGGCATGACGGACGCGGAGCTGACGGCGCTCGAGGACGTCGCCTGCCCAGGTGCCGGAGCCTGCGGCGCGCAGTACACCGCGAACACGATGGCGACGGCGATCGAGTTCCTCGGCATCTCGCCGATGGGGAGCGGCTCGGCGGGGGCGACGGACCCGCGCAAAAACAGCGCCGGCTACGAGGCAGGGGCGCTCGTGATGGACGTCCTCGCCCGGGGCCAGCTGCCAGGAGACGTGATGACGCGGGAGGCGTTCGAGAACGCCATCGCCTGCGTGGCCTC
The DNA here is from genome assembly GCA_009841435.1 of Dehalococcoidia bacterium. Classification (GTDB taxonomy): domain Bacteria; phylum Chloroflexota; class Dehalococcoidia; order Tepidiformales; family Tepidiformaceae; genus UBA2991. Next base: position 66,335 of record VXLW01000045.1, on the reverse strand, counting down.
GACGGGGGGCTCGACGAACGCGGTCCTGCACCTGCTGGCGATGGCGCGGGAGGTCGGGGTTTCGCTCGACATCGACGACTTCGACGACATCAGCGAGCGCACGCCGATCATCGGGGACCTGCGGCCGGGTGGTCGTTATGTCGCGTTCGACATGGACCGGGCGGGTGGCACGCGGCTGCTGGCGCAGCGCCTGCTGGAGGGCGAGAAGGTCCACGGCGATCAGCCCACGGTGACCGGCCGCACGCTCGAGGAAGAGGCGGCGGACGCACAGGAAGCGCCTGGCCAGGACGTGATCGTGTCGTTGGACGAGCCGCTCAAAGAGACGGGCGGGCTCGTCATCCTGAAGGGGAACCTTGCCCCGGAAGGGTGCGTGATTAAGGTGGCGGGGCACGAGATCATGCAGCACCGCGGACCGGCCAGGGTGTTCGACCGCGAAGAGGACGCGTTCGCAGCGGTGTCGGAGCGGCGCATCTCGCCGGGCGACGTGGTCGTGATCCGCTACGAGGGGCCGAGGGGCGGCCCGGGCATGCGCGAGATGCTGGGCGTGACGGCCGCCCTCGTGGGCGAGGGGCTCGGCGACTCGGTGGCGCTCCTCACGGACGGTCGCTTCAGCGGCGCGACGCACGGCCTGATGGCCGGGCACGTCGCGCCGGAGGCGGCGGCGGGCGGGCCCATCGCGGCGATCGAGGAAGGCGACATCGTCTCCTTCGACATCGACGCACGGCGGCTGGACGTGGAGCTCGATGAGGCGGAACTGGAGCGCCGCCTGGCGGCGTGGACGCCGCCGGCGCCACGCTACGAGCGGGGCGTGTTCGCGAAGTACGCGAACGGCGTCTCAAGCGCGTCGGAGGGCGCGGTCACGAGCTAGCGGCGGCGGCGCGGCCGGCCCTGGGGAGGACGGTAGCGGGGGGTGCCGGTGGTGAAGAACAAGCGGGCCATGACGTCCTGCCGGCGCCGCCAGGGGCGGGCGACGCTCTCGAAGACACCGTCGACAAACTGCAGAAGGGCGACCGTGGCTTCCAGCAGGGCCTTCACGAGCAACTTCCCGGCCTGTGTCCGGCCGAACTGAGCCCCGAGCTAGCGGCGGCGGGGACGGCGGTTGGGGTCGGGGCTCGAACCCTCGGTGACCTCCATGCGGTTCACGACGCGCCGGCGCATCTGCTCGGGACGGACCACGCTCTCAATGACGCTGTCGATGAACGCGAGGACTGTTACGAAGGGTTTCAGGAGCGCTTTCATGGCTGCCGGCCTCCGGGATCAAGCGTAGCAGCAATGCCAAGGCCCCTGCCGTCTGGCAGGGGCCTTTCTGGAGCGATTCTGGCGACCCCGATCGGATTTGAACCGACGATCTCCACCTTGACAGGGTGGCGTGTTAGGCCGCTACACCACGGGGCCGCGGCGCGTCTGATCGTAGCGGCTCGGCACGGCCCAGCCAACCTGTCCGGCCAGCCGGCACGGCGTATGCTGGCCCGGCACAGCTCGGATGCTCCTCGCGAAGGCAACGAAATGAGAGACAACCCACTCGTGAAGGCCATTCTGGCCCTGCTGCACCTCACCGACAGCGTGGTTACGAGCGAAGTCGGTGCCAGCAACATAAGGGGCCACACAGACACCCCGAAGGGCATCCCGAACGACCCGGCACGCCGACCGCCGAAGCGGTGATGCCCGCGGCTAACCCCTCCAGGACCTAGGCCAGGAGCGGCTTGCCGTCCTTCATGATCGACCAGCCGCCGCTGTCGCGATCGATGTCGTACAGGACCACGTGGCAGTTGCCGCAGATGGGCCCCGTCACCTCGCGCTGACCGTTCGAGACGGTGTGCTCATCGCACACGCCCCCGTAACGCTCGACGCCGTCGAGGTTGCAGAAGATGCACGTCAGGTGGGGCGTGTTCTCCTTCGGGCACTTGGAGCAGGTCGAGCCGGCGGAGAAGTCGCAGCCGCCGGGGCCGCAGTGATACTTCTCCAGGTTCTCAAGCACATAGTTGCTGGCCATGGTTTCGCTTCCCTCCCCTAGGAGACCGCGGCGGCGTTGCGCGCGCGCGCCCACTCGTGGGCCTCGTCGGAGGCGACCCACTTGATGGCGTTGGCGAGCAGCCGACGGTAGTTCGAATTGTTGTAGGAGGTGGGCACGTCGCCCGCCTGCACGTAGACGATGGGGCTGTTGCGATAGTTCTTCGCCCAGACCACCAGGTTCGGGGTCGGCGGGTGGGTCCAGTCGCCGCGCTCGTACATGCGGCCATCGTTCACCACCAGCGAGGGCGAGAAGAAATTCTTGTAGGTGAAGTCGAAGTCGCTGCGCACGAGCGGCACGAGGCTGTCCTCGTGGTAGGGGGCGAGGTAGATCTCGTCCTGCAGCTCGAACGAGAGGTCAACGCCCTGCACGACTGGGTGGTCGGCTTCTTCCGCCACGACCTCGCAGGTGTGGTTGGCGGCGAGCAGGTAGCCGGAGTCGGGGTAGTCGACGCCGCGCAGACTGCCGGGGTTGTAGAAGAAGCGGCCGCCGATGATCTCGGCGTACTCCTCCCAGCCGGGCCAGGAGCAGATGTTGTGGTGGATCATGACGAGGCCCTTGCCCTCTTCGGTGAGGCGCATATAGCCGTCCTTCAGCGCCTCCGGGGGATCGGGCGGACCGCCAACGCCGAAGACACCCGGCATCGAGTAGTCGACGATGCAGTCGTAGTCGCGGGAGTTCTCGGGCTGGAAGAAGAGCTGGGCGGCGGGCTGCTCGACGTGCGTCCAGGCCGAGATCTCGCCCTCTTGCTGGAAGGCGTCGAACATCTGGAAGAAGGGTTCGCGCTGGAAGGGGTGGCCCTTCGAGGCAAGCAGGACATTGGGGGCGCTCATAGCTATCTCCTCCGACTGACCTAGAGTGGGCGGCATTCTACGAGGTTCGAAGGGCGAACCTCTAGAGCCAGCGACTCCCCGGCCGCATGTTGGCGAAGGGGCCGTGCCGGGAACGGGAACGGCAACCTTTCGAAGTTGCTACCTTTGCCAAGGAACGTCAGACTGCGGCAATGCTTGCGCGAGTGCAGTCGAGCGCGGTCGTGGGTCTCGACGGGGTCATGGTGGACGTCGAGGTCGATATCTCACGCGCCCAGAACCCAACGACGGCGATCGTGGGGCTTCCCGACGCGGCCGTACAGGAATCGAAGGAGCGGGTGCGGGCGGCGATCCGCAACAGCGCGCTCACATGGCCGTTCAACAGCCGCATTGTGGTGAACCTGGCGCCCGCCGACCTGCGCAAGGAAGGGCCTGCTTACGACCTGCCCATCGCCGCCGGCGTGATGGTGGCGAGCGGGCAGGTGGAGGCGGACCTCGCGGACGCGGTGTTCGTGGGGGAGCTGGCGCTCGACGGGGAGGTGCGCGGCGTGCGCGGGGCGCTGCCGATGGTGGCGGTCGCGCGCGACCGTGGGGCGCGGCGGGCCTTCGTGCCCGTGCCGAACGCGCCTGAGGCGGCGCTTGTCGAGGGTCTCGAGGTGTTCCCCGTGGAGTCGCTCACGCAGCTCGCGGCGCACCTGCTCGGGAAGGCGCCGATCGCGCCGTATTCGGGGCCGGACGACGCGGAGGATGCGGAGCCAGCAGGCCCCGACCTCGCCGACGTGATCGGGCAGGAGCACGCGAAGCGGGCGCTGGCGATGGCAGCAGCAGGCGGCCACAACCTCCTGATGCGCGGCCCGCCGGGCAGCGGCAAGACGCTGCTGGCGCGGGCCATCCCCTCGATCCTGCCGCCAATGACGAACGACGAGGCGCTGGAGGTGACCCGTATCTATAGCGTCGCGGGGCTGCTGCCGTCGGGAACGGGACTCCTGCGGGGGCGGCCGTTCCGCGCGCCACACCACACGATCTCGCACGCGGGGCTGGTGGGGGGCGGCTCGGTGCCACGTCCGGGGGAGATCACGCTGAGCCACCACGGCGTGCTCTTCCTCGACGAGCTGCCGGAGTTCGGCACGCAGGTGCTGGAGGTGCTGCGCCAGCCGCTGGAAGACCGCATCGTGACGATCAGCCGGGCGCGGCAATCGGCCACCTTCCCGGCGAGCTTCGCGCTGGTGGCGGCGCAGAATCCGTGTCCGTGCGGGTACCTGGGCGACCCGATTCGGGAATGTCGCTGCCCCGCGAATGCGGCCGCCCGCTACCAGCGGCGCGTCTCGGGGCCGGTGCTGGACCGCATCGACATCTTCATCGACGTGCCCCGTGTCGACTATGAGAAGCTGGCGGCGGGCACGCGGGGGGAGCCATCGTCGGTGGTGGCGGAGCGGGTGCGAGCGGTGCGAGAGATCCAGCGGGAACGGTTCGCCGGGACGGGCCCGCGTCTGAATGCGGAGATGGGGCCGACGGAGGTACGCGAGCACGCCCAGTGGAAGCTGGACGAGCAGGCGCAGCGCATCCTGAGCCAGGCGACCGCGCAGATGGCGCTTTCGGCCCGAGCCTTCCACCGCGTCCTCAAGGTCGCGCGCACGGTGGCCGACTTCGAGGCCAGCGACGCGATCGGCAGCACGCACGTCGCGGAGGCCCTGCAGTACCGGGAGCGGGCGGAATAGGTACGCTAGAGGCGCTCGAACTCGTCGCGCGTCAGGCCAGCCTGCCGGAGGATGCTCCGTAGCGTGCCGGCCTGCACCTCACGGTGCCGGGGCACGATCACCGTTCGCACGCCTGTGGCAGTCATCTTGGTGAATTTCACATGGCTCCCGTGCTGATCCACCTCGGTAGCCCGCTGCGTTGAGTTTGCGTACGACTCGCCGGTACGGAAGTGACCTAAGTGGCGGCAACCGAGACCTCAATCTCCGGAATATCACCTGGAGATTTAGGTCCATCTGGCATGAAGTAGAGCTCCAGGGCCTCGCGGAGGTTGGCTAGCGCCTCACCTTCCGACTCTCCCTGGCTGGCAATATCGATCTCGGTGGCCTGGGCGACAAACCAGGAGCCTTCCCGGTGCACTCTCGCGGTGAAGGATGCGACGCCGCTGTTCTTGCCCGGTTTCGCCTCGCTGGTCATCAAGACTCCTGCCAGGGACATGATACTCCTTGCCACCACCAACGGCCCGTTTCGAACATTTGTGTTGACAGGCGAACGGGTGTTCGCTATGGTTTGCGGACCCTGCGAACGGATGTGCTAGCCATGGTGAACACCATCCCCACCATCATCTTCGACGTACTGCTCGCCGGCGCCGCGGTGGCGCTCCTTGGGGCGACGCTTCGCTCCATGCTTCCGCGACGCGGACGGCTGCGTCGGGGTGGGCTGCGCCACGAAAGTGGCGCGCGCGTGACCCTGTGGCAGCCACGGGAGCCCGTTCGAGGAGAGTTGCGTCCGGCCCTGGGCCGCGTGGAACCCCTCGCCACGCGGCGCCAGGAGCTGGCGCGGCGCGCGTCCTAGCTGGACTTCCGCGCGCAGTTGCGCACGCCGCGAATCGTCTCGATGCGCGTGAGCAGCCGCGAAATCTGTGAGAGCCCGCTCGTCTCCAGGGTCGCCAGCACCGAAACCGTGCCGTTGCCGTTCTTGGTCGTGTTCACGTTGACCATGTTCACGTCCTCGGCGGCCACGACGGTACTGATGTCACGCAGGAGCCCGACCCGGTCCCAGGCGTCGATCTGGACGGTGGCGGGGTAGCGCTGCTCGTCCGTCCGCCCCCAGTCGACGTCTATGAGGCGGTCTCGCTCGCGTTCGTTGAGGACGTTGTGACAGTCGGAGCGGTGGACGGTGACGCCGCGGCTGCGGGTCACGTAGCCGCGGACGCTGTCGCCGGGGACGGGGTTGCAGCAGCGCGCCAGTGTCGTCTCGAGGCCTCCAGCGCCGAGGGCGCGCAGGCCGGCGCCCGCGCTTCGCCGGGAAGGCCGGCCGACCGGGATCTCGTCGATCTCGTCCGGTTCCTGGTGCTTCTGGAGCAGGGTGCTCGCCTTGCGGACGACCGACTCCACGCTGATGTCGCCGTAGCCGATGTTGGCCATGAGCTCGTTCCAGGTCTTGCCGGGGAAGAGGGCGAGCACCTCGTCCTGATGGTCGGCAAGGTCGAACGCGAGGCGACGGAGCTCGCGCTCGAGCATCTCGCGGCCCCGCTCGATGCTCTCGGCGCGGCGCTGCTTGCGGAACCACTGGCGCACCTTCTGGCGGCCGGTGGTGGTCTGGAGGTAGCCGAGGTTCTCGCTGAGCCAGTCCCGCGAGGGCCCGCTGCGGGAGCGGCTGCGCATGATCTCGACGACGTCGCCGTTCTGGAGGGAGGAGTTGAGGGCCGTCATCTTGCCGTTGACCTTGGCCCCGATGGTCTGATGGCCGAGGTCGGTATGGATGCGATAGGCGAAGTCGAGGGGGGTGGCGCCGGTAGGGAGGTCGAGCACGTCGCCCTTGGGTGAGAGCACGAACACCTGGTCGTCGAACACGTCGGTCTTGACGCTCTCGACGAACTCCTCGGCGCCGGAGAGCTCCCGCTGCCACTCGAGGAGCTGGCGCAGCCAGGCGATGCGTTCCTCGTCCTGGGCGGAGCGGTCGGAGGCCCCCTTGTAGCGCCAGTGGGCGGCGACACCGTACTCGGCCACGCGGTGCATGTCGTAGGTGCGGATCTGCACCTCCAGGGGCCGGGCGCCGGGGCCGATAACCGTGGTATGCAGCGACTGGTACATGCTCGCCTTGGGACTGGCGATGTAGTCGTCGAACTGGCCGGGGAGGGGGCGCCAGGTGGCATGCACGACGCCGAGGGCGGCGTAGCAACCGGCCACGTCCTTCACGAGGATGCGGAGGGCGAGGAGGTCGTAAATCTGGTCGAACGACTTCGCCTCGCGGCCGTAGCGACGGGCCTTCTGGTGGATCGAGTAGATGTGCTTGGCACGCCCCGTGACTTCGGCCTCGATGCGGGCATCGTCGAGCTGGACGCGGAGCCCGGCGGCGACGTCCTCGATGTAGCGCTCGCGGGCAAGGCGCGTGGCGTCGAGACGGGTCGCGATCTCCTGGTAGCGCTCGGGCTCGAGGTAGCGGAAGGCAAGGTCCTCGAGTTCCCACTTGATCTGCCAGATGCCCAGGCGCGTGGCGAGGGGGGCGAAGATCTCCATCGTTTCGCGGGCGATGCGGCGCTGCTTGTCATCGGAGAGGGCGTAGAGCGTGCGCATGTTGTGGAGGCGGTCGCAGAGCTTGATGAGCACGACGCGCACGTCGGCGGCCATGGCCAGCAGCATCTTGCGCAGGTTCTGGGCCTGGACGCCGCCTCCCTCCTCTTCGGTGACGCGCAGGGGGAGGCTGCCGAGCTTGGTCAGTCCCTCGACAAGCTCAGCGGCCTCCTTGCCGAAGCGCTCGGCGATCTCCTCGTTGGGGACGTCGCAGTCCTCCTGCACGTCGTGGAGGAGGGCGGCGATGAGGGAGGGCTGGTCGAGCTCGAGCCCGGCGACGAGCTTGGTTACTTCGAGCGGGTGGGAGATGTAGGGATCGCCGGTGCGGCGCATCTGGCCGTCGTGGCTGGACTCGGCGAACTCGTATGCATCGGCGATTAGCTCGATGCGGTCCTCGGGGAGGTAGGTGCGGACACGCTCAAGCAGGTCGGCGACGGCCGGGGATTCGGGAGAACGCTCCAGGACGCTCACACGCTTTCTCGTTGCCCCGTTTCTGCCAGTATCTTAGCAGGCAACCCCATCAAACCTGACGGGACGGGCATGAGCGGACGCTTCCAGACGCCGCGAGGCACCGAGGACATCCTCCCCGAGGAGCAGCCGTACTGGCGCGCGATTCACGACGCCGCCGAAGAGGTGACGCGGCTGTTCGGCTACGAACGCCTGGACACGCCAACCTTCGAGGATGCGGCCCTGTTCGAGAAGGGCACTGGCGACACGACGGACATCGTCGAGAAAGAGATGTACAGCTTCCAGGACCAGGGGGGCGAGGCGCTCTCGCTCATCCCAGAGGCGACGCCGGCGATCTGCCGGGCGTACCTGGAGCACGGTCTGGCGAGCCGGCCGCAGCCCGTCCGCCTGTTCACGATCGCGCGCATGTTCCGCTACAACCGCCCGCAACTGGGCAGGCTGCGCCAGTTCAACCAGTTCGACTGCGAGGTGCTCGGCTCCGGCACGGCGCTGGTCGATGCGGAGCTGATCGAGCTGCACTGGCGGTTCTACGAGCAACTCGGGCTGCAGGACCTGGAGATACGGCTGGGGAGCATCGACGACATCGAGGCGCGGCGCGCCTATCTCGAACGGCTGCGGGAGTACTACCTGCCCCTGCGCGACCAGCTCTCCGAGGACAGCCAACGGCGCCTCGACCGGAATCCGCTGCGGCTGCTGGACAGCAACGACCCGCGCGACCAGGAGCTTCGCGAGGGCGCCCCGACGATGATCGACGACCTGAGCACGGAGGCGGCGGAACACTTCGAGGGCGTGAAGGACGGCCTGACGGCCGCGGGCGTGCCCTTCGTGGTCGACCCGCTGCTGGTGCGCGGACTCGACTACTACAACCGCACCGTCTGGGAGATCGTGCCGAAGGGCGACGGACGCCAGCAGAGCTCGATCGGGGCAGGCGGACGGTACGACGGGCTGATCGAGACGATTGGCGGGAAGCCAACGCCGGCGAGCGGGTTCGCGACGGGGCTGGAGCGCGTGATCATCGAAATGAAGCGGCAAGAGCTACCCCTGGGCGATGCGGGCGCGCCTGACGCCTTCGTTGTCCATGCGGGGGCGGAAGGGGGACGGGCCGCGGTGCGGGCGGGCGCGGAACTGCGCGGGGCGGGGTTCGTCGCGCTGCTGGGGGAGTCGGGGCGTTCGTTCAAGGCGCAGATGCGCCGGGCGAACGGGAGCGGGGCGCGATTCGCCGTGATCATCGGGGAGGATGAGGCGGCGCGGGGCGTGGCGGCGCTGAAGGACCTGCGCGAGGAAGGCGACCAGGTGGACGTGCCGCTCGGGGAGATCGCTGCCCGGCTCGGGCAGCAGCTGCGCTAACCGAGCGCGAAGCTCGTTCCGCCCGCAGAATAGAACGATGGACGAGGCCGTTCGGCAGAGGCTCAACGACATCCGGGTCCGCTTCGACGCGGTTACGGAGGAGATGGGGCAGCCCGAGGTCGCGGCAGATTATGACAAGGTAGCCCAGCTCAACCGTGAGCGCGCCGAGTTCGCACCGGTCGTCCAGCTCCTCGCCGACTACACGGAAGCGGAGACGGCGCGGGCGGACGCCCAGGAGCTCCTGGACGAAGGCGACGACGAGCTGCGGGAGCTTGCCGAGGCGGAGCTGCGCGGGGCCGAGGAGCGGCTTGAGGCTCTCGACGAGGCGATCCTGCGGGCGCTCCTGCCCAAGGACGAGCGCGACAGCCGCAACGTCATCATGGAGATTCGCGCGGGCGCAGGCGGCGAGGAAGCAGCGCTCTTCGCGCAGGAGCTGTACCGCGCCTACTACCGCTACGGCGAGCGTCACGGGTGGCGCACGCAGATGCTGAGCGTCTCGGAGACGGGCATCGGCGGCTACAAGGAAGCCATCTTCAGCGTGACGGGCGAGGGCGCGTTCTCACGGCTGAAGTACGAGAGCGGCGTCCACCGCGTGCAGCGCGTCCCGGAAACGGAGGCGCAGGGCCGCATCCACACCTCGACCGCCACCGTCGCCGTCCTGCCCGAAGCGGAAGACGTGGACGTCGAGGTCAACGACAAGGACCTGCGGGTCGACATCTTCCATGCCTCCGGCGCGGGCGGGCAGAATGTGAACAAGGTGGCGACGGCGGTGCGGCTGACGCACCTCCCGACGGGGCAGGTCGTGGTCTGCCAGGACGAGCGTTCGCAGCTGAAGAACCGGGCGAAGGCGATGACGGTCCTGCGCTCGCGACTGCTGGCGATGGAGCAGGAGAAGCAGGAGGCCGAGCTGGCGGCCGACCGGCGCACGCAGGTGGGCAGCGGCGACCGCAGCGAGAAGATCCGGACGTACAACTTCCCGCAGGACCGCATCACCGACCATCGCATCGGGCTGACGGTGCACAACATCCCGGACCGGCTCGACGGGAACATCGACGACATCATCGACGCGGTGGCGGCGGCGGAAGAGGCGGCCAAGCTGCAGGCGACGGCGTGAAGGCGCGGGCGGTCGCAGCCCGCGTCCGCGCCGAGCTGGAAGCCGCGGGCATCCCCGACGCGGCGCTGGAGGCGGAGGTGCTCACCCGCCACGCGAGCGGCCTCAGCCGCAGCGCCTACTTCGCCGACGAACCGGTCGCGGAGGGCGCCTGCGCGGAGCTCGATGCGCTTGTGGCGCGCCGGCTGCGGCGCGAGCCCGCCCCGTACCTGACGGGCGTCCGCGAGTTTCACGGGCTGGAGTTCCTGGTGGGGCCAGGCACGCTCATCCCCCGGCCCGAGACGGAGTTGCTGGTCGAGATTGGCGTCACGGAGCTTGCGCGCTGTCCCGGCGCGACCGTGCTGGATGTGGGCACTGGCTGCGGGGCGATCGCGATCGCCGTAGCAAGCGCATCCCCGGGGACCAACGTCATCGCGGCGGACGTGAGCGCGGACGCGCTGCGGATCGCAGCCCTGAACATCGAGCGGCACGGCGTGGCCGTTTCGCTCGTCCAGAGCGACCTGGCCAAGGCTGTCGGCAGCGCGGACATCATCCTTGCGAACCTGCCCTATGTGCCGGAACACGACATCGAGGGGTTGCAACCGGAGGTGCGGCAGTGGGAGCCGCGGGTCGCGCTGGACGGGGGAGCGGACGGGCTCGACCTCGTGCGGGCGCTGCTGGCCGACTGCGCGTCGCGCCTGCGGCCACGGCTGGCGGCATTCGAGGTGGGGATGGGGCAGGCGGGGCGCGTCGCGGAGGCGGCGGAGGGGCTTGGCGCGGAGGCCGGCATCGTGCACGACCTGGCGGGTTGGGAACGGGTGGTCACCGCGCGGTGGGAGTGAGACTGATCGCGCTGGACATCGACGGCACCCTCCTGCCGTACGAAGGCACGTACAAAGGCGAGCTTTCGCCGCGCGTGCGGGCAGCTGTCAGGGCGCTGGTCGAGGACGGACGGACGGTGGTGCTGGCCAGCGGACGGATGCGCGAGGGTGTGATGAGCATCGCGCGCGAGCTGGGGCTCGACACGCCGTTCATCGCACAGGAAGGCTGCCTGATCGCGAACGCGGACGGGACGCTGCTGCGCGAGATCAAGCTGGACCGGGATCTGGCGCTGGCCGTGACGGCCTATGCGCGCGAGGCCGGTTACCAGTACGAGTGGTTCAGCGCGGAACGGTACGCGGCCACGGAGCAGTCACCCGCCACGGACTACTACGCCAGCCTCGGCAATATCGAAGCCGAGTACCACCCGGAGCCGGAGACGCTCGGCATCGACCCGAGCGGCGTCGGCATTCTGAGCGACCGCGAGGCATCGTCGGAGGTGCACGATGAACTGGTCGAGCACTTCGGGGAAACGCTCCACGTGCTCGACTTCCCGTTCGTGACGGTAGCGCTGGCCCCGGAGGCGACGAAGGCGAAGGGGGTCGCATTGGTCGCAAAGGGCCTCGGCATTTCGCGTACCGAAACGCTGGCCATCGGAGACAGCGTGAACGACGCGTCAATGCTGGCGTGGGCCGGGCGGGGCATCGCCACGGCGAAGGCCGACCGCTACGCGCGGGAAGCCGCCGACGAGTCGCTTCCGGACGAGGAAGATTCCGTCGCGCGAGTGCTTGAGGAGCTGCTCTAGCCCTCCGGGTCGATCCGGTGCCAGATGCGCAGCAGCACGAGCGCGATCGCGAGAATGACGATCGCTGCGAGCGTGACGGGCAGGACGACGCGGAGCCAGTCGATAGACGCGCCCTCGGACTCGTCTGTGGCGAGCACGGCGTACTGGCCGGAGATCTCGCGGATGCGCGTTACGAGGTCGTCCTCGGAGAGGGAGACCGGGGCGTCGTCGCCGTTCGTGGCGACGCCCTCCTCGATCACGAAGAGGGCGGCCGGAACGGGCCACTGGAAGCCGCCACCCTCGCGGCGGAGCGCCGCGAGCACGCGGGCACCCTCGGCGGGCAGGGCGGCGCGGTCACAGTCGGTAGGGCGGTCGGACAGAGGGAGGGCCTCGGCGATGGCGGGGCCTTTCAGGTACGCCTCGGGGGCGATGGCGGGCGCTCCGGCTTCGGTCACGAGTTCGCCAACGACGATGACGTCGACGTCCTCGATCGAGGCGAACAGGTCGTCGAGGTCGAAGTGGGGGCAGTCGTCGTGGGCGCGGGCGGCTGGGGCGGTGCCGAGCGAGGACAGCAACGCAAGCGTTCCCAGCGCCAGGAGCACCGCGAAAACGACTCGGGGACGAACGAACGGCCGCGTCGTGTGGCCTACGATTCGGCCTGCGCGAACTGGTAGATCTTGCCTTCGGTCTTGATGGAGGGCGCGATCACCATCTCGGCGTCCTGGAACTCACGGATGGTGTGCGCACCGCACATGCCCATCGCGGTCTTGAGGGCACCGGCGAGGTTCTCCGTGCCGTCGGTGCGGCTGGTGGGGCCGAAGAGCGTCTTCTGGAGGGTCGTGTTGACGCCGACGAAGACGCGAGTGCCGCGGGGGAGGTCGGCGTGGGAGGTGGCCATGCCCCAGTGGTAGCCGCGACCGGGCGCCTCGGTGGTGGCGGCGAAGGGCGAGCCCATCATGACGCCGTCGGCGCCGGCGGCGAAGCACTTGCAGACATCGCCGCCGGTGCGGATGCCGCCGTCGGTGATGATGGGCACGTAGTTGCCGGTCTCGGCGAGGTAGGCCTCGCGGGCGGCGGCGCAGTCGATGGTGGCGGTGACCTGCGGGACGCCGATGCCGAGGACCTCGCGGCTGGTGCAGCCGGCGCCCGGCCCCACGCCCACGAGCACGCCGGCGACGCCGGAGCGCATCACCTCGAGGGTGGCGCTGAAGCCAACGGTGTTCCCGACGACGACGGGGATGTGGATGTGCTCGAAAAGCTTCTCGAAGCGCAAACCTTCAATGCTGCTGGACTCGTGCCGAGCCGTGGTGACGGTGCTCTGGACGACGAGGATGTCGGCGCCGGCCTCCTGTACGAGCGGCGCGTACTGCTTGGTGCTCTTGGGGGTCACGGAGACGGAGGAGACGGCGCCGCCCGCCTTCATCTCCTTGATGCGCTGGGCGATAAGGTCGTCGCGAATGGGCTGCTGGAAGGCGGACTGGAGGATGGCCGTGGCCTCGTCCCGGTTGACCGAGGCGACCTCGTCGAGGATGGGGCGGGGATCGTCGTAGCGGGTCCAGATGCCCTCGAGGTTGAGGACGCCGAGGCCACCCGCCTCGTGCATGAGCAGGGCGAAGTCGGGGTCAACAACCGCGTCCATGGCGGAGGCGATGAAGGGGAGCCCGAAGTGATAGGGGCCAATGTCCAGGCCGATCTCGACGAGCTCGGGGTTGATCGTGACCTCGCCGGGAACGATGGCGACATCGTCGAACCCGTAGGCGTGCTTGAGCTGCTTGAAACGTGGTGCGGGCACGGACGAACCCTCCTCCTGGGTATGCAAAACGCCGCGCTCTGGCGAATCAGGCGCGGCGAGTGTTGCGGATGCGGCGTCGGGGCTCACCGAAGCCACTTCCGTTCGGTGGTGGATGACTCGAATGGGAGTGTCACGGCTATGCAGAAAGCGTATCGCGCGGGCCCTCGTAGGGTCAATGAATCGGGCGCCAGAATTCGCGCTCCCCGCGCGGTTCTGTGAAGCTGACCGAAGCATGAATGAACTCGCGCCAGGCCTCTACGTGGTCGCCACGCCCATCGGGAACCTCGGCGACCTGAGCGAGCGCGCGGCGGCGGTCCTGCAAGCGGCCTCGCTCATCGCGGCGGAGGACACGCGCGTGCTGCGGACGCTGGCGACGCGCGTCGCGACGAGCGCGACGGCGCTGAGCCTGACCGAGCACAACGTCGAGGGGCGCATCCCGCGGCTGCTGGAGGCGGCGCGGGAGGGGGTCGTGGCGCTGACCTCGGACGCGGGCACACCGCTTATCGCGGACCCGGGGGCGAGGGCGGTGGAGGCGGCCCACGACGCCGGGATCCCCGTGTTTACGGTGCCGGGACCATCGGCGCTGGCGGCGGCGGTGTCGGTGGCGGGGTTCGCAGGGAGCGACGTGCACTTCCTCGGATTCCTGCCCCGGGGGCAGGGGGAGCGGCGACGGCGGCTGGTGGGGGCGGCGGAGGCTTCGGAGACGCTCGTGTTCTTCGAGAGCCCGCGGCGGGTGGGGGCGGCGCTGGCTGACGTGGCGGATGCGCTCGACGACCCAACGGTGGTGGTCTGCCGGGAACTGACGAAGGTCCACGAGGAGGCGGTGCGCGGGGCAGCCTCGGCGATGGCGGAACGGTTCCGGGAGACGCGAGGGGAGTGCACGGTGGTGGTCGACGTGCGGGGCTGGGCGGCGGGGAGCGATGAGCGTGAGCTTCGCGCCTACCTCGGGGAGATGCGCGAGGCGGGCGCCCAGCGCAGCGCAGCCGCGAGCGCAGCGGCGCGACGGTTCGGGGTGTCGCGGGCGGAGGCGTACGAGGCCTGGCCGGACGACAAGGAATAGGAAGGGGCTCCTTTACCCGGCCTAAGCCCTAAAGCGACACGGTGCTAGACTCGCGTGAGCGCCTTCCCAAAGGGGATTCCGTGGCAGAACGCATCTTCGTGGCCGTCGCCTGGCCGTATGCGAACTACCTTCTGCACGCCGGCCAGGCGGCAGGCGCATACCTTCCCGCCGATATCTTCGCCCGCTACCACCGCATGTGCGGCAACGACGTGCTGATGGTGTCGGGCTCCGACTGCCACGGGACGCCCATCACCGTCGCCGCCGACAGCGAGGGCATCACCCCGCAAGAGGTGATCGACCGCTACCACCCGAAGATCCTCGAGGCGTGGGAGCGCTTCGGCATCTCGTTCGACCTGTTCACGACGACCCTGACCGACAACCACTACGAGACGACGCAGGACCTCTTCACGCGACTGCTGGAGAAGGACCTGCTCTATACAGGGACGCAGGACCAGCTCTACGACCCCGAGGCGAGGCGTTTCCTGCCGGACCGGTACGTGGAGGGCATATGCCCGCTCTGTGGCTACAAGGAGGCGCGCGGCGACCAGTGCGACCAGTGCGGCTCGCAGCTCGACGCCATCGACCTGATCGAGCCGCGCAGCAAGGTGAGCGGGGCGACGCCGGAGGTTCGCGAGTCGGAGCACTTCATGCTGAGGCTCTCGGCATTCAACGAGCAACTACGGGAGTGGGTGAGCGCGCAGCCGCACTGGCGGCGGAACGTCGCCAACTTCACCCTCGGCATCCTCGAGGAGGGGCTGAAGGACCGCGCGATCACGCGGGACATCAACTGGGGCGTGCCCCTGCCGGTCGAGGGGTACGAGGACAAGCGCATTTATGTCTGGTTCGACGCCGTCATCGGGTATCTCTCGGCGGCGAAGGAGTGGGCCAGGCAGAGCGGCGACCCCGAGGCCTGGCGCCTGTACTGGGAAGACGAGAACACGAAGGCCTACTACTTCATCGGCAAGGACAACATCGTCTTCCACACGCTCATCTGGCCGGCGATGCTGCTGGGGTACGGCGGCCTGAACCTGCCGCACGACGTTCCCGCGAACCAGTACGTGAACTTCTCGGCGGGGCAGAAACAGAGCAAGTCGAAGGGCACGGCAACCTGGCTGCTCGACCTGCTCGATACGTATGACGCCGACGTCGTGCGCTTCTACCTGACGCAGATCATGCCGGAGACGAGCGACTCGGAGTTTCGCGAGGAGGAGCTGATCCGCGCGAACAACGAGGTCCTGATCGCGACCTGGGGGAACCTGGCGAACCGCGTGCTCGCAATGATCCGGCGCAACTTCGACGGCGTCGTGCCGGAGCCGGGGACATTAGGAGCGGAGAGCGAAGCGCTGCTCGCGACCGTTCGCGACGGGTTCGAGCGGGCGGGGGCGGAATACGCCGGCTGCCAGTTCCGGGGGGCGCTGCGTGAAGCGCTGGCCGTGGCCCAGGCCGCCAACAAGTACCTGGACGAACGCGCTCCCTGGCGGGCGGTCAAGGAAGACCGCGACCACGCCGCCGAGACCCTCTACACGGCGCTGCAGGCCATTTCCGCCCTGACGGCGCTGCTGCACCCCATCCTCCCGTTCTCCACGAGCAAGCTGCACACCACGCTCGGGCACGAGGGCACGCCCGAGTCGGCCGGCTGGATGCTCACGGGCGTGCCGGCCGGGCGCTCACTCGGCGAAGGGGGCGCGCTCTACCGCAAGCTGGACGTGCCCGAACCGGTCGCAACCTGATGCGCCTCTTCGACTCCCACAGCCACCTCCAGGACGAACGCTTTGACGAGGACCGCGAGTCCGTGCTCGAACGAGCGGCGGCGGCCGGCGTGGCCACCGTCGTCGTGTGCGGCGAGGACGTGGCGTCGAGCGAGGCAGCAATAGCGCTCGCGGCGGACACCAGCTCACCACGGCTGCTCGCGACGGCGGGCTTCCACCCGCACGAGGCCTCGCAGGCCAGCGAGGATGCGCTCGACCGCATCGAAGAGCTAGCCGCCGATGGCAACGTAGCCGCGATCGGCGAGATCGGGCTCGACTTCTACCGCGACCTGTCCCCCCGTGACGTACAGCGCTGCGTCTTCGACGCGCAGCTCGCAATCGCAGCCCGGCTCGGGTTGCCGGTGTCGGTCCACTCGCGGGATGCGGAGGAGGAACTGGCGCCGCACCTCGCGCGCTACGCCGCAGAATCACCGCTGGCGGCCCAGGGACGGCCGCCGGGCGTGCTGCACGCATTCGGCGGGACACTTCGGCAGGCGCAGCGGTATGCCGAGCTGGGTTTCCTGGTCTCGCTGACGTGCTCGGCGGGCTACCCGCGCAACGACGAAGCGCGCAACGTGGCGGCGGGGCTACCGCTGGCCTCGCTCCTGATCGAGACGGACAGTCCCGCGCTCCCGCCGCAGTCGCGGCGGGGAACGCGCAACGAGCCGGCGAACGTGCGGGTGACGGCCGAGGTGGTGGCGGAAGCGCGCGGCCTGAGCGTCGAGACCGTGGCCGAGGCCACGACGGCCAACGCGGAAGCGCTCTTCGGCGTGCCATCGGCCGTGGAGGCGGGCGCATGACACAGACGCAGCCACAGGCGCTCTACGGCCCGGTCGCCGAGGACCTGATCCTCGTCGAGGACCTGCTGGAATCGGTGAAGCGGGTCGACCTGGCGCCCCTGCGTCTGATGCTGGACCACGCCCTTGCGCCGCGAGGCAAGCGGCTGCGGCCCGCGCTGGTGCTGCTGGCGGGCACATTCGGCGACTACAACCTGAACCGGCTCGTGCCGCTTGGCACCGCGATCGAGCTGCTGCACACGGCCAGCCTCGTCCACGACGACGTGGTCGACGGGGCAACGAGCCGGCGCGGCCGGCCGACGGCGAACGCCGTTTTCGACAACGCCCTGACCGTGCTGCTCGGCGACTTCATGTTCGCCAACGCGGCGGAGATGGTGACGCGCACGGGCAGCCTGCCCGTCACGCGGCTGTTCGCGCTGGCGCTGATGAAGATGACGAACGGGGAGCTCGACCAGGACTCCGCGGCCTTCGACGTGGGCCGCGACGTGCAGCACTACCTGTGGCGCATCGGCGGCAAGACGGCGGCGCTGTTCGGGCACTCGACCCAGGGCGGCGCTTTGCTGGCGGGGTGTAGCGAGGGGCAGGTGGAGGCGCTGCGTAGCTACGGCTACAACCTCGGGATGGCTTTCCAGATCGTCGACGACATCCTCGACTTCACCGGGGACGAGGCGGAGATGGGGAAGCCGGCGGGGGGCGACCTTCTGGAAGGGACGATCACCCTGCCGGCACTGTTCTACCTGGAAACGGCGCCCGGCAAGAACCCGGTGCGCAACTTCCTGGCAGCGGACGGCGACCGGGCCGCGTTCCTTCCGGAAGCACTGGCGGCGGTGGTCGCGTCAGACGCGATCGGACGCGCGCAGGGAATGGCGCAGGAATTCGTGGACCGCGCGCTCGAGGGCCTCTCGACCCTTGAGGCAACCGACGCTCGCCGCACGCTTGAAGAGCTGAGCGGCTACGTGCTGACCCGCCGAAGCTAGCGGAACTTCTTCTTCATGTCCTTGTGGATGCGCGCGGGCACACCCTTCTTGATGACGTCGCGCCGGTCGTAGGCCTGCTTCACCTCCCGGGGGGAGATGGGGTTGTTGTACAGGTCGACGAGGTCGCCCTTGGCGGCGACTTCGCGCATGTCGTTCAGAGCGGCGCGCTCGCCACGGGTGAGGCGGGGCTTCGGCTTGGGCTTGTTAATCTCGGGGTGCTCGTTCGGGCGGCCACCGGTGACGCGCTTGCTGACCTTCTGGCCCAGGTGCCAGTAGGTGCCGTCGTCGGGAATCTTGCGGGGGTAGCCATCGCGGAAGGTGAACGCCGCGAATGACGTGGGCATGATGCGGTCCGCGTCCTCGTAGCACTCGGGGCAGGGGACGGCCTCGCCGGCTTCCCGCATCGGACGCAGCTCTTCGAAGACCCCGTGACAGGGCTGGCAGTAGTACTCGTAGAGGGGCATGGAGAACCTCCGCTCGCTTTGGAGCGACTCTTCGTACCAAAGATTCTACCGCGTTCGTCAAAGCAGGGAACGCTTCCCTGCTAATCCTTCGGGTGAAGCGCGCTTACGCCTTCGACGAAGCGGCGCGCGTTGGGGTCACGATCGAGGTGGTAGCGGACCAGCTCGGCGACGGCGGCGCGCAGCTCCTGCTCGACCGCGGGCCGGGCGTCAAGGGCAACGAACTCCGCCATCGTTGCGCGCCTCGCGAAGCGCATCAGCTTGACGACCGGCACCGACACGATGCGTCCCCCACCCGTCTCGGCCCGGCACCCGCGGCAGACGAGCCCGCCGGCGCTCGGCGAGAGCAGCGTCTCCTCCTCCGGCAAGCGATCGCCGCAGAGGACGCAGCCATCGATGTGGGGCTCGTAGCCGAGGAGGGCGAGCAGGCGCAGCTCGAAGTGGCGGGTCACGGCGGGGCCGTTCCCCTCTTCCAGCAGACTCAGCGCCTCCAGAAGGAGGGCGTACAGCTCGGGGAGCGGCTCGCGCTCCTCGGTGAAGCGGTCGACGAGCTCGAGGCAGTAGAGGGCCTCGGCGCTCGCGTCGAGGTCCTCACGCAGGCGGCGGTAGGCGTCGACCGTCTCGGCCTGGGTGAAGACGTCGAGGTTGCGTCCCTGGGCGACGAGCACGCGGCTGCGGGTTAGCGGCTCGAGATGGCCGCGCATGCGGCTGCGGGCCTTGCGCACGCCTCGCGCGATCGCCTCGAACTTGCCCTCGTTGCCGCTAAACACCGTGAGGATGCTGTCGGCCTCGCCGAGGTTGCGGCGGCGCAGGATGACCCCTTCGGCGCGGTAGACGCGGGGCCGCGCCGCCACGCTACAGCTCCTGCCGCCCTTCGAGCGCGCGGGAGAGGGTCAGGTCGTCCATGTACTCGATGTCGGCGCCGCTGGGGAGGCCGCGGGCGAGGCGGGTGACGCGAATCCCGAGCGGTTGCAGGAGGCGCTGAACGTACATCGACGTGGCTTCGCCTTCGAGGCTGGGGTTCGTCGCCATGATCACCTCAACGACCCCTCCTCCCTCGACGCGCCTGAGTAGCTCCTGGATTCGCAGCTGCTCGGGACCAACGCCATCGATCGGGTTCAGGGAGCCGTGGAGGACGTGGTAGACGCCGCGGAAGCCGCCCGTGCGTTCGACGACGAGCACGTCGAGGGGCTGCTCGACGACGCAGACGAGCGAGCGGTCACGCTGCTCGTCGTCGCAGAGAGTGCAGGGGTTACGGACGGTGATGTTGAAGCAGGTGTCGCAGAAAACGACGTGCTCCTTCACGTCGATGAGCGCCCCGGCGAGGGCGCGGGCGTCGTCCTCGGGGGTGCGAAGCACGTGGTAGGCGAGTCGCTGGGCGGACTTGGGTCCGATCCCGGGGAGCTTGGAGAACTCCTGGATCAGGCGGGCGATCGGCTCGGGCGCGCCTGCCGCGGGCACGCCCGCTCAGCCGCCGAGCCCCGGCAGGTCGAGCCCGCCGGTGAGCATCCCGAGGGAGTCGGCCTGGAGGGCGTTGGCCCGTTCCGAGGCGTCGTGGATAGCGGCGAGAACGAGGTCTTCCAGCATCTCCACGTCCTCGGGGTCGACGACGTCGGGTTCGATGGCGATGGCCTGGACCTTCTGCTCGCCGTTCATGGTGACCCGGACGGCGCCACCACCGGAAGTACCCTCGACGGTCTTGGTGGCAAGCTCCTCCTGGGCACGCTGGAGCATCGCCTGGGCCTCGGCGAGCTGCCCGGTCTGGGCGCCGCCGCGGCCACGCTGGCCACCGCCTCCGCCGCGCCGCATGTAGCGATTTCGACCGCTGCTCTTCGCCATCAGAACTCCTCCTCGGGGGGCCTTGGGCGCGGGGGCGGCCCGGATTCGACGGGTTTCGCGCCCATCTCGCGCGCCGCCGCCGCCAAGTGTCCGCCCCGGGCCGGACGGCTGGCGGGTGCGCTGCGCTCGATCCGCTCGACCGCAAGCGACACGGGGCGCTTCAGCAGTTCCTCCGCCTTCTGCTCCACGAGCGTGCGGCCGTCGTTCGCGATCTTCTGCATGTGGATGGGATGGTAGAAGCCGAGCTTCAGCTCGTCACCATCCATGGCGAGCACCTCGCAGGAGCCGTTGAGCCAGGCGGCAAGCGCGGGCTGCGTCATCCGGCAGCGCTCGTACAGTTCCCGGAGGAAGCGCTCCTCGCGGCTCTCGTCACGCTGGTCGCGGCGGCGACCCTGTTGGCGGCGCTGGGGCCTCTGGCCGCCCCGCGCCGGTTGTCCGTTCGCGCCGGCAGCGGCGCCCGCTGGAGCGGCGGCGGGCTGGGCGGGGCCGAGCACGGCGGCCGCGCAGGCGACCTCGAGGGGGACGGGGCTGCCGGGGTCGCGGCGGAAGTCTGCGCCGGCAAGCTCGGCGACGGCGGTCGTCAGGACGCCGACGTCGGGGGTGCGGTCGCGCGCGGCGACGAGCAGGCGCTCGCGCAGGGTGTCGATGGTCTCACGTGTGAAGCGGGCGATGTCGAGCCCGTCGCCGGCTACCTCGCGGGCGATCTCGAGCGCGGCGCCGAGATCGCGCTCGGCAAGGGCGCCGGCGAGCTTGTCCGTGCGCTCGTCGCGCACAAGGCCGAGCGATTCGAGCACGTCGTCGGTGCTGGGGGAAGGCCCGTACATCGAGGCGATCTGCTCGAGCAGGGTGATGGCGTCGCGGAGGGCGCCGCGGGCCTCGCGGGCGATGGCCAGGAGGCCCTCGTCGGGGACGCTGAACCCCTCCTGTTCGGCGACAAACCGCAGACGCTCGACCATTGCCTCGATGGGGATGCGGCGGAAGTCGAAGCGCTGGCAGCGCGAGGTGATGGTCGCCGGGATCTCGTGGAGCTCGGTGGTGGCGAGGATGAAGATGGCGTGCGGCGGCGGCTCTTCGAGGGTCTTGAGGAGGGCGTTGAAGGCGCCCGTCGTGAGCATGTGGACCTCGTCGAGGAGGTATACCTTCCGCTCGAGGTCACTGGGGGCGAAGGCGATCTTGTCGCGCAACTCGCGGACGTCGTCGATGCCGCGGTTGCTGGCGGCGTCCATCTCGATCAGGTCGAGGGCAGCGCCGCGGTCGATGGCGTCGCAGGGACCGCAGTCATTGCAGGGCTCGCCTCGGGCGAGTTCAGGGCAGTTGACGGCCTTGGCGAGGATGCGGGCGGTGGTGGTCTTGCCGGTGCCACGGGGGCCGGCGAAGAGGTAGGCGTGGGCGACCTTGTCGGTGGCGAGGGCGTTGCGAAGCGTCTCGACGACGTGGTCCTGGCCGACCACCTCCTCGAAGCCACGTGGGCGCCACTTCCCGTAAAGCACCGTCCCTCCCGGACCACGGATCGGGTGTCCGCAAGTATAGAACGGATTTTCGCCCGCGGGATCACGAAGGCGGGAGCCGAATGGCTCCCGCCTTGCGTTTCTACCCAGACCGGAGCCCCGCCCGGAGGCGGGGTCCCGCGGAGAGGCGGTTAGGCCGCCCGCTCGAGATCCTTCCCCTGGAGGAAGAGGTCGACGGGATGCTCGCCCGCTTCGACGTCGCGGTCGCGCGCCTCATCGGCGCGCAGGGCCTGCCACTCCTTGCGGAAGCGTGCCTCGGGCGAGTTTGCCTTGATGACGCGCTCCAGAAGGACCGACCGAACCAGTTCATGCTCAATCACAGAAACACCTCCGATGAGCAAGGGCGGCGGCGTTCCCGCCACGGGAACATCGCCAGGTGTCGTCGTCGGGGTCACACGACTGCATACGGTCGTTTCGGGTCTGGGCGCTTCGCTGCGAACCGAGTCGAAGCGATCGAGAGACCCCCACGTGAGGTCCCTCCTACGCCGGCGGGGTTAGCTGTCGGGCTACGACTGGAGGTGCCGTCCGCTTTCGCGGTACGCCCCATATGTGGCGGTTCCCCCGCTCCCCCGGAGGGGATTTGGCGACAGCAGAAGCTGTACATCCAGCGTTTCAGGTTGCCGCCCAAGAGGCAAGGGGCCGGCGGCACAGAGGGTCAGAAGTGGATAGCGAGCCAGACGGTGGGCTCGTCCGGGGAGGTCCAGGCGACGCGGTGGCGGCAGTGCGCGGGGATGTCGGCCCAACCTCCCGGCTCCAGATCCAGCGACCCGCCGTCGTCGAATTCGAGATGGGCACGTCCTCTCACGACCAGCACGAACTCGTGTTGGGGCTGGTCGTACCAGAAGCCCTCGGGGGAGGCGTGTCCCGTCGAGACGATGCGCTCGATGCGGACGGAGGTGCT
Source organism: Dehalococcoidia bacterium (assembly GCA_009841435.1). Lineage (GTDB taxonomy): Bacteria > Chloroflexota > Dehalococcoidia > Tepidiformales > Tepidiformaceae > UBA2991. Next base: position 43,653 of record VXLW01000045.1, on the reverse strand, counting down.
TTCCAGCAGCGTCTCTACCAACTCCTCCGGAAGGTCGTCGGGGAGGTCGCGGAGGAGGTTGTCGCCGGTCATCGGGCGGCTGCAAGCACGGTGCGCGCGGCCTCCGAGGCGAGGCGGGCGCCCTCTTCGATGGGGTGGCCGCGCAGCCAATCGCTGAAGACCTCGACGGCGGTGGGACCCTGCCGGCCGATGTCGTCTAGGATGCGGAGGAGACCGAGGAGGTCGATGTCGCCCTGACCCGGGAGGAGGCGGTGCCCGATGGTCTCCGCGACGACGTCCGGATCGGGGTCGGCGGGGGCGTCGCTGATCTGGAGGTGGATGACGTTCTCGCCAGGGATGCTGCGGAGCAGGTCGGGGTCGGGGCCGGAGCGGAACCAGTGCCAGGCGTCGAGCACGAGGCCGGCGTTGGGGCGATCGGCGTCGCGAACGATGGGCCAGGCGGTGGCGAGGTTGGGGATGCCCGTCCAGGGCAGGAACTCGACGCCTAGGCGCTGTCCGTGGCGGGCGGCCACATCGCAGGCGATGGCGAGCCCCTCCGCAGCGGCGGCGGGGTCGGTGGACCGCTCCATCGTGACTGCCAGCACGGTGTCCGAGCCAAGCTCCTCGGCGATGCCGCAGATGCGCGCCGTCTCCTCTTCGATGGCGTCGCGGTTGGCCGGGCCCTCGGCCCAGGCGGTGATGTACTCCAGCATCGCCAGGACCACACCCTCGCGGTCGAGGATTGCGCGCATCTCCGCGTTCGAGAGGCCCTCGGCGCGGGCCTCGTCGTAGTGCGACATCCACATGGAGAGGCCCGCGAAGCCGTTGGCCCGGGCGGCGCGAGCACGCTCGGCGAAGGTCGCGGTTCCCACCGCGCCGAGGCAGAGGACGAGGTCAGCGGGCGTCAGCACCACCGGTCTCCCAGGTGATCAGCAGTCCCTGCAAGGGCGGGCGCCAGTTCGGGCGCCACTCGCCTCCGTCGCGCGAGAAGAGCTCGCCGAGGTCGGCGGCGACGCGGCCCGCGGCTCCGGCCACGTCGCCCGCCTCGACATCATCCAGACCAAACGCCACTGCATCCTCCTCGGTCGTGGGGAACTCCGCACGCTCGGGCCATGTGAACGGTTCCGGCAGGAGGCGCACCTCGGGCAGGAGACCGGCCTCCCACATCACGGGGAGGAGCTCACGGTGGTCGGGAGCGCGCTCCAGCGGGACGCCGTGCGCAATCTCGAAGAGGCGGGCGTTGCGAGCGGGGGGCGTGGGGCTCCAGATCCAGATGGCGGCGCGGCGCGAGGCGCTACGGTCCAGCTTCAGGACGAACTCATCGATCTCGCGCACGAAGTAGACGACATCGACGCTGAGGACGAAGTCGCCCTCGGCTTCAGCATCGAGCCAGGAGGCGCGTTCAAGTGTGGCGTTCGTGATGCCAGCTTCGCGGGCGGAGGCGAGGAACTCGTCACCCATGCCGGGGGATGGCTCGGCGTTCGTGAGGGCGCGGCAGCGCAGCGCGAGCGGCAATCCGACGCGTCCGGCGCCACCCCCGACATCGACGACGTGGTCGTCGGGGCGGACGAGCGCGGCGATGGCCGCTTCGTTCGCGTCCAGCTCGCGACGGGGGTTGAAGCGGAAGGCCTCCGCCCACTTGCTCCAGCGATCGGAGTCGTTGGCGACCAAGGCGAGGTCGCGGCGCTGGGCGTTCACCGCATCGATCCGGGCCTGGTAGGCGTCGAGGGCAGTCATGGCGCGCAGGATAGCCGTTCGAGCAGCATCTGGTACGCGTTATGACGAGTCGGCGTCCGGGGAGCGGCGGGCCCGCAGGAAGGCGTAGATGAACACGGCGAGCGCGGAACCGACGATGGGTCCGACCCAGTAGATCCAGTGGGCGCTCCACTCCGCTCCGAAGATCGCCGGGCCGAGGGAGCGGGCGGGATTCATGGAGGCGTTCCCGATGGGTCCCCAGGCGAGGATGGCAAGGCCCACGTAGGAGCCGACGGCGATCGCGGCGAAGCTGCCCTGGGCGCGCTCGTCGGTGGCCACCCCCAAGAGCACGAGGACAAGGAAGAACGCGAGGACAATCTCGGCGAGGAGCGCGGCCTCCACGCCGCCGATGCGGGGCGCAGTAGCCCCGGCATCGCCGGCATCCCCGACGATCGCGACGATGGCGAGCCCCGCGAGCACGCTGCCGGCAAGCTGCGCGATCACATAGACGAGCGCCCGCAGCGAGCCGATGCGGCCCGAGAGGCGGAAGGCGAGCGTTACGACGGGGTTGATGTGAGCGCCCGAGACGTGGCCGAGACCGAAGATGACGGCGACCACAACCAGCCCGGCCGCGAGGCCCATCCCAACGGGTGTGACAGCGCCGTCGCTGGCGGCGTCAACCGCCACCGCGCCGGCGCTAAAGAAGACGAGGGCGAAGGTTCCGAGCACCTCGGAAATGCAGGTCGCGGCGATGCTCCGGCGGTCAGCGAGCCAGGGGGCGTCGATGTCAGAGCCCGTCAGAGTTTTCCAGAGCGGGTTCTCGGCCTGGGTCACGATCAGGCACCTCCACCGCGGCGGCGGAGTATACGGGCGGGATGTGATCGCGCGGATCGAGGGTCAGCGGACTGACCGGTCGTACTCGGTGGCAATGTGGCCCTCGGCGACGAGGCGGTCGTACTCCTCGTCGGAAACGCCCAGCACCTCCCGATAGACGTAGTCATTGTCCTGGCCCAGGGCGACAGGAGGGCGGCGGATACCGCCCTCGGAAGCGGGCAGTGCATAGAGCGGTCCGGGGTAGACGTACACGCCGATGTCGTCCTCGATCTCGCAGGGCTCATAGAGCCCGTGAGCGCGCACGTGGGGGTCATCGAGCACGCGCCAGGAGTGGAGGACGGGGGCGGCGGGGACGCCGGCCGCCTGCAGTCGGTGGAAGAGCGCCTCGTCCTCGAAGCCGGACGTCCACCGGGCGAGGTGTTCGTCGAGGAAGTCCTGCCTGGCGGCACGGCCCTTGCCGGTTGCGAGCTCGGGGTCCGCCGCCCAGTCGGGGTCGCCCATGACGGTTCGGAGGGCCTCCCACTCCTCATCCGTGGTGACGGTGAGGGCAATCCAGCAATCGTCGCCTTCGCCATCGCCGTCGGCGGGGAGGCAGGGATAGACGCCATACGGGGCGACACCGTCGGCGGCGTACACCGATCGGTTGCCGATGGCCCTCTGCACGTTGCCGGTGAGGGAGTAGTCGAGGTACGCATGGGAGAACATGGCGACGGCGTTTTCGGACTGGGCCAGCTCGATGAGCTGCCCCTCGCCAGTGTTGTTCCGATGCCACAGGGCGAAAAGGACGGAGAGCGCAATCTGGGTGCCGCTCACGTAGTCGGCGGCGAAGACGCCGATGATCGGGTCGTCGCCTTCGTAGCCGCGCAGCATCTGGTGCCCCATGACGCTCTCGAGGTGAATGCCGAGGACGCGGGCATCGGCGTAATCGCCGCTCAGGCCGTAGCCGGAGGCGCGCACGAAGATGATGTCGTCGCGCTGTTCACGCAGCCACTCGTAGGTGATGCCGAGCTTCTCCATCGTGCCGGCGAGGCTGTTCTCGATGACCACATCCGACTGTGCGATGACGCGTCCGAGGATCTCGCGACCCTCGGGCCGCCGCAGGTCGACGGTGAAGCTGCGCTTGTTGCGGAACATGCCGACGAAGAGGGAGCAGTAGTTCCAGGAGCGTTCGCCAGGGTCGTTATTGGGAAAGCAGATCGTGCTGGGGTAGGCCTTCACCTCGGCGCGACTGGGGCGCGCACGCGACCCGCGCGTGAGCGGCTGCCAAACGTACTGGTTCTCGGCCTTGAGCACTTCGGCGCCGAGGTCGCCGAGGATGGCCGTCGAGAAGGACCCCGCCCACACGCCGGTGAGGTCGATGACGCGCACGCCTTCGAGGGGGAGGGGAACGCTCACGGCGCGCACCGTACGCCCTGGGGAAGGGAACCGCGAGCCCGGCGAGAATCAGAGGAGGGCATCGGCGAGCTCGGTGAAGGAGGGGACGGTGAGGTCGGGTTGGAGGGGCGAGTCCTCGTAGGGGGCGTCCAGCCGGTTGACGAAGGCAGCGCGGAAGCCGCAGGCGCGGGCACCGAGGACATCGAAGGAGTTGGCGGAGACCATGAGACATTCCGCCGGCTCCAGTCCCAGCCTCATGGCGGCGTGACGGTAGACGCCGGGGTGGGGCTTGAACGCCCCGACCTCGGCGACGGAGATGATGGCGTCGAAGTCCCAGCCGATGCGGTTCGTGGCGAGGTGCTCAAGGAAGTGCGGTTCGCCGTTGGAGAGGGCGACGAGGTCGTAGCGCTCCGTGAGCCGTTGGAGGGCATCGAGCACCTCGGAGTATGGGTGCAGGTTCTGCCAGAAGGCCATGACCTCGTCGTCGGCGCCGTCGTCGAAGTCGATGCGGTTGAGGCGGAGAACGTAGCGGAGGGCGCGGCGGCAGGTTTCGAGGTAGCCACTGTGGCCGAGCAGCAGGATGTTGTCCTGGTACTGCTCGATGCGCTGGCGGGCTCGCCACTGCGCCCAGAACTCCGCGGGATCGGCGTCGATCCCGCGTTCGGCGAACCAGCGCCCAAGTGGCGGCTCAAGGCTGCCGCCAAGGTCGAGCACCGTGCCGAACAGGTCGAACGTGAGGGCACGGACGCCGTCGAATCCGGTCATGGGGCGGGAGGATAGCCGGTTCGCGACCTGCTGGTCCGCGAGGGTTCGACAACAACGGCGAAAACGCCCACGATTGCCGGTGACCCGCGACCACAGGGTCTGCGGGGGGAGCTACGTATGAAGTTCGGAGTCTTCTTCGAGATATCGGTGCCACGTCCGTGGGGCCCGGAGACCGAGTACACGGTCTACCAGAACTGCCTGGAGCAGGCGCGGCTCGCGGACGAGCTGGGGTTCGACCAGGCGTGGGCGGTGGAGCACCACTTCCTGGAGGAGTACTCGCACTGCTCGGCTCCGGAGATCTTCCTGACGGCGATCGCGATGCAGACCAAGCAGATCCGGGTGGGGCACGGCATCGTGACGTGCGTTCCCGAATTGAACAACCCGATCCGCTCGGCCGAGCGGGCGGCCGTCCTCGATCTCGTGTCGGGGGGACGGCTGGAGTTCGGCACCGGGCGCTCGGCGACATGGACCGAGCTCGGCGGCTTCGGCGCGAATCCGGACGAGACGAAGAAGACGTGGGACGAGTACGTGCGCGTCATCCCGAAGATGTGGACGCAGGAGCGCTTCAGCTGGCAGGGGCGGGCGTTCTCGATGCCGGAGCGCAGCATCCTGCCGAAGCCCTACCAGAAGCCGCATCCGCCGATGTGGGTGGCGGTGACGAGCGTGGGCACCGAGATCGATGCGGCGGCGCGCGGCCTCGGAAGCCTCGGCCTCTCCTTCGGGGGCGTGGGGGAGCAGGCGCAGAAGATCGCCGGCTATCGCAAGCGCATCCAGTCGTGCGACCCCGTGGGCGAATTCGTGAACGAGCAGGTGAACACGGTCAGCTTCCTCTACTGCCACGAGGACGACGAGAAGGGGATCACGACAGGACAGCGCATGGCGGGCACGTTCAACTACCTCTCGGAGCAGACGCTGGCGACGCGCCAGGCGTACCCGACGCCCTCGTACCTGTCGCCCGGGCTGCTCTACCAACTGCGCCAGGAATCGACGAGCGGACCCGAGGGTCGCGTGCCCGAGGGGCTCACGATCGGTGACCCGCACCGCGTGGCGCAGGCGGTGGCGCGCTGGGAAGAGGCGGGAGTGGACCGCATCAACTTCCTGCTGAACGTCCACGAGATGGTCCCGCAGGAGGACGTGCTTGCATCGATGCGGCTATTCGCGAAGGAAGTGATGCCGCAGTTCCAGCGCGACGAGACGCCCGAGCCTGCCGGCGCGACGGCGGCGGGCGGCGCCTGATGCCACTGACGGGAACGCGCGACCTCTCCACGATCGCCGACAGTGCTCCGCTCCTCACCAGCCTCGAGACCGAGCCCTGGGAGCTGAAGGGCGCGCAGCACCTGCAGCTCCACTACGAGCTCGGCGGCGACCGCCAGGCCCTCCTGCCACCCGCCCTGCACCCGAGCATCCCCCCGACGCTGCTCGTGAACGTGACGCACGCGCCGGACAGCGAGGTGGGGGCGTTCACGCTGGCGACGGTACGGGTCGGGTGCCGTGCGGGGGCGCGTCCGCGAGGGCTGCTCGTGCGCGGCTACTGCGACTCCGCATCGGCGACAAGCGTCCTGCGCGAGCGCTGGGGCTTTCCCGTCGACCTCGCCGATGTGCACCTCGATCCGAGCTACGCGCGGGCGACGACGAGCGTCACGCTCGATGGCGCCACGATCCTCGCGGGGGAGCTCGTCGACCCGCAGCCGATCACGGGCGCGGACGTGCAGTACATGGCAACGCTCGCCCTTGCGCGCGTGGCACGGGACGGCGAGGAGACGCTGCTGATCCAGGTCGATCCGGACTACACCTTCGACCGGGCCCAGCGCGGCGTTCCGCGGCTTACGGCGTTCGATGCGGAGGCGTGGAACCTGCCCGGCGCGAGCGGCGCCCACCCCATCTCCGCCTCGCTGACGACGGTCGACATGACGCTGCCGCGCCTTCGCTACCTCGTCCACCCGGACCGGGACCCGCTGAAGGCGGTCGAGCGGCTACCCCAGCCACAGCCGGCCTAGAGCAACAGAAAACGGGAATGGCGAGAGCCGCCGGCTAGCGGCCGAAGATCTTGGAGCCGAGCCAGCGGATGGGGTCGAAGTAGCGGTCGGCGACGCGCTCCTTCAGGGGGATGATGGCGTTGTCCGTGATGTGGATCTCTTCCGGACAGACCTCGGTGCAGCACTTGGTGATGTTGCAGTAGCCGACGCCCGCATCCTTGCGGGCCAGCTCGAGCCGGTCCTCGGTATCGAGGGGGTGCATCTCGAGCTCGGCGAGGCGGACGAAGAAGCGCGGTCCGGCGAACTCGGGCTTGTTCTCCGGGTGGTCGCGGATGACGTGGCAGACGTTCTGGCAGAGGAAGCACTCGATGCACTTGCGGAACTCCTGCCCGCGCTCGATGTCCTCTTGCATCATCCGGTAGGTCCCGTCGGCCTCGGGGGCGCGCGGCTTGAAGGCAGGGATGGTCTTCGCAACCTCGTAGTTGAAGGAAACATCGGTGACGAGGTCGCGGATGAGGGGCCACGTCTTCATGGGGGCGACGGTTATCTGCTCGCCGGGCTCGAACAGGTTCATGCGCGTCATGCACATGAGGCGGGGTTCGCCGTTGATCTCGGCGCTGCAGGAGCCGCACTTGCCGGCCTTGCAGTTCCAGCGGACCGCGAGGTCGGGGGCCTGCGTGGCCTGGATGCGATGAATGACGTCGAGGACGACCTGGCCCTCCTCCATCTCGACAGAGTAGTCCTGCCAGTCGCCACTCTCGGCATCGCCACGGAACACGCGCATGTTCGCTGTTTCGCTCATGGGTTACTCCTCGAACAGCTCCTGCAGGTCGGCGGGCATCTCGGGAAGGGGCGAGGTGGTGACCTCCATCTCCCCGTCCGCGCCCTGGCGGATGACGACGTTCTTCGTGCCCCACTCGGCATCGTTCGGCCCGGGGTAGTCGTCGCGGGTATGGCCGCCACGGCTCTCCTGGCGGACGTTGGCGGCGCGGGCCGTGGCCTCGGAGACGGTCAGGAGGGCCTGCAGGTCCATAGCCAGGTGCCAGCCGGGGTTGTACTGCTGGTGCCCGTAGACGCCGACGTTGGCGGCGCGGCCCTTGAAGCCGTCGATGCGCTCACGCGCCTCGAGCAGCTCCGACTCGGTGCGGATGATGCCGACGAGGTTATGCATCGTCTCCTGCAGGTCGCGCTGGATGTCGTACGGCCCCTCGGCGCCGTCGCGCTCGAAGGGGGCGCGCATGTCCGCGACGATCTCCTCCACCTGCGCATCGTCGGCCTCGGGGGCGGATGTCTGGGCGGCGGCGTCCTCGGCGGCGCCGAGACCGGCGCGGCGTCCGAACACCACGAGGTCGGAGAGGGAGTTGCCGCCGAGGCGGTTGGCGCCGTGCATGCCGCCGGCGCACTCGCCCGCGGCGTAGAGCCCCGGGACGGTCGTGGCGGCGGTGTCGGCGTCGACGCGGATACCGCCCATGATGTAGTGCATCGTGGGGCCGACTTCCATCGGCTGGGCGGTGATGTCGACGTCGGCGAGCTGCTTGAACTGGTGGTACATGCTCGGCAGGCGGCGGCGGATGTACTCGGTAGAGCGCCGCGAGGCGATATCGAGGAAGACACCGCCGTGGGGGCTACCGCGGCCGGCCTTCACCTCGGAGTTGATGGCGCGGGCCACCTCGTCGCGGGGGAGGAGGTCGGGGGTGCGGCGGTTGTTGACCTTGTCCTCGTACCAGGCGTCGGCTTCCTCGATCGTGTCCGCGGTCTCAGCGGCGAAGAAGTCGGGAATGTAGTTGAACATGAAGCGCTCGCTGTCGCTGTTGCGCAGCGTGCCGCCGTCGCCGCGGACGCCCTCGGTGACGAGGATGCCGCGCACGCTGGGGGGCCAGACCATCCCGGTAGGGTGGAACTGGACGCACTCCATGTCGATGAGCTCGGCTCCGGCCCAGTAGGCGAGGGCATGGCCGTCGCCGGTGTACTCCCAGGAGTTCGAGGTGACGGCGAAGGCCTTGCCCGTGCCGCCGGTGGCGAGGACGGTGGACTTCGCGTTGAAGACGAGGAGGTTGCCGCTCTCGCGCCAGTAGGCGACGGCGCCGGAGACACGGTCGCCGTCCTTCAGCAGGCGGGAGACGGTGCACTCCATGAACACGTCGATGCCGTTGTGAACGGCGTGCTGCTGGAGCGTACGGATGAGCTCGAGGCCCGTGCGGTCGCCGACGTGGGCGAGGCGGGCATAGCGATGGCCGCCGAAGTCGCGCTGGAGGATGCGTCCGTCGTCGGTGCGGTCGAAGAGGGCGCCCCACTCCTCGAGCTCGTTCACGCGGTCGGGGGCTTCCTGGGCGTGGAGTTGGGCCATGCGCCAGTTGTTGAGCATCTTGCCGCCGCGCATGGTGTCGCGGAAGTGCACGCGCCAGTTGTCCTGGGGCCAGACGTTGCCGAGTGCAGCGGCGATGCCGCCCTCGGCCATGACCGTGTGGGCCTTACCCAGGAGCGACTTGCAGATGAGGGCGGTGCGGGCGCCCCGGGCAGACGCCTCAATGGCGGCGCGCAGGCCGGCCCCGCCGGCCCCGATGACGATGACGTCGTAGTCGTGGCGCTCGTACTCAACCATCGTCTAGAAGTGGCTCCAGGTGTTGGGGTCGGTCATGTGCCCGTTCGCCACGAGCCGGATGTAGACGTCGGCGAGGACGATGATGAGGAGACTCGACCAGGCCCAGAAGCGGTGGTTGGCGTTCCAGATGGTGACGTAGTCCCAGACACGCTTGCGGGTGCGCGTCCAGCGGGAGCAGCTAAAACAGTTCAGTCCCCCACCGACGAAGTGGCGCAGGGAGTGGCAGGAGAAGGTGTACATCATGAGAAAGAAGGCAGTGAGCACGAAGAGCGCCGAGCCGATTCCGAAACCCCAGCCCTCGCCGGGAACGTAGAAGCTGCGCGTGGCGCCGATCCAGAGAAGCACCACCCACAACAGCGCGAGGTACATCGTGAAGCGGTGCAAATTCTGAATGATCAGGGGGAAGCGTGACTCGCCTTTGTAGGTGGGTCCCACGTCCCCGACAGCACAGGCGGGCGGGCTGAGGAAATAGGAGCGGTAGTAGGCGCGCCGGTAGTAGTAGCAGGTGGCGCGGAAGGCGACCGGTCCGAGGAGGATGATGAAGGCCGGGGAGAGGTACCAGGCGCCCTCCCAGTCGGCGTTGATCATGGTGAGCCAGGTGGGTTCGAAGACGGGCGTGAGGAGGTAGGTGCCCTCAACCTCGTAGTGCCCCATCGGGCCGAAGTCCATGAAGATGGAGATTGTGAGCCAGCCGAAGAAAAGCGACATGCTGGCGAAAACGAGTGCCGGTTCGACCCACCACCGGTCTTCCCGGAGCGTGGTCAGAAATCCGCGTCGGAGGGGCGCGGCGACAGCCTGAGCCATGGTTACCCTCGGAAGTATCAGGCCTGCGAAACAGGGCCTCCGGCATCCTACCGTCGGCCCCAATAGCGGGCAATTGTGGGACGGTGGTCGGTGATCGGTGGTCGGTGGTTGGTGGCCGAGGCGCGTTGACGGTGTTTGTGATGGCGTGCTACCAAGCCGCAGCAGGAGTGACTTGTGCTGGGATCGAGTGACCTGACCGTGCTCGTGGGGACCGCCCGCTTCGACGAGGCGCGCGCCTTCTATGCGGAGACGCTGGGGCTTCCGCTGGTCTCCGAGGACCCCTTCGCCGCCGTCTTCGATGCGCACGGCACCACGCTGCGCCTCTCGAAGGTCGAGGAGCTGACCCCCCAGCCGTTCGCGGTGCTGGGCTGGTCGGTGGCCGACATCGAGGGCGCCGTGGACGCCCTCGGTGAGCGGGGCGTCCGGTTCGAGCGGTATCCGGGCATGGAGCAGGACGACCGCGGCCTCTGGCAGGCGCCCGGCGGGCCCCGCATCGCCTGGTTCCGGGACCCGGACGGGAACACGCTCTCGCTGACCGAGGCATTCGCATGACCGCAACCGCCGACCTCAATCCCTACCACGCCGACGTGATCGAGTGTCCCTACCCGATGTACGAGCGGATGCGCGAGCAGGGGGTGTACTACCTCGAATCGGCGGACACCTGGATCGTGACGCGCTGGGAGGACGTGCAGTTCGTCCTGAAGCGGTCGGACCTGTTCTCGAACCTGCCGCAGGTAGACCCCCACAGCATCCCCGCGGAGCAGGCGCGGCTCGCACGGGAGACGGGAGCGCTGCCGGGCAGCGATCCGCCGGAGCACACGCACTACCGCCGCCTCGCCGGCCCGTGGCTCTCGAAGCGCGGCATCGAATCGTTCGAGCCGAACGTGTACCGGGTGATCGACGGGCTCATCGACCGCTTCATCGACGACGGGGAGGTCGAGCTGGCCAGCCAGTTCTCGACGCCGCTGACGGTGCTCGTGTTCGTCGAGCTGATGGGCATCCTCGACGAGGACATTCCCCGGGTAACGAGCTGGGTGAACGACACGATCGAGGCGATGGGCGCGGGCTTCGGGCTTGTCGAGCGCGAGCGGCTGGCGGAGCTGATGGCGAGCGGCGCCGAGTTCCGCCGCTACCTGCTGGACCTGGCCGAGGAGCGCCGCCGGAACCCCCGCGGCGACATGCTCACGGACCTTGTGACCGGCCCCATGAAAGGGTTCGGAGGGAGGACCCTCCATGAGCAGGAGTTGCAGGGCATGCTCGTGACGCTGCTGATGGGCGGCACGGAGACGACCCTGAACATGGTCGACAGCGGCATGTGGCTGCTGCTGGAGCATCCGGAGACGCTGGCGGAGCTCCGCGCCGACCACTCGCTCATCCCGAACTTCGTGGAGGAAGCGCTGCGGATCGAGTCGCCGGTGCAGCAGCTCGGGCGGCACGCGATCGTCGACACCGAGATCGGGGGCGTGGCGGTACCGGCGGGCGCGCGCATCTCCATCTTCTACGCGGCCGCCAACCGCGACCCCGATCACTGGGACGCCCCGGAAGCGTTCGACATCCACCGGGAGGAGGCGAAGCGGCACCTCGGTTTCGGGGCGGGAGTGCACTACTGCATCGGGGCGCCGCTGGCGCGGATGGAGGGTCGCATCGCCTTCGAGCGCCTCCTGACGCGCCTCGACAACATCCGCTACAGCCCGGGCAAGAACGACTTCCAACACGGCCCGAACCACGTCCTGCGCGGCTTCCGGGAGCTCTGGCTGGAGTTCGACAAGGCGTAGGAGCACGACCGGGCGAGGGGCGGCAACCTGTTGCCAAACTTTGCCAAACTCCCTAGCGTTGTCGCATGAGCACGATGAACATCTCGCTGCCCGAGGCCCTGAAGTCCTTCGTGGACCGACAGGTCAGGACCCGCGGCTACGGCTCGTCGAGCGAGTACGTACGCGAGTTGATCCGCAAAGAACAGGACATCCAGCACCTGCGCGACCTGCTCCTTGAGGGGGCCGCGTCGCCAGTGGAGGGTGTCGCCGACAAGGCCTTCTTCGAGAGCCTCCGTGAGGAGATACGGGAAGCCAAGGAAGAGTGAACCCGAAGCCTGTCGTCTACCGCCAACGGGCGAGACGCGACATCGATGAGGCCAAGGGGCGCTGCCTGTCTGAAGCCTCTGCAGCAGTAGCCCTGAGGTTCCTTGCCGCCCTTGAACTTGCCTTCGAGCGCATGGCGGAGCACCCCGCCAGCGGTTCGCCACGGTACGCGAGCGTTCTGGGCATCCCGGGCCTGCGGTCCTGGAACGTGACAGGGTTCCCTTACCTCGTCTTCGCCGTCGAGGAGGAGGCCGTCGTCGACGTCTGGAGGGTCCTGCACGCGGCAAGCGACATCGCCTCGTGGCTGCAGGAGGAATAGAGCCTGCACGGCCGTGCCTGGAGTTCGCACCGGCGTAGGGAAGGGGGCGGGCAGGCGGCGCCGATCCTGCAGGCGGGGACGCACGCCAGTTGTGTCCGCACCCGTCCCCAGCCCACCGCAGTTCCTTAGGATGGCGGTCCGGAATACACGTAGGCCATGGCCTCTGGTCGGGCCCGGCCGCGGAGTCCACAGATGGCGGACCACATCCGTTACGAGCCAGAGGAGAAGTCCCCTCCTCTGACGACGCTCGTCGTGGCGTTCCAGGGAACGGCCTTGGTCGTGTCGAACACGGTCATGATCACGAGCATCTTCGCGGCCGCGTTCGACGACGACGGGAGCTACCTGGAGTGGGCGCTCTTCGCGAGCCTCATCGTTGCCGGTGCGGTCGTAGCGCTCCAGGCGACCCGGTACGGACGGCTGGGATCCGGGTACGTGCTGCTGATGGGCCCCGGCGTGCCTTTCCTGGCGGTATGCGTGTTGGCCGTGCACGAGGGCGGACTGGCTCTTATGTCGAGCCTCGTCGTCGCCTCATCGCTGGTCCAGTTCGCGGTGGGGGCCTGGCTTGCGCAGCTGCGCCGGCTGATCACCCCCGTCGTGGCCGGGGTGGCGTTCATGATGATCGCCGTCTCGGCCATGCCCATCGCCATGGAGCGACTCAACGACGTACCTGCCGGCACCTCCCCGGGGGCGGGTGTGGCGGTTGCGGCGGTCACGCTGGGCGTGGCGGCGCTCCTGATGCTTCGGGGCAGGGGCCTGTGGCGGCTGTGGGCCCTGCCGATCGCCATCGTGGCGGGCTGCGCCGTCGCCGCGCCGCTCGGCGTCTACGACGCGCAGCGGGCGCTCGACACACCGTGGTTCTACCTCCCGAGTGGTTCCAGCTGGCCCGGCTTCGCTTCGATCCTGAGCGAAGACTTCTGGGCGCTGCTGCTCGTGTTCCTGGTCGTGAGCCTGGTGGTTGCCGTGAGAGCCAGCAACGAGGGGGCCGTGATTCAGCAGGTCTCCCGGCGAAACCCCCGCACCATCGACTTCCGGAGCGTGCAGGGAACCCTGAATGCAAGCGGAATCGCCATCTTTCTCTCGGGAATGGCGGGCACACCACCGACCATCATCTATCTGCCCACCACCATCTCGCTCATCGACTTCACCGGGGTGGCAGCGCGGCGAGCCGCCGTGGTTATGGGCGCGATGGTGATCGTGCTGGCCCTGCTTCCGAAGATTGTCGCCGTCTTGCACACGATCCCCCGACCCGTAACGGGCGCACTGCTGTTGATCATCATGGGGCTGTTCTTCGTCGAGGGAACGCGAAGCGTCTTCCGGGAGGGCCTCAGCCGCCAGCGGGCCTTCATTGTCGGCGTTTCGCTCTCGATCGCGGTGGGACTGCAGACCCAGAACGTCCTCGCGGGTGTAATCGCCAGTCCGTGGGACGTGGCCCTCGGGAACGGCGTAGTGCTCGGCGTGTTCGTCGCGGTGCTGCTGACCGTGGTGCTCGACGTGACGGGCACCCGCCGCAGGCGCCTCGAGACGGAGTTGGACGGCTCGGCCTTCCCCAATGTGGAGGCGTTCCTCCGCGAACTCGGCGCCGGTGCAGGGTGGGGCGAGGCCGCAACGGATCGGCTGTGCGCAGCGGGCGAGGAGACCGTGTCGGCGATGCTGCAGCTGCGCGACGACTACGAGTCGGACAAGCCTCCACGACTCGTCGTGCTCGCACGTCCCGCAACGGAGACGGTCGAGCTGGAGTTCCTGGCGGTGTTCTCAGAGGAGAACATCGAGGACCGCCTCGCCTACCTCAGTGAGCAAGCCGAGGCGCCGGACGTGAGCGATATCTCCTTCCGCCTGCTCCGCCACTACGCCTCCTCCGTCCGCCACCGCAAATACCATGGCCTCGACATCGTCACGGTCGAGGTCGAGGGCTCTCGGCAATGAGCCCGCCCGCGGGGAACAGCGTGGCAGAATGCGCGGGATGTCCTACAGGTTCCGAAAAGAGGAGTTACTCACATGAACGGCTACATGATCATCAACACAGAGGTCTTTGACCCGGACGTATTCGCTGAGTTCCGCCCGAAGATCGCGGAGGCCATGAAGGCTCACGGGGGCCGGTTCCTGGTTCGCGGCGGCACGGTCGACGTCACCGAAGGGGACTGGGAGTTTCAGCGCGTCGTGATCATGGAGTTCGATAGCTTCGAGCGGGCACGCGGCTTTGTCCGATCTCCCGAGTACACGGCGCTGCAGGGCCTTCGCGATCGATGCATGCACTCGAAGACGATGGTGGTCGAGGGGTACAACCCGGACGCCGATTCCTGATCGAGGCCGGACGACCGTCCCCGTACGGACCGGGCTGGGGTGCCCCGTGAACTAGTCCACCACCGCCAGGGCGTCTAGGGCGGCGCCGCGGAGGGCGAACGGGCCGGCGTGGTCGATGTGGACGTCGACGAGGGCGCCGGCGCGGGCGGGGGCGGCCAGGTGGACGAGCTTGCCGGTGCGAGTTCGCCCGTAGTGCTGACCCTTCTTGCTGACACCCTCGACGAGAATGGTCTCGGTTGTGCCGAGGAGGGTCTCGTTGATCTCGCGGGAGATGCGCTCCTCCAGGGCGTTCAAGCGCTGGAGGCGTTCTGACTTCACCTCGGCGGGGACGTCGTCGGGCATCTTGCGCCAGGCGATGGTGCCGGGGCGGGGCGAGTACGCAGCCGTGTGAACCTTATCGAAGCGCAAATCCTCGACTAGTTCGAGGGTCTCCTCGTAGTCGGCTTCGGTCTCGCCGGGGTAGCCGACGATCACGTCGGTGGTGATGCCGGCACCGGGCATGAGGGCACGCACCTCGGCCACTTTCTCCAAATATTCGGCCTTCGTGTAGCCGCGGCGCATCGAGTCGAGGACGGCGTCACTGCCGGACTGCACGGGCAGTGAGAAGCACTCCATGACCTTCGGCAGTTCCGCGACCGCCTCGAGGATGCGGTGCGTCATGTCCTTCGGGTAGGAGGTGAGAAAGCGGATACGGGCGAGGCGCTCGATGGCGGAGAGCTCGCGCATCAGGTCGCCGAGATCCGGCGTGTCGTCGAGGTCGTGGCCGTAGGCCTCGACCGTCTGGCCGAGCAGGGTCACCTCGCGGACGTCGTTGGCGGCCAGGTAGGCGACCTCCCGCACGATCTCGTCGACGGGGCGGCTGCGCTCGCGTCCTCGGCGGTACGGCACGATGCAGTAGGTGCAGAACTTGTCGCAGCCGTGGACGATGGGGACGTAGGCGGTGGGGCCGTCGGGGACGGCGAAGGTGGAGGGCCAGAACTCGCCGCCGAGGTCCTCGGCGGGGCCTTCAACCAGCTCCATGATGGGTTCGAACTGCTGCGGCCGGGCGAACACGTCGACGAAGGGGAAGCGCTTCTCGAGGTCGCGGGTGCGTTGACCGACCATGCAGCCCATGACAGCGATCTTGAGGTCGGGGCGCTCCTCCTTGATGAGGCGCACGCGGCCAAGCTGGGAATAGGCGCGGTCTTCGGCGTGCTGGCGCACGCTGCAGGTGTTGATGACGACGATGTCGGCGCCGGCGGCCTCGGGGACGGGCTCCATGCCGAGGCGCGTGAAGCCAGCGGCCAGCTTCTCGCTGTCCGCGACGTTCATCTGGCAGCCGACCGTCCAGAGGAAGTAACGCTCGATCATGAATGCTCTCGGGTCTCTAGTGGCGGAGGGGGAGGGATTCGAACCCTCGACCGACGTTTCCACCGGTAAGCGCTTAGCAGGCGCCCGCACTAGGCCACTATGCGACCCCTCCGCAGGCATTGTAGGCACGGGATTGCTTGCGCCACATCCCGCGCGATTCGTTCGCCCCGGGACCGGCGGCAGGTCCTACACTTGCGGCATGGCGCCCGCGGTGGTCGTGGTCATCTTCACCGTGTTGGAGGGACGGCTCTCCGTGCTCCTGATCGAGCGCGCAGCGGAGCCCTGCCAGGGCGAGTGGGCGCTGCCCGGGGGCCTGCTGCAGCCGAACGAGACGCTCGACGGGGCAGCGAGCCGCAAGCTCCAGGACGAGACGGGCCTCACGGACGTGTTCCTCGAGCAGCTCTACAGCTTCGACGCTACGGACGAGGGGGACGCGGGCATCGTGGTGGCCTACTTCGCACTGCTGCCGGCGGCGCAGGCGCGGCTGCGGAGGGAGCTGGAGTGGCGTCCGGCCTGGCACGCCCTGCGCGACCTCGACTCGCTGGCGTTCGAGAACGAGAGCATCCTCGAATACGCACGGGAGCGGCTGCGGAACAAGCTCGCCTACACGAACGTGGCCTACAGCTTCCTGCCGCGCCGCTTCACGCTGCGGGAGCTGCAGGGGGTCTACGAAGCGATCCTCGAGGAGCCGGTCGACAAGCGGAACTTCCGCCGTCGGATGGTCGGGCTCGGCATCGTCCAGGCGACCAACGAGACGCGCAAGGAAGGCGCCCACCGCCCCGCCCGCCTCTACGAATTTGTCTGAGGACGGCAGCGTTCAGGCCACAGCACGATCAGGCGTAGAGAACAGGTGCAGCCGTGGATACTGGGACTACGCGGGCGGCGACCACTCCTCGCGAAGGGCTTCGTAGAGGACATCGTCGACCCGGGTGCCGCGGTGGAGGCGGTTCTGGCGGGCGATTCCGGTGCGGGTCATCCCCATCTTCTCCATGACCCGCCAGGAGGCGGCGTTGCGGACGTCGGTCGAAGCCTGGATGCGAGCGAGGCCAGCCTTCTCGAAGCCAAAAGCGAGGGCTGCGATGGCGGCCTCGGTCATTAGGCCCCGGCCCCAGAGGGATCGAGTCAGGCTGTACCCCATCTCGGCGGCACCCGGCCCTTGAACGGTCAGGCTGATGCCGCCGACCACGCGGTCCTCGTGGACGATGGCCCAGATCGGGGCCGTGTCGGGATCGGCGAGGACCGCCCTTGCCACGTCGGCTTCGGCGCTGCGGAGGGTGTAGGGCTGGGGGACGTCGAGATAGCGGCCCCACTCGGGATCCTTCCCGTACTCGAAGACCGCGTCGACATCGGCCATGCGGTAGGGGCGGAGGAGGAGGCGGTCGGTGCGGAGCTGGGGCGGGCCTTCGGCGGCTGGTGCGGCGGTGGTCCCCTCGTCTGGCGGTGACCAGTCGTCCCGGACGATCGAGTAGAGCACGTCATCGACGTACTCACCGCGGATCATGCGATGACGGCGGAGGAAGCCCTCTCGCCGCATCCCCAGCTTCTCCATGACGCGCCAGGAAGCCTCGTTGTCGACGACTGCGTAGGCGTAGATCCGAGCCAGGCCCAGCGAGTCGAATCCATACTGTAGGACGGCGTTGGCAGCCTCGGTCACCAGACCCTGCCCCCAGAGAGGCCGGGCGATCCCGTAGCCGAGTTCAGCTGCGCCTGCCGCCGCAGGCATGAGGTTGACGAAACCCGAGACGTGACCCTCGTGGACGATCGCCCACCTCAGCTTCTCTCCCGCGGGGAGGAGGACTGCACCAGCAACAAACTCTTCGGCGTCGCGTCTCGAATAGGGGCTGGGAACCTCAAGGTAGCGTCCCCACTCCGGGTCGGAGGAGAACGAGAACACATCGTCGACGTCGTCCGCGCGGAAGCGGCGCAGGAGGAGACGTTCGGTGCGGATCTCGGGGGGGCGTTCGGTCACGACTGCATCACTCGCCAGTCTCCGGCGGCGACCATTCCTCGCGGAGGATGGAGTTGAAGACGTCGTCCACGTACTCCCCGCGAATCAAACGATGGCGGCGCAGGACGCCCTCACGCCGCATGCCGAGTTTCTCCATGACGCGCAGCGAGGCCGCATTGGTCGAGACCGCATAGGCGAAAACGCGGACGAGGTTCAGAGACTCGAAGCCGTAGGCAAGGACCGCCCTCGCAGCCTCCGTTATCAGTCCCTGCCCCCAGAGCGGCCGAGCAATGGCAAAGCCCAACTCGGCTACACCCTCAGGCCCGGGAGTGAGGTCGACATTCCCCGCTACGCGCCCGTCGTGGACAAGCGCCCAGCGCAGGTTGTCCTCCGGATCGGTGAGGACCACGCGAGCCACGAACTCCTCGGCGTCGCGCGGGGTGTAGGGGGCCGGGACCTGGATGTAGCGGCCCCACTCCGGGTCCGAGGCGTTGGCGAACACGTCGTCGACATCGGCCATCCGGAAGGGACGGAGCAACAGGCGGGGCGTGCGGAGCTCGGGCGGGCCTGCTTCCGCGGGCTGCCGGGCAGCCTGCTCGTCTGGTGGCGACCAGCCGTCCCGCAGGAGTTCGTAGAACACGGAGTCGACGCGCTCTCCACGGACGAGGCGGTCCCGGTGGGCCACGCCGATGCGCTCCATGCCCAGCTTCTCCATAACACGCCACGAAGCGGCGTTGCGGATGTCGGCGAAGGCCTGGATGCGGACAAGGCCGAGCTCCTCGAAGGCGTGTGCGATGACGGCCCGCGCTGCCTCGGTCGTCAGGCCCTGCCCCCAGAGCGGGCGAGCGATGCTGTACCCCAGCTCGGCGACACCGGGGCGCTGAACGGTCAGGCTGAGGCCACCCGAGACTTGCCCGTCGTGAACGACGGCCCACTCGAAGCGCTTCTCGCCATCGACGAGGATGCACCCCGCCACGAACTCCTCCGCGTGGCGCCGGGTGTAGGGGTCGGGGACCGGCAGGTAGCGGGACCACTCCGGGTTCGAGGCATAGGCGAATATGTCGTCGACGTCGCCGCTGCGGAAGGGGCGGAGGAGGAGGCGTTCGGTGCGGAGTTCGGGGATGGCTTCCATCGATTGAGTATTCGGCATCGATGGGCTTTACGCGAGGATAGGGCGGTGCTGCGGTATCCTTGAGGGACGAGGCCACAGGCCGTGCACCCCTACGTCGCGCAGTTCACGCTTACGTTTCTCACGATCCTGACGTGGTCGATCGTGGCGCGGGCGCTCATCAGCTTCCTGCCGATCGACCAGGGCAGCACGATCTACCAGGTGCTGTTCCGGATCACGGAGCCGGTGATCGACCCGATCCGGCGGGTGCTGCCGAGCACGGGGATGCTGGACCTGAGCCCGCTCGCAGCGATCCTGGTGCTGATCGTGCTGCAGCAGATGGTGATCAGGCTCTCGGAAATCGGCTAGGGGTCGGTTCAGGCGGCGATGGCTTCCTTGGCGCGCTCGGCAACCCTGGCGAACGCATCGGGCCGCGTGACAGCGAGATGCGCGAGCATCTTGCGGTCGAGCTCGATGCCGGCCCGCTTCAGGCCGTTCATGAGGCGCGAGTAGCTGAGGCCCTCGCGGCGGGCGGCGGCGTTGATGCGGATGATCCAGAGGCGGCGGAAGTCGCCCTTGCGAGTGCGGCGGTCCTCGTAGCTGTAGCGGAGCGCGTGCATGACGCTCTCGTTGGCGCGGCGGAAGACGCGATGGCGCTGGCCATGGTGGCCCCTTGCCAGCGCGATGATCTTCTTGTGGCGGCGGTGCGAGGTGACACCGCGCTTCACTCGACTCATTCGGTGGGCTCCTTCGTGAAACCCGACCCTCTTGGCCGGGTGAGCAGGTTCGCTATTTCGCGAGCATCTCGCGGATAGTCCGCGACTGCGACGCGGAGACGGGAACGGTTCGGCCGTACTTCACGCGGACGGGCTTGCGCTTCTTCCGGCGAAACTTCTGGCGGTTGCCGTACATCCGCATGATCTTCCCACCGCCGGTTACGCGAAAGCGCGAGGCGGCGCCCTTGTGGGTTTTGATCTTTGGCACTGGCTAGTCCCCGGACGCGCCGGCGGTTACCGGTTCTCCGCTCTCGCCCTCCGGCTCTTCCGCGGCCGGAGCGGCCCCGTTCTGGGCTTCCGCTTCGGCCTGGGCGGCACGGTCCCGAGCCGCGATCCCGCGCTTGTCCGGGATCAGGATCATCGACATGTGCCGGCCTTCGAGCGCTGCGTCCTTCTCCTTCGTCGCTACATCTTCGAGGTTGTCGAAGATACGATCGAGGAGGTTCTTGCCGATCTGGGGATGGGTGATCTCCCGGCCCCGGAACATGACCGTCACCTTCACCTTGTCGCCCTGGCGCAGCAGCTTCTCGACGGTGCGCGTCTTGAAGTCGATGTCGTGCACGTCGATCTTCGGCTTCATGCGCACTTCACGCAGGCGGGTCTTGGCCTGGTGCTTGCGCGCCTCGCTCTCCTTCTTCGACTGCTCGTACTTGAAGCGGCCGAAGTCCATGAGGCGGGCGACGGGCGGGGTGGCCTGGCCGGAGACCTCGACGAGGTCGACGTCACGCTCGCGGGCCATGGCGATTGCGTCTGCGGTTGGTAGCACGCCTACCTGCTGACCCTCTTCGTCGATAACCCGCACTTCGGGAACGCGGATGCGCTCGTTAATGCGCGGCTGCGGCGGTGGTGGCTTAGGCGGAACCTTCGAGCGTCGTTTTCTCAAGCTGCTCCCCGTCAGACGTGCGGTGGATGATAGCACCCCCCCTATCGCGCTGTATATCGGAACGCCCTGGCGCTCTACCATGCCTCTTATGGCGTCCGTGCGACGAGCGGTCATCCTCGCGGCCGGGCTCGGCACGCGAATGCTGCCGGCCACAAAGTCGGTGCCCAAGGAGATGCTGCCGGTCGTCGACCGGCCCATCATCCAGTACGCGGTGGAGGAGGCGGTGGCGGCGGGCGTCGAGGAGATCGTGATGGTGCTCGCGCCCGACCGCGTCGCCATCCGCGAACACTTCGGGGGCGGGTCGCGCATCGAGATGATCGCCCGCAAGCGGGGCGACACCGCCCTCGCCGAGCGAGTGCTGGCGCCGGAGCAACTGGCGACGTTCACGTTCGTCGAGCAGCGGGAGCCGCTGGGGACGGGTCACGCCGTCCAGCAGGCGCAGCCGTACCTCGCAGGCGAGCCGTTCGCGCTGCTGTTCCCGGACGACATCATCCTGGGGGCGACGCCGTGCACGGCGCAGCTCGCGGCGGCCTACGAGGGCTGCGGAGCCGCGACCGTGATCGCGGTGCAGCAGGTCACACCGGAGCAGATTCCGCAGTACGGCATAGTCGACCCGGACGGCCCCGGCAACCCGGCCCGCCTGCGCGGCATCGTAGAAAAGCCGTCGGCGAGCGAGGCGCCGTCCGGCCTCGGCGTGGTGGGACGTTACGTGCTCGGCCCCTCCATCTTCGACCAACTTGAGACGCTGGAGCCGGGCGCGGGAGGCGAGCTGCAGCTCACCGACGCGATCGCCGGGCAGATCGCGGCAGGCGAGCCCGTGTGCGCCTGCCGCTTCGAAGGCCGTCGCTACGACGCCGGCCGTCCCGCGGGGGCAATCGCCGCCGCAGTCGCCGCCGCCATCGACCGTGAGGAGATCCGTCCGGACCTTCTCGCCCACCTCAGCGCCCTCATGCGAACGGAGCAGTAGCCATGCGCATCCTGACCATCGGGTACTCCCTGCCGAACCAGGTCGTGGACAACCACACGATCCTGAACGCCCCCTCGTTTACGGATTACGACGCGGTCTTCATCGACCCGGAGGCGATCACGACGGCTGTCCAGCAGCTGCTCGACGGGGAGCGCCCCTTCAACGCACAGGACGGGCGTCCGGTGGTGAACGGGGCGACGACGGCAACGCAGATCTCGGCCGCCGACCAGCTCACGCGGCGCGCCGAGGAAGCCAGACGCTTCCTTGAACAAGGGGGCACGCTCTTCGTCATCGGGCGCCCGAACGCGGTGTTGCCCGGAGTTGTCGGCTTCGAGGGGTTCGACCGCTACAGCTGGCTGCCCGCGCCCAAGGGCGCGAGCTGGAACCCACCCCACATCCGGGCCGGAGAGGGGAAGACCGTCCGCATCACCGACGATCGCCATCCGCTCAGCCCGGTGCTGCGCGAGCATCGTCGCCATCTCTCCTACCGGGCCGTGCTCGACCCGGCCATCGGAACGAGGGGTCACGAGGGGCACGTGATCGCCACCGGCGGATCGAACATGCCCATCGCCGCCGAGTTCCCGGTGCTGGCGGGGCGTGTCGTGGTGACGCCCACGTTCGCCACCGTGACGGGCACCGCGCGCACCAAGCTTGCCCAGTCGCTCGTCGACGCAATGACGGAAGTGGCCTCGGGCGCCGTGTCGGAGGATGCGCCCGGGTGGTCGCGCACCCACGCCCTTCCCGGCTCGGAGCAGATCGAGGCGGAGCTGGAGGAAGCGGCCGAAGCGGAGTCGGCGGCCGCTTCGAGAGCGGCAGCGGTGCGGGAACGGCTCAACGCCCTCACGTCCCACCGCCGGCTGCTGTGGGCCACAGGTCCGGCGTTCGCGACCGCCGTGGAGGAGGCGCTTGCGCTCCTGGGACTGAACGCGACAGATGCCGATAGCGGTCTCGCGGTCACGGAGGGGGAGCACACCGCCCTCGTCGAAGTCGAAAGCTCGCGCGAAGACGTTGCGGAGTGGCCGTACGTGCGCCTGCAGCGCCGCCTGGAGCGGCACCTGCTGGACGAGGGCGAGCAGCTCCGCGGCATCATCGTGGCGAACGGCAAGCGCAACATCACGCCGTCGGCGCGACGCGGGCAACTCACCGACGCCCTGCGCATCGCCTGCGAGAACTACGGGTACGCGCTCGTCACGGGCGAGACGCTCTTCGCGCTCGTGCAGCGCGCGCTGGGGACCGACGCCGAGGGCGCCACGCCCTTCGAGGCTGCGGGACGGCGCATTCTCTTCGGCCGGGGCCTGGTCACGACGGAGCAGGCGGTCGGCGAGGCGGAAGAGGAGAGCGACGCCAGCATCTTCTAGGCGGCCGGGGGAAGCCTCTGGCTTCCTAGGAGTCGGGGAAGGTGACGCAGGTGGTCGTGCTCTCGATTCCCTCGACCACACGGATATGCTGGCTGATGAGGGCGGGCACCTGCGTGATGCTGGGCGCCTCGATCACCGCCACGATGTCGTAGGGTCCCATCACCTGGTAGACCTCGGAGATGCCGTCCACTCCCTGGAGGGAATCGAACACGCTCTGGGTCTCGGCCGGGTCCACCACGATGAGCACGAATGCCTTGATCATCTTTCGCTCCTAGTCCTCGCGTAGCTGCAGGACGGCCATGAAGGCCTCCTGCGGAATTTCCACGTTGCCGACGCGCTTCATGCGCTTCTTGCCCTCGGCCTGCTTCTCAAGCAGCTTCCGCTTTCGCGTTATGTCGCCACCGTAGCACTTGGCGAGGACGTTCTTGCGCAGCGCGCGAACCGTCTCGCGGGCAATGATACGGCCACCGATCGCGGCCTGCAGGGGCACATCGAACATCTGGCGGGGGATGAGACTGCGCAGCTTCAGCACGAGCGAGCGGCCCTCGCGGGAAGCATTTTCACGATGGGTGATGATAGAGAGGGCGTCGACGACCTGGCCGTTGACGAGCACATCGACCTTGACCAGCGAGGCGGCGCGGTAGCCGGCTGGCTGGTAATCGAGGCTGGCATAGCCGCTCGTGGAGCCCTTCAGGGTGTCGTAGAAGTCGACGAGGATCTCGGCCATCGGGATCTCGTAGGCGAGGAGGACGCGCGCCTCGCCGGGGGCGAGGTCGCTCTCCGGTTCGAGGTACTCCATGCGCAGGAACTGCCCGCGCCGGCTGGTCACGAGGTCCATCACCTGGCCGATGTGGCGGCTGGGGATGACGACGTCGATGGTGGCCCAGGGTTCGCGGATCTCCTCGATATTCGAGGGGTTGGGCAGGAGGGAGGGGTTCTCGATGGCGACGACCTCGCCGGAGCGCAACTCGACCTCGTACTCGACGCTGGGGGCGGTCGTGAGGAGACCGAGGTCGTACTCGCGCTCAAGGCGCTCGACCACGATCTCGAGGTGCAGCAGCCCGAGGAAGCCGCAGCGGAACCCGAACCCGAGCGCTGCCGACGACTCCGGCTCGTATACCAGCGAGGCGTCGTTGAGGGCGAGGCGCTCCAGCGCTTCGCGCAGCTCCTGGTACTGGTCGGAATCGGTGGGGTAGATGCCGGCGAAGACCATGGGCTTGGCCTGGCGGTAGCCGGGGAGGGGCTCAGCCGCGGGCGTCTCGGCAAGCGTGACGGTATCGCCCACACGGCAGTCGGCGACCTCCTTGAGGCCGGTCGCGATGTAGCCGACCTCGCCCGCCGCCAGTCCCTCAAGCGGCTGCATGCCGGGGGCGAAGATGCCGTATTCGAGCGGCTCGAAGGTCTTGCCGGTCTGCATCAGGCGCAGGTCCGAGCGGCCTTGCATCCCGCCGTCGACGACGCGCACGTGCGCGAGCACGCCCTTATAGGCGTCGTACTTGGAGTCGAAGATGAGCGCCTTCACCTCACCCGAGCGATCCCCTTCGGGGGGCGGGATGCGCTCGCGGATTGCCTCAAGGATCTCGGCGATGCCGCTGCCCTCCTTGGCGCTGGCGAGGACGATCTCGTCCTCGGAGAAACCGACGACGCGTTCGAGCTCGTGGACGACGCGTTCGGTCTCAGCGTGGGGCAGGTCGATCTTGTTGATGACGGGGATGAGCGTGAGGCCCTGGTCGAGCGCGAGGTAGACGTTCGCGAGCGTCTGCGCCTCGATCCCCTGGGAGGCATCGACCACCAAGATGGCGCCCTCGCAGGCGGCCAGGGAGCGGGAGACCTCGTAGGTGAAGTCGACGTGGCCGGGCGTGTCGATGAGGTTGTACTGGTATTCCTCGCCGTCGGTCCCGCGATAGGCCATGCGCGCAGCCGCGGCCTTGATGGTGATGCCTCGCTCGCGCTCCAGGTCCATGGTGTCGAGCACCTGGTCGGCCATGGCACGCACGGCAACCGTGCCCGTCACCTCCAGGAAGCGATCGGCGAGCGTCGACTTGCCGTGGTCGATGTGGGCAATGATGCAGAAGTTGCGGATGCGGGACTGATCCACAGCCTCAGTGTATGGGCTGCCGGTATTGCGAGCTTGCCGCGCGGCGACGGCGGTCCTTAGGGAAGGCCCGTGCTAGTCTCCCGGCACAAATTCGCACCCTCGAGAGGAACACGATGGCACGGAAGAAAGTCACGATCGTTGGCGCCGGCATGACGGGCGGCGCCATGGCGCAGCGGCTCATCGAGCGCGACATCTGCGACGTCGTCCTGCAGGACGATCCGCAGTTCGCCGGCACCATGCACTTCGGCAAGGCGCTGGACGAGTCGCAGGCGGCCGCCTGGAGCGGTTTCAGCGCCTCTATCAGCGCCACCGACGGCTGGGACGAGACGGCCGGTTCGGACGTAGTGATCGTGACCGCGGGCGCCCCGCGCAAGCCGGGCATGAGCCGCGAGGAGCTGCTGAACAGCAACGCCGCGATCGTGCGGGCCAAGGTCGCGGACGCGGCAAAGGCCTCGCCGGACGCGGTGCTCGTCATTTTCTCGAACCCGATGGACGCCATGTGCCACGTCGCCCTGGAGGCGAGCGGCTTCCCACGCGAACGGGTGATCGGCCAGGGCGGCGCGCTCGACAGCGCCCGCTACCGGCACTTCGTCGCCGACGCCTGCGGCGTCTCGCCGCAGGACGTGCACGGCTACGTCATCGGCGGCCACACCGACACGACGATGGTCCCGGTCGTCTCACAGACCCGCGTCGGGGGCGTTCCGCTCACACAGCTGCTTCCGGCGGACAAGGTCGACGAGGTAGTAGCTCGCACGATGCGAGGTGGGGCCGAGATCGCGGAGCTGATGCGGGTCGGCAGCGCCTTCTACGCCCCCTCGGCGGGGACGATCGCGATGGTCACGGCGATCCTGCTCGACCAGCGGCGCCTGCTGCCTTGCTCGACCCTGCACCAGGGGGAGTACGGCATCGAGGGCGTGTTCTCGGGCACGGTGGTGCAACTCGGCGAGGGCGGTATCCAGCGCACCTTCGAGCTGGAGCTGTCGGACGACGAGCGCGAGCGCGTGGTAGCGGCGGCGGAGGCGACGAAGGGGCTGGTCGCGCAGCTGGACTAGGAGCCGGCCTCGGTTCGCAACGCCTCGGCAGCCTCGCGGACGCGGGCGGGAGCGGTTCCGCCGATAGCGTCACGGGCGGCGAGGGCGGAATCGACGTCAATTTCGAGGACATCGGGCTCGAAGAGGTCGCTGGCCTCCGCATAGCGGTCGAACGGGAGCTCGTGGAGCTCGCAGCCGCGCTCCTCGGCCTCGCGCACGAGGCCACCGGTGACGGCATGGGCGTCGCGGAAGGGCATGCCCTTCCGTACGAGGTAGTCGGCCACGTCGGTGGCGAGGGAGAAGCCTCCGGAGGCAGCCTCGCGCATGCGCTCCAGATCGAATT
Organism: Dehalococcoidia bacterium; assembly: GCA_009841435.1. Classification (GTDB taxonomy): domain Bacteria; phylum Chloroflexota; class Dehalococcoidia; order Tepidiformales; family Tepidiformaceae; genus UBA2991. Next base: position 17,064 of record VXLW01000045.1, on the reverse strand, counting down.
CGAGGGCAGGCGCCATGGCCGCGAAGATGTGCAGCGTGGGGACCACGACGGCGGCAGCGTTGAGGATGGCGGCCTTGTCCTCTTGCAGGTCGCGGTTGTAGGCGAGGGGCTGGCCCTTCAGGTTGGCCAACAGGTTCACCAGCTCGCCGAGAACGCGCCCGGAGCGGCCCCGGGCCAGCTCGGCGACATCGGCGTTCTTCTTCTGGGGCATCATGCTCGACCCCGTGGCGAACGCGTCGGGGAGGCGCACGAAGGCGAACTCGGCGCTCGACCAGAGCACGATCTCCTCAGCGAGCCGCGAGAGATGCACCTGGGTGATCGCGCAGGCGGCAAGGAACTCGATGGCGTAGTCCCGGTCGGCGACGGCATCGAGGCTGTTGCGCGAGACGCTGTCGAAGCCAAGCTCGCGGGCGACCATCTCGCGGTCGAGGGGGTAGGGGGAGCCGGCAAGGGCGCCCGAACCGAGCGGGATCACGTTCGCGCGGGCCCGGCAGTCGCGGAAGCGGTCGCGGTCGCGCAGCAGCATCTCGCCGTAGGCCAGCAGGTGGTGGCCGAGCGTGACCGGCTGTGCGCGCTGGAGGTGCGTGTAGCCGGGCATCGGGTCGGCGGCATGGGTCAGCGCCAGATCGCTGAGCGCGGCGATGAGCGCCTCGGCGCCGGCGGCGGCGAGGTCGCACTGCTGGCGCACGAGCATGCGATTGAGCAGCGAAACCTGGTCGTTGCGTGAGCGTGCGGTGTGCAGCCGCCCCGCGGCGGCGCCGATCTCGTCACGCAGGAAGACCTCGACGTGGGTGTGGATGTCCTCGAGGTCGGGGCGCCACTCGACCTCGCCGGCGCGGAAGCGTTCGAGCACGGCGCCGAGCCCGGCGACGATCGCTGCCGCCTCACCCTCGGGGATGATGCCGGTGGCGCCGAGCATGCGCGCGTGCGCGACCGAACCGGCGATGTCGTGCTCGTAGAGGTCACGGTCGACGCCAGCGGTGTAGTCGCGCGTGAGGTCGTCCATCGACCCTTCGAAGCGACCGCCCCAGGTGCGCTGTTCCTCGCTCATGCATCCAATTGTCCAACGCGAACGCGCTTTGTCCTACCGCGGCTCCCGCAGACGGGGAAACGGCGACGCGTAGACTGCGCCCATGGCCACCGATCCGGAGCCGTCCCCCATCCCCGACGACCTGCGCCAGTTCGAGGCATTGGAAGCGATCATCCGCCGCCTTCACGGGCCCGAGGGGTGCCCCTGGGACCGGGAGCAGACGCACGAATCGCTGCGGCCGCACCTGCTGGAGGAGGCCTACGAGCTGCTGGAGGCGATCGACGCCGGGGAAGCGGACGCTATCGCCGAGGAGCTCGGCGACGTGCTCCTGCAGGTGCTCATGCACGCGGCGGTGGCCGAGCGGCTGGGGGAATTCGAGTTCGGCGATGTCTATTCGCGCATCGCGGCGAAGCTGGTCGCACGGCACCCGCACGTGTTCGCGGACGCCACGGCGGAGACGGCGGAGGACGTGCGCGAGAGCTGGGAAGTCCTGAAGCAGAAGGAACGACCCGACAAGCCCCGCCTCGAAGGCGTGCCGGCGACGCTGCCCGCGCTGGCGGAGTCGCAGACGATCCAGGGACGGGCGCGCCGGGCGGGGTTCGACTGGCCGGACATCCACGGACCGCTGGAGAAGCTCTCCGAGGAGATCGCGGAGCTGGCGCTGGCGGAGACGGAGAAGGACCGCGAGGAGGAGTTCGGGGACGTGCTTTTCGTGATCGCCCACATCGCGGCGACGATGGGCGTCGACGGGGAACAGGCCCTGCGGCGCGCGAACGGAAAGTTCCGCCGCCGCTTCGGGCTCGTGGAGCGCCTGGCCGCACAGGAGTCGCCGGACCTGAACGAGATGGACATGGACACGCGGGACGAGCTGTGGGAACGGGCGAAGGCGTCCGAGCGGGGCGAGTTGTAGCGTCAGCGCGCCGCCGATAGGCTGACTGCAAGCGATACAGGACCGGGGAGGCCGCAGTGGCTCAGGCAACGGAATCCGTCATCACGCGCGAGCGCTTTGCGACGGGCAAGACCTACCAGGAATACATCGAGTCGGGCATCCGCAACCGGGAGCAGTTCGACGACAACTACGGGAGCCTCGCAATCAGCGGGGAGCAGCAGGCCGCCTTGAGTGACCTGGCCGGGCAGCCGAACGGGCCGGATCACATGGTGATCATCGGCGAGGACTGGTGCCCGGATGTCTACCGGGGAATGCCGGTAGGGGTTCGTATCGCCGAGGCGCTGGGCATCGAAGTGCGCATCTTCGAGCGTGATCTGAACAAGGACATGATCGCCGAGTACCTGAAGGACGGGGAGTTCGAGTCCATCCCCGTGTACATCTTCTACAACGCCGAGCATGTCGAGCTGGGCCACTTCATCGAGCGGCCGGCCCTCGCGAACGAGCAGATGGATCAGCTCTACGAAGTGCTGGGGGACATGCGTCCAGAGGCAATCGCGCAACGCCTTGGGCATGAACCGAGCGAGGAAGAGATCCAGCAGGCGCGGGCGGAAGGCCGCGAGCGCTACCTGGAGTGGCAGCGGACGAGCGAGACGTGGGCGAACTGGCGCGTGGCGGCCGTGGACGAGGTGATCGAGCTGCTGCAGGGCGCGGTCTGAGGGCTGGTCCGGGTTTCCAAAACGTTTCCGAGTTGTTGTCGCGCGTGAAGGCGCTTGGGTATACTCCGCGCGACCTCGGGGCCGCTAGCTCAATTGGCAGAGCAAGTGACTCTTAATCACTAGGTTGAAGGTTCGAGTCCTTCGCGGCTCACCACTTTCGGAAAGGTCTTCCCGGTATGGTTCGCCAACCGGATTGGGCCGGGGAAGTGTCGGAATTGGCAGACGAGCATGATTTAGGATCATGTGCCGCAAGGCGTAGGAGTTCGAATCTCCTCTTCCCCATGGCCGCATGGGGAGCCCGTTTCTCGTCAATGGGTGGCGCAGGCAAATCCGAGTCAGGCGAAAGGGGGCGTCATGGCGCTTCTTGAGGTAAATGACCTCCGGACGTACTTCTACACGCAGGAGGGCGTCGTTAAAGCAGTTGACGGTACGTCCTACTCAGTGGAGGAGGGCGAGACGCTGGGGCTTGTGGGTGAGTCGGGTTGCGGGAAGAGCGTCTCGGCGCTTTCGATCCTCCGCCTGATCCCTTCGCCCCCAGGCAAGATTGTCTCCGGCGAGATCATGTTCCAGGGACGTGACTTGCTGAAGCTCGACGAGAACGAGATGCGGCGCATCCGCGGCAACGACATCGCCATGGTGTTCCAGGAGCCGATGACGTCGCTCAATCCCGTGCTCACGATCGGGCGGCAGATCACGGAGTCGCTGGAGTTGCACCAGGACCTTCGCGGCCGTGCCGCCCGGGAGCGGGCCGTCGAGCTGCTGGAGCTGGTGGGTATTCCTGCCGCCCGCAGCCGCATCGACGACTACCCGCACCAGTTCTCGGGGGGTATGCGCCAGCGCGTGATGATCGCGATGGCGATGAGCTGCAACCCGAAGATTCTGCTGGCAGACGAGCCCACGACCGCGCTCGACGTGACGATCCAGGCCCAGATCCTCGAGGTTATGGCCCGGCTCAGTCGCGAGTTCGGAACCGCGGTCATCATCATCACGCACAACCTGGGCGTGGTCGCCCGCTACGCCGACCGGGTGAACGTGATGTACGCCGGCAAGGTGATCGAGCGGGCGGATGCGGCCGAGCTGTACGCGAATCCGAAGCACCCCTACACCGTGGGGCTGCTGAATTCGGTGCCGCGGCTCGACGAGCACCGGCAGGAGAAGCTGATCCCCATCGAGGGCCTGCCCCCCGATCTGGCGCACCTGCCGGAGGGCTGCAGCTTCTATCCGCGGTGCGATTGGCGCACGGACCAGTGCCTCACGCAGTATCCTGACACGGCCCAGGTCGAAGGCGAGCATCAGGCCGCCTGCTGGGAGTGGCAGAACGTCGGAAGGGAGAGGCCAATTGTCGCAACAAGCTAGCACCGCCGAGGCCGCACCCGGTATGAGCAACGGGGCGGGAGACGCCCTCCTTGAGGTCGAGGACCTGGAGGTCTACTTCCCTGTAACAGCGGGCCTGATCTTCCAGCGGCGCGTAGCCGATGTGAAGGCGGTCGATGGCGTCACCTTCAACGTGAAGCGCGGCGAGACCCTGGGTCTCGTGGGCGAGTCGGGGTGCGGTAAGAGCACAACCGGCAAGGCCATCCTCCAGCTGAACCGGCCTACCGCCGGCAGCGTCAACTTCGGGGGTACGGACCTGACGCAAGTGCGGGGTCGTTCCTTGCGGAACTACCGGCGCCGCATGCAGATGATCTTCCAGGACCCGTACGCGAGCCTGAACCCGCGCATGTCGGTGGGGTCGATCGTCTCGGAGCCGATCACCATCCACAACCTGGCGCGGGGGCAGGAGAAGCGCGACCGCGTTCACAGCCTGCTGCAGACGGTGGGCCTGAACCCGTACTTCGCCAGCCGCTACCCGCACGAGTTCTCGGGCGGCCAGCGGCAGCGCATCGGCATCGCCCGGGCGCTCGCGGTGGAGCCGGAGTTTATCGTCTGCGACGAGCCCGTCTCGGCGCTCGACGTGTCGATCCAGGCGCAGATCATCAACCTCCTGCAGGACCTGCAGGAGGAGTTCAACCTTACGTACCTGTTCATCGCGCACGACCTCTCGGTCGTGCGCCACATCAGCGATCGCGTGGCCGTGATGTACCTCGGGCACATCATGGAGCTGACCGACCGCGACACGATTTTCGACGACCCGCTGCACCCTTACACGAAGGCGCTACTCTCGGCGGTTCCGATTCCGGACCCCGATGTGGAGCGCGAGCGGGAACGCATCATTCTCCTTGGCGACGTGCCCAGCCCACTGTCGCCGCCGCCCGGCTGCGTGTTCAACACGCGCTGCCCGATCGCCGTCGACCAGTGCCGGGAGGAAATCCCCGAGTGGCGCAACGTCGGCACCGGCGGCAAGGAACACTGGGTCTGGTGCCACCGCGTCTAGCGCGCGGCTCACGGAACCGAAACGGAAGGGGTGGCCTGAGGCCACCCCTTCTTGTTGCGTAAAGACCGGACGTTAGCGGACCGGCAGGAGCCGGTGGGGGCTAGTTGCCCTCGTTGAGCCAGGACATCATGCCGCGCATCTCCGCACCCACCTGCTCCACCTGGTGGTTGGCATCGCGGCGGCGCATGGCGAGGAAGCTGCCGCGGCCGGACATGTTCTCCAGGATGAACTCCTTGGCGAACTTGCCGGTCTGGATCTCCTCGAGGATGCGGCGCATTTCGGCGCGGGTCTCGTCGGTGATGATGCGGGGGCCGCGGCTGTAGTCGCCGTACTCAGCGGTGTCGCTGATGGAGTAGCGCATGTTCGCGAGGCCGCCCTCGTAGATGAGGTCCACGATGAGCTTGAGCTCGTGCATGGTCTCAAAGAAGGCGCTCTCGGGCTGGTAGCCGGCCTCGACCAGCGTCTCGAAGGAGGCCTTGATGAGCGAAGAGAGGCCCCCGCAGAGGATGACCTGCTCGCCGAAGAGGTCGGTCTCCGTCTCCTCAAGGAAGGTGGTCTCAAGGACGCCGCCGCGCGTGCCGCCGATGCCCTTGGCATAGGCGAGCGCGAGCTGCGAGGCGACCTCGCTGGCGTCCTGGTGCACGGCCAGCAGGCAGGGCACGCCGCCGCCCTCGGTGAACACGCGGCGCACGAGGTGGCCGGGGCCCTTGGGGGCGATCATCGTCACATCGACGAAGTCGGGCGGGTCGATCTGCTGGAAGTGGATGTTGAAGCCGTGGGCGAACATCAGCATCTTGCCTTCGGCCAGGCCGGGCTCGATGGCTTTCTCGTAGACGTCGCGCTGCAGGTGGTCGGGGATGAGCACCATGATCACGTCGGCCTCACGGGAGACGTCCTCGACCGTGCCAACGCGCAGACCCGACTCCTCGACCGAGCTCCAGGAGCGTGACCCCGGGTAGAGGCCGACGCGCACGTCGAGTCCGGAGTCGTGCAGGTTGAGGGCGTGGGCGTGGCCCTGGGAGCCGAACCCGATGACCGCAATCTTGCGGTCCTTCAGCAGCCCCAGATCGGCGTCGTCGTCGTAGTACATCGTGGCCATGCGGGCACTCCTTGTGATGGTGGGCCGCGGCGGAGAGCGCGGCGGTCGGGTGGTCTACTTCGGCAGGATCACCTGGCGGCGGTGCCGGTCGCGAGCGTATTCGACGAAGGGGTTGATACCGATCTCGCGCAGCATCCAGTGCCGTTCGATGACCAGCACCTTGCCCTCGACGACCCGCACCCAGTCGGCGATGCGGGGGCGGGCGGGGTCGATCGCGATCTCGACGGCGGCATCCTTCTCGCCGGCGACGACGGCCGTCAGACGGGGGTAGCCGAAGGCGGGTCGGGGTGTCGCCTCGAGCAGGTCGAGGACTGCATCGACCCCGGAAACGATCCCGTAGACGGAATCAATGAGGGTGACCTTCTCGTCGAGGGACTCGGACGCCTCGTCGCGCTCGGAGGCAATGAGCTTCTCGTAGAGGCCGCGCACAAGCCTGCGGGTGGAGCGGGCGGAGCCGCCGCGGAAGGCGTTGGCGGCGTCCATTGCGGCGAGGGCGGGTTTGTCGAGCTCGATGTCCCGCATCATGCCGTAGAGGCGGCGGTCGACGATGAGGTCGTCCTCGACGCGGCTGACGTCGAGCACGCGCTGCTGGAAGGCGCGCCAGTCGTAGCCCTTGGCCTCGATGGTGGCGCGGACGGCAACGGCGCCGCCGTCCTCGACGGCCTCGACTTCCGTGTAGGTGCAGTCGGCGTAGCGCTCGAGCAACTCGTGGTGGAAGTCGCGGACCGCTACGCTGTCACGCAGCATCGGACTGCGGAACGAGTGGAACACGACGCCCGGGGCGTGCAACGCCTGGATGTCTTCGAAGCGGTCGTAGTTGATGGCGGTGACGAGCGCCTCGACAACGTCACTGTTGGGCATGGAAGCGGGACACCTCAGGCTGAGCTTGGCCGATTGTACCCCGCGTCACGAACGCGGGACAGGAGCGCCCGGCCTGACGCCGAGGGCAAGGGGCGGTAGCCTTTGCGGGCCACCCACCGTCGATAGAGAAGCGAGGAACCCCGTGACCGAGCCTGTCCTCACCCAGGAACGCGACATCCTCACCGAGAGCGACGCCTCGGCGAGGGCAGAGCGTGTCTCCAACTGCCACTACGAGCTCGCGCTCGACCTGACCAAGGGCGCCCCCACCTACGGCGGTGCCGTCACCATCACGTTCGACCAGAGCGGCAGCGATGACCTGATGCTGAACTTCCGGGGGAAGCGCATCGACCTGCTGGAACTGAACGGCGAGACGGTCGACTTCCAGTGGCGAGGGCGCGAGCTGACGCTGCCCGGGGCTGCGCTCGCGGGCTCGAACACGCTGCGCATCGAGTACGAGAACGACTACGACCACGGCGGCGACGGACTCCACCAGTTCGTCGACCCCGAGGACGGCGAGGAGTACCTGTACACGAACTTCGAGCCGTTCGACGCGCACCGGCTGTTCCCCTGCTTCGACCAGCCCGACATCAAGGCGCGTTACCAGCTGACGGTGACGGCGCCGGCGGAGTGGACGCTGACGGCGAACTCGCAGGAGGTCTCGGCGGAGACGCTGGCGGACGGGCGCATCCGGCGGGAGTACGCGGAGACGCCGCCGTTCAGCACCTACCTGTTCGCACTGATCGCGGGGCCGTACCACGTCGCCACGGACGAGCACGCCGGGATCCCGCTGGGGCTGCTCTGCCGGAAGTCGATGGCGCAGTACCTCGACACGGACGAGCTGTTCACGATCACGCAGCAGGGGCTGGATTTCTTCGGGGAGTTCTTCGACTACGCCTACGCCTTCGGCAAGTACGACCAGATCTTCGTGCCGGAGTTCAACCACGGGGCAATGGAGAACGTAGGCGCCGTGACCTTCAACGAGTCGATGGTGTACCGCGACCCGCCCACGGAGAACCAGCGCCGGCGCCGGGCGGAAGTGATCCTCCACGAGATGGCGCACATGTGGTTCGGGAACCTCGTGACGATGCGCTGGTGGAACGACCTGTGGCTGAACGAGAGCTTCGCGACCTACATGTCGTACCTCGCGATGGAGGGAGCGACGCGCTTCCAGTCGGGCTGGCAGGACTTCAACAACGGCATCAAGAACTGGGCCTACCGGCAGGACCAGCTCATCACGACGCACCCGATCGCGGGGACCGTCCGGGACACGGACGAGACGTTCCTGAACTTCGACGGGATCACCTACGGCAAGGGCGCCTCGGTACTGAAGCAGCTCGTGGCGACGATCGGCATCGATGGGTTCCGGGAGGGGATGCGGCACTATTTCCGGACGTACGACTACGGCAACGCCTCGCTGCACGACTTCCTCGGGGCGCTGGAGGAAGGGAGCGGCAGCGAGCTGGGCGAGTGGTCCCGGCTCTGGCTGGAGACATCGTCGCTGAACACGATCCGGGCGGACTGGGAGAGCGACGGCGAGCGCGTGACGCGGCTGGAGCTGAGCCAGACGGCACCCGCGGACTACCCCACCATCCGCCCGCACACGCTCGAGACGGGGCTGCTCACGGACGACGGCGCTTCAACCGCCGTGGAGGCCGTGCCGGCGGTGCTCGAGGGCGAAAGCACGGAGATCGAGGCGGCACGGGGCCGCCCGCGACCGGCGCTCGTGTACCCGAACTTCAACGACCACGCCTACGCCAAGATCGCGCTCGACGACGAGTCGGTGGCCTGGGCGCGCGAGAACATCGAGCGCGTCGACGACGACCTGCTACGGCAGCAGCTGTGGTCGACGCTCTGGAGCATGGTTCGGGACCAGCAGCTCAAGTCGACGGACTTCCTCGCGATCGTGCGGGAGAAGATCGGGTTCGAGCGCAACATCGAGCTGGTCGACTCGGTGCTCGGGCACGCCGCTAGCTCACAGAACCGGTACGTGCCCGCCGAGCAGCGGGACGCCGAGGCGCACCTGTTGTTCGAGACGGCAAAGAAGGGGCTGCTGGCCGCCTCAGATGACGACACACGCATCATCTGGGGGCGGGCGCTCGTGGGCCTTGCCGTGAACGCGGACGACCTCGCCTACGTCGGCCGGCTAGCGGACGGGGAGGAGGTCGTCGAGGGATTCGAGCTCGACCAGGACATGCGCTGGGGCGTGGCCGCGCGGCACATCGCCTTTGGGCTGCCGGGGGCGCCCGAGCGGGTGGCCGCCGAAGCGGAGCGCGACCCCTCGGACCGGGGCCAGCGGGCGCAGCTTCGCTGCGAGACCTCCGTTCCCTCGGCGGACGTGAAGGCGGAGGCGTGGGAGCGCTTCGCGGACGAAGGCTACGGCTCGCGCTACCTGAACCAGGCGGCGATGAGCGGGTTCAACTGGACGCACCAGGCCGATCTGCTGGCGCCGTTCGTCGACGCGTTCTTCGAACAGGTCGGGGACATCTTCGTGGAGCGCGACCGCGAGTTCGCGACGGTGTTCTACGGCGGGCTCTTCCCGAGCTATCGCGTCGAGCAGGACACGCTCGACCGGGCGCAGGCGCTCCTCGACGAGACGCCAGAGGAGCAGGCAGTGCTGCAGCGCATGCTGCGGGAGTCGATCGACGACCTTGGGCGCGCGATCGCCTGCCGAGCGTTCGCGGCGAGCTAGCGGCCCCGCTTCGTCTTGCTGCGCGCAGCCTCGTAGAACGAGAGGAAGTCGTGGACACTCGTGCGCGCGATCGCCTGTCCGATCACGTCGAGCGGCAGGTTGTCGAGGCGCCTGAAGCGCACGCACGACTTCCCCATGTCCATCCGCTTGCCGCTGGCCTCGTAGGCGGCCGTGAACCACTCCCGCGTCTCCTCGTCGCTGTAGACGTTGTTCAGATAGATCGCCATGTGGCGTTTCTGCGAGGCGAGAGCGGCCAGCTGGAGGGGCAGGCTGTTGTAGGTATCGGGATAACGGCTGAGGGGCACGACCCAGGCGATCATCCCGTGGGACATGCACTCCTCGTACCCGTCCGGCAGGTTCTCCAGCACAACGCGGCGCACGGCTTGTATCGCCTGCCGCCGGTCTTCCGGCAATCCTGCCAGGTACTCCCCGACGGTCGTTGCATCGCTCTTCACAAACGGACCTGCCTTCCGGCGCGGGAGTCTAGCGGACTCCCGGGAGGCGTTCGGCGAGGGCAGCGACGAGGCCGGCGATGGGGACGCGCACCTGCTCCTGCGTGTCGCGCTCGCGGATGGTGACGGCCTCGTCCTCGAGCGTGTCGAAGTCGACGGTGACGCAGAGGGGCGTGCCGATCTCGTCCTGGCGACGGTAACGGCGACCGATCGACTGCGTCTCGTCGTACTGGGTCATCCAGTGCGAGCGGATGAGCGCGTGGACGCGCTTCGCGGTGGGCGTGAGGGTGTTCTTCTTGGAGAGGGGCAGCACCGCCACCTTGATGGGGGCAATGGCGGCGGGCAGCTTCAGCACGACCCGCTCGTCGCCCTTCTCGTCGGGCTCGACCGTGTAGGCCTCGAGCAGCGCGACCGCGAGGGTGCGCGTGAGGCCGGCGGCGGGCTCTATGACGTAGGGCGTGAAGCGCTCGCGCGTCTCCTCGTCGAAGTACGAGAGGTCCTGGCCGCTGTGGCCGCTGTGCGCCTTCAGGTCGAAGTCTGTGCGGTTGGCGATGCCTTCGAGTTCGCCCCAGCCCCAGGGGAAGTCGTACTCGATGTCGCTGGTGCCGGCACTGTAGTGGGAGAGCTCCTCGGGCTCGTGGTCGCGAATGCGCATGCGGACGGGATCGATGCCGATGGTCTCGGCGTACCAACGCTGGCGCTCGTCGATCCAGTAGCGGTGCCACTCGGCCGCGTCGGCGGGGCGGCAGAAGTACTCCATCTCCATCTGCTCGAACTCGAGCGTGCGGAAGATGAAGCGCCCCGGGGTGATCTCGTTTCGGAAGCTGACGCGCGTCTGGGCGATGCCGAAGGGCAGCTTGCGGCGCATGGAGCTGCGCACGTTCTCGAAGTTCACGAACATGCCCTGGGCGGTCTCAGGAGGCAGGTAGGCGACGGAGCCCTCATCGACGACCGTCCCCACCTGGGTGCTGAACATGAGGTTGAAGAGGCGCGGCTCGGTCAGCTCCCCTCCGCAGCTGGGACAGCGGAAGTTCCCTTCCGCGTCACGCTCGACCTCGCCGTACTGCCCTTCCTCGATGTGGTCGGGACGGAACCGCTGGCGGCAGGTTTTGCAGTCGACGAGGGGGTCGTTGAAGGTCTCGGTGTGGCCGCTGGCGACCCACACCTGGGGGTTCGTCATCATGGCCGCGTCGATGCCGACGACGTCATCGCGCTCGCGCACCATGGCGCGCCACCAGGCATCGCGGATGTTGCGCTTCAGCTCAACGCCGAGCGGACCGTAGTCGTAGGTGTTGGCGAAACCGCCGTAGATCTCGGAGGAGGGGAAGACGAAACCCCGGCGCTTGGCCAGGGAGACGATGGTGTCGAGGTCGGGTGCGGGCACGGGTGGCTCCAATCTCGCGCTGGCTGCGCGGCGTGGGAGGCTTCACCTTCGCCCAACGGGGAGTTAGGCGCCAGAATCGAGCGCGGCGACCAGCATTTGCAGGGCGTGCTCGGCGATTTGCTCCATGATGGCGACGCGCGAGCCCTCGAAGTGCACCTCCTCGCTGACGGTGCCGTCGGGCCCGGCGACGGCGAAGGAGACGCCCCCGATGGGCTTCGACGACCGTCCCTTGATGGGCCCGGCCATGCCGCTCTCGGCGACGACGTAGTCGGCGGCGCTGCGATCAAGTACGGACTCGGCAATGGCGGCGACGGCAACGGGACTGACGGTGCCGTGCTCACGGAGGAAGTCGATGCTGACGCCGAGGGTGTCCGGCTTCGAGGGCACGGTATAGGCGACGAGCCCACGGTCGAACCACTTCGAGGCGCCGGACACGCTGATGAGCCGGGCGGATATGAGGCCACCGGCGGTGCTTTCGGCGACGGAGACACGCGCCTCGCGGGCCAGCAGGAGCTCGCCGACGCGCGCGGCGAGCGGATCGTTCTCTTGAATGGACATGGGGCGATGCTACGCTCCCGCGATGGCCGAGTACGAGATCACGATCGTCGATTCCTTCACCACCGAGCGGTATGCCGGCAACCCATGCGGCGTGGTCACCCGCGCGGCAGGGCTTTCGCCCGAGCAGATGCAGGCGATCGCGCGCGAGCTGAACCTGAGCGAGACGGCGTTCGCCATGCCCTCGGAGGTGGCGGATTTTCGCGTGCGATTCTTCACGCCACGGAAGGAGATCCCGCTGGCGGGCCACCCCACGATCGCGACGATGCACGCGCTCGTGGAGGACGGGCTCATCGAGCTCGGTGACGCTCCGCATCGCGTGACGCAGGAGCTGAACGTGGGGGTTCTGCCGGTCGACCTCTCGCGCAGGGACGACGGCCGGGTGCGCATCGCGATGACGCAGGCGACACCGGAGTTCCGGAACACTCTCGACCGGGACGTGTACGCGCGCGTGCTCGGCATCGCTGCCTCGGACCTGCTGGAGGGATACCCCGCGCAGGTGGTCAGCACGGGCACGCCGCAGGCGATGATCCCGGTGGCGTCGCTGGCGGTGCTCGAGCGGGTTCGCCCCGACCTGCAACGCCTGGCCGATCTGGAGAGCGAGGACGGCTACTTCAGCACGCACGTGTTCACTCCGGAGGCCTACGACCCCGCGAACCGGGCGCACGCGCGGCACTTCGGCCCATCCTCCGGGGTGCAGGAAGACCCGGTGACGGGGAGCGCCAGCGGCGGGATGGCGGCCTACCTCTGGCGGCACGGTCTCGTGCGGGAGGCTGCCTATACGGTCGAGCAGGGGCACATCATGGGGCGGCCGGGGCTGGTCGAGGTGGAGATGGAGGGCGAGGGGGACACGCCCACGACCGTGCGCATCGCGGGAACGGCCGTCACGGTTCTGCGGGGGACCATCACGGTCTAGCCGACCGCTACCCGCTGGGCGCTCTGCTAACCTGCGCGCCATGACCCGCACCGTCGACATGGCCGGGGCCGAAGCATTGCTGCTGGAGGCGGAGTTCGAGGATCTGAAGCTGCTCTGGTCCTCCAGCAACTACGTCTACCTGGCGCGGCTCTGTGCGGGCGATGGACAGGAGATCGCGGCGGTCTACAAGCCCGAGTCCGGCGAGACGCCGCTGTGGGATTTCCCCACCGGGACGCTGTACGCGCGGGAGGTGGCGGCCTACCAGCTCGCGCAGCTGCTTGGCTGGTCGTTCGTCCCGCCGACGGTCGTGCGGGACGGACCGCAGGGGGTGGGGTCGCTGCAGCTGTACGTGCCGCACGACCAGTCCTCGCACTTCTTCGAGCAGCGCGACGACCCGGAGCTCGTGCCACAGCTGCAGCGGATGGCGGTGTTCGACTTCGTGGCCAACAACGCCGACCGCAAAGGCGGGCACTGCCTGCTGGACGAGCAGGGCCGTGTCTGGGGCATCGACCACGGGCTCTGCTTCCACCGCGAGTACAAGCTGCGCACGGTGATCTGGGACTGGGCGGAGCAGCCCATCTCGGACGAGTGGCTGGGGGACGTGGAGCGGGCGGCGACGGCGGTGGCGGGGGACGACGAGGAAGCCGAAGCGTTTAACGCGCTCCTCTCACCGGACGAGATCGGGGCGTTCCTGGGCCGGGCCGACCGGCTCCTGCGGACACGAGCGATGCCGACTCCGGGTCCCCACCGAAGCTATCCCTGGCCGCTGGTCTGAGTCGCTAGTCGGGAAGCTGGAGCAGCTGCAGGGTGTTGCCATCAGGGTCGGCGAACGTCGCGACCCAGCCGCCCCAGCGCTCCTGCTCGGGCGGACGCGAGAATTCGACGCCCTGCTCCACCAGCCGCTCGTGCGTCGCGGCGATATCAGGGACGGCGAAGTGGACCATGATGCGCAGGGGGTCGCGGGCGGGGCCGTGGACCTCGTCGTGGGCGGCGACGCTAAGGCGGAAGCCGTCCCACTCGAAGTTCGCGAAGGTGGACCGCTCGCTGCGGGGTGTCAGGCCAAGCACGTCGCGATAGAAGGCGAGCATGTCGGGGTACCGGTCGGTCCAGATGATGACCCCGGCAACGCCCTCGATGTCCCCGTCCGCACCGGCCATGCGCGTCAATCGAGGGGGCGGTAGGTGCGGCCGCCGGCGCCGGCGACGGCATGGCCGAGGCCGGGGAAGGGGAAGTGACCGCTCGCGATAAGCGCCCCCTCCTCCTCGATCCGCGCCATGAGGATTTTGCGGCTGGCCGCCGATGCCACCTTGTCGACGTCGGCACCGGCGCACCACCCGTCCTCGCACACCTGCACGGGCTGGTGGGCGGCATCGCCGATGAGGTAGGCGCGCTCGCCGGCGCTGGACAGGACGAAGGAGACGTGCCCGGGGGTGTGGCCGGGGGTGGGGACGGTCACGAGCTCGCCGGTGACGGCGTGCTCGCCCTCGACGAGGTCGAGCAGCCCGCCGGACTCGATCGGGCCAAGGACGTTGTCGTACTGGGCAGCGGCGCGCAGCTCGTCGCTACCGGTCCAGTAGTCCCACTCCGTCTGCTGCACGACGTGGCGGGCGTTGGGGAAGAGGGGGACGGCAGCGCCGTTGTCGTCGATGGTGGTCCAGCCGGTGTGGTCGAAGTGGAGGTGGGTGTAGACGACCGTGTCGACCTCTTCAGGCATTACACCGGCCTCCTCCATCACGGAGGGGAGAGCGGTATCTTCCTTCAGGGGCATAGGCGCGGGCCGTCCTCCGAGGCCCGTATCGACGAGGATCGTGTCCCCCTCGCTGGCGACGAGCCAGGCGCCGAGATTGAGCGTCAGGTTGCCGTCGCCGTCGAGGAACTCGCCGTAATCGGCCCAGGCGTCGGCGGGGACGTCGGGATAGAACATGGAAGGAGGCATCGCCGTCCAGCTGTCCTGGAGCGCGATGATCTCGGCGTTACCAACCTGGTGGCGCTGGAACTTCCCCATCTCGGTCCTCCTGGGACTCCGTAACGGGCGCGGGCAGTATGTGACGGGCCGGCGCCTCGCGTCTATCTACACCCGCCCGACCGCTAGAATGGCCGCGTGCACGACCTGGCGATAGAGGCCATCGCAGCCCGGCGGGACTTCACGTTTGGAGAGGTAGCGGTGGTGTTTCGGGGCGGGCGGGTGGAGCTCTCGGGGCCGCACCTGGGACCGGACGCACACGAACTTGAAGGCACGGTCGAGGCGCTACGTGAGCATGTACGCACCGACGCCCACGGTCGCTACCGCCCGCTCAGCGGGGCGCGGACGCTGCCCGGCAATTGGCGCATCTCGTTGCCCGAAAACCTAACCGAAGCGGCAATCGACACCATCTACCCGCAGGCGCTCCTGCATCAGCGACAGGCGGCGCAGCGAACGCTACGGGTGAAGACACTCGACGAGGTGGTGGCGCGGCAGCGGGGGCGGTACCGCGTCGCGGGCGAGCTCGCTGCGGAGGGGCAGGAGCGGGCGCGTGACGCGCTCTGCGGGCAATGCGTGCGGACGCCTGTCTGGGCCGAGCAAGCAGCTTCGGACGACGCGACTCCCTGCCCGGAGCCGTGCAGCGTCATGATTGCGCTCTGTCGCGAGGCGGCGCTGTGGCAGCGGGAGCCGCCGCAGCCGTCGAGCCCCGACCCGGAGGTCGCGTTCGCCGACTTTCAGACGGAGGGCAACGAGGTCCGCGAGACGTACCTCGCGCGGACGCCCGCGGGAGTCAGCCGTGGATAACGCCGGCCTGCGCGAGCAGGCCGCAGCGCTCTTCCCGGGGGGCGTCTCCAGCCCCGTGCGCTCGTTCCGCTCAATCGGGGGCGAGCCGGTCCCCATCGCACGGGCGTCGGGGGCGCGGCTCTACGACGCCGACGGAGCAGAGTACATCGATTATGTCGCGGCCTATGGGCCGCTCATCCTCGGGCACGCACACCCGGCGGTGGTGGCGGCGCTGGGGGAGGCGGCGGCGGGGGGAACGGCCTTCGGGGCGCTCTCGCCGGGAGAGGTGGAGCTGGGGAGGCGCATCGGCGAGGCCACGGGGCTTGAACGGCTCCGGTTCGTGAACTCGGGAACGGAAGCGACGATGACCGCCATCCGCCTGGCGCGGGCGGCGACCGGGCGCGACCTCGTCGTGAAGTTCGAGGGGTGCTACCACGGCCACAGCGACGGGCTGCTGGTGAAGGCGGGGAGCGGGGTCGCGACGCTCGGGCTGAGCGACTCCGCCGGCGTTCCCGAGTCCATCGCCGCCGGAACCGCCGTGCTCCCCTACAACGACGCGGACGCGCTCGCGCAGTGGTTCGAGACGCACGGCGACGAGACGGCGGCGGTCATCGTCGAGCCCGTGGCAGGGAACATGGGGGTTGTGCCGCCGGAAGACGCGTTCCTCGACGCGCTGCAGACGGTCCCCCGCCAGCACGGCGCGCTGCTAGTCGACGACGAGATCATCACGGGATTCCGGCTGCGGTACGGCCTCAGCGGCCTGCTGCCGGAAGCCGACATCGTCTGCCTCGGCAAGGTCATCGGGGGCGGGCTGCCGGTGGGGGCGCTGGGAGGACGGGCCGAGCTCATGTCGCTGCTGGCGCCGGAAGGGCCGGTCTACCAGGCGGGCACGCTCAGCGGGAACCCGCTCGTGATGGCCGCGGGCGTCGCAACGCTGGACGTGCTCTGCGACGGGCGTCCGTACGCGCGCGCCGAGGAGCTGGCACGGTACCTCGAGAACGGCCTCGGGACGGCGGTCCGCCGCTCCGAGGCGAAAGCCTGCGTGGTGCGGCGGGGTTCGCTCCTGTCGCTGTTCTTCCGCCCCACGCCGCCGCGCGACTACACGGAGGCGTCCGAGAGCGACACCGCTACCTTCGCCACGTTCCACAAGGGGATGCTGAAGCGAGGGGTGATGCTGGCGCCGTCGCAGTTCGAGGCGTGGTTCGTCTCGGCAGCGCACACGGAAGCGGATATCGACCAGACAGTGCGGGCCGCCGCGGAGGCGCTGCGCGAGGCGAGCCCGGGGCCGGTGGCGAGCCGCGGGGGGGGGGGGGGGGGGGGGGGGGGGGGGGGGGGGGGGGGGGCGCGGGGGGG